>JAJYQJ010000060.1 GCA_021794655.1 Actinomycetes bacterium | reverse complement strand
TCTGTCACCGAGACGCTATAGGAGCGATCAACGTCTTCCAAAAAGCGTTGTACGGGGACTACGTCCCAATAGGACCAGATGTTGTCATCTGTGTCACGAATCTCGAGGCTGTCAAGCGCTGGTCACCAGACCAGAGCAAGGCACACCATATGGTGCAGCGCCGCCGAGCTAATCACATGGCGACCAGAGCCCTGAGTAGCGCCCAGAACCGGGCCTTGGCGGGGTCTTCCCTGCCTAGCAAACCGAAGCAAACAAACTCATCCACCAGCTTTTCTAAGCCAGACCCGTTGGTCGCGGTGACGTGAGGGATGTGATGCCAGGTAACCCTAACCAAGCGGCGGAGCCAGAAGCCCCGTCCGTAAGGGCGGGGAGGTTCACGGCATACGGCCGTCGAAGGTGGCGCCCGAGACTATGAGCGCATCAAGGACGGCGCCGGGTAGGTAGTGATCTGAGACATGCTGAGTGTCCCGGCAACGGAGTAACTTGCCATATTGTGTTACAATCTGTACTGTGAGTACACTTACAATTCGTACTGACCCTGATGTGGAACGGGCTCTCGATGCTCTCACGGTCAAAGGGCAGTCTCGCTCCGCAGCGGTGAGAGCTGCGATTCTCGCAGCAGAGCGAGAGGAGAGGCAGGCGCGCTTGCGGGCAGAGGCAAGAGCTTTGATCGACGATCCTGATGACGTCGCGGCTTCTCGGAAGCTGGCAGCGGAGATGGGGGCGATACGTGCGTGGTGACATCTACCGCCTGAAAGCCCCGAGGGAACCCCGTGGACACGAGCAAGCCGGTGGACGTTACGCTGTCGTGGTCCAGTCTGACGACCTGCCGCTCTCGACCTGGATAATCGCGCCGACATCCACCGGTCGCCGGGAGGCATCGTTCCGACCGGAGATAGAGATCGGCGGCGCTAAGACCCGGGTAATGGTTGAGCAGCTCACCGTTATCGATCCCCAGGTACGCCTTGGGGGGTTCGCCGGACGCCTTGGTCCGGCCGAGATGCAATCGGTCGAGGAGGCGCTTCGGGCAGTCCTCTCGCTCGACTAGGTTGCGCCCGGGAAAGCCACCATTGGCACCGTCTTGGATCGCCGAGTGTCAGCGCTGGTAAAAGCAGTGGCCCGACGCAACCACCGTGCAGCCCAGACGAGCAACCAGTTCCACCGCGGTCAGGTGGTCCACAACGAGGCCAGAACTCTACGGAGGCCGCCCGCTCGACCTGAGTGCCTACATTTGACAGAGCGTTAATATTAGGGTTACCTCATATTGTAACTATGGGTGCTCGTACTGCGGTAATTCGATGATTCCGACCTTCGTCATCTTCTTGCGCGAGGGGATCGAGGCGAGCATGATCGTCGCGATATTGCTCGCCTACCTCGACAAGGCCGGCCAACGGGCACACTTCCGGGACGTCTTCATGGGGGTCGGCGCCGCGTTGATCCTGGTCGCCGGCGGAGGGGTCGCCGCGTACCTACTCATCAATCGCTACGAGGGTTCGACCGTCCAGACGATCTTTGAGACGTGCACGTTTCTAATCGCAACAGCGCTGCTTACGTATATGACGTTTTGGATGCAGTCCCACAGCCGCACGATGAAGGCTGACATCCAGCGCAGATCCCAAGAGGCTCTCGACGGAAAGGCCCGCTTTGGACTCGCCGCGCTCAGCTTCCAGGCCGTCGGTCGCGAAGGACTCGAGACGATGGTGTTCACGTTGGCGATCGTCTTCGCAGCGAGCAGGCAGTCCCCGACAGGCCTCCACGGCCGGGGCTTGCTCATCGGGGCCGTACTCGGCTTGGCGCTATCCCTCGCGATCGCTTACGCGATCTTCAAGATGGGCCGCCGGCTCAACCTCGCGCTCTTCTTTCGTGTCATCGGTGTCGTCTTGATGGTATTCGCCGCCGGCCTCCTCGCTGACGCGGTAGAGAACATGCAGCAACTCGGTTGGCTACCCTTCCTCGACCACGTCGTCTGGAACACAACGGGGTTCATGAACGAGAGCAGTTCAATCGGCGACGTCTTCCATAGTCTCCTCGGATACGCCGACCAACCAAGCGTCCTCCAAGTCTCCGTATGGGTGACTTACCTCGCGATCTCAACAGCACTCTTCGTATCGTTTGGAATGCGCTCACACCACCAGGTCGACAAACCCGTCGACCACAACGCGACGCCGGTCAGCGATCGTTAGGCCACGCCGCGTGGAGCCGCGCCCACGTCGACTCGAACGACTCGGAGATCACCCGCGTATTCGCGACCGGTGTCATGAAGTTCGTGTCACCCGACCACCGCGGAAGGACGTGGAGGTGGAGGTGGAGCGGGATCCCCGCTCCGGCCGCTCGACCGAGGTTCGCCCCTAAGTTCATCCCGTCGGGTTTGAAAGCCGCCTCGATCGCTCTCGTCGCGCACAACGCGGTATCCCAAAGCTCAATCGACTCCTCACGCGAGAGTGAGTTGACGTCGGACTCGTGTCGATTCGGCAGTACAAGGATGTGTCCACTCGTGTAGGGGTATAGGTTCATCACCGCGAACGAGTGTTGTCCGCGCCACAACACTCCGTTTTGATCCGACGGCCCACCGCTCTCTTTGATCCGGCAGAACACGCATCCGCCGTTTCCCGCGTCTCGGTCCAGCTCCGTCGCCGACGTCACGTACTCATAGCGCCAACCGGCCCAGAGTTGATCAAGGCCCATGGGCCTCCTTCGCAACCGACTCGACGAACCCCGCGACAGCGACACCTCGCTCGGGACGATCCGAACCCCGACGGTTAACCCCGAGCGTCCCGTCGTTTACGTCGTCGTCCCCGACGACGAGAATGTAGGGAATCTTCATCAGCTTCGCCTTACGAACGCGGGCGCCGAGCGGTTCTTCGGCACGATCCGCGCTCGCGCGGACACCGGCGTGTTTGAGGAGCGCCACCACCTCGTCACAGTAGCCGTCATGATCGTCGCGCACCGGCAGGACGCGGACCTGCTCGGGGGATAGCCACACCGGCATCGCGCCCGCGTAGTGCTCGATCAGGATCGCGATGAACCGCTCGATCGACCCGAACAGAGCCCGGTGGATCATGATCGGGCGATGCCGCGCGTTATCCGCGCCGACGTACTCCATGCCAAAACGCACCGGCTCTTGGAAGTCGAGTTGGATCGTCGACATCTGGTGAGTACGCCCGATCGCGTCACGTGCCTGAACCGAGATCTTTGGACCGTAGAACGCCCCCCCACCCTCGTCCATCACGAGGTCGATGCTTCTCTCACCGGCCACCCCCCTCAACGTCTCGGTCGCCTCCTCCCAGTCTTCGTCACTCCCGACCGCCTTTCCCTCCGGTCGGGTCGAGAGCTCCAAGAAGAACTCGTTTAGGCCAAAGTCGCCGAGCAGGCTCAAGATGAACCCGAGGATCGAGTCGAGCTCTTCTCTCATCTGCTCGCGCGAGCAGAATATGTGCGCGTCGTCTTGGGTCATCCCACGCACCCGGGTCAGACCGTGAACGACCCCGGACTTCTCGTAGCGATAGACCGTTCCGAACTCGAAGAGCCTGAGCGGGAGTTCCCGGTAGGAGCGCTGGTGGGACTTGAAGATGAGAATATGAAACGGACAGTTCATCGGTTTCAAGTAGTAACGTTGCGCCTCGTCGACCTCCATCGGCGGGAACATCCCCTCCGCGAACCACTCGAGATGCCCCGAAGTCCTAAATAGCTCTTCTTTCGCGAGATGCGGCGTGTTCACGAACTCGTAGGCCGCCTCCATGTGGCGCTTGCGCGAGTAGTCCTCGATGAGCATCCGGATCAACCCACCTTTTGGATGGAACACCGCGAGCCCCGAGCCGATCTCGTCGGGAAACGAGAACAGGTCGAGTTGTGCGCCCAGCTTGCGATGATCCCGGCGCTCCGCCTCCTCGATCCGTTCCAAGTGTTCTCTTAGGGCCTTCTCCGACTCGAACGCGGTCCCGTAGATCCTCTGGAGCTGCTCGCGTTTTTCGTCGCCGCGCCAGTACGCCCCCGCAACCCTCGTCAACTTGAAGTGTCCAAGACGTCCCGTAGAGGGCACGTGAGGACCCCTGCAAAGATCGGTGAACGCCGGAGAGTTCCAGTACGTCGAGACCTGCACCGGCGCGGTCCCCTCTTCGTCCCTCACGTCGATCTCCCTCACTCCCTCCCTTACCGCCTCGATAATCTCACGCTTGAACGGCTGCTCGGAAAAGATCGCGAGGCCGTCTTCGAAGCTGTGTTCGGATCGAACAAACGGCTGGTCCTCCGCGACGATCGCGCGCATCTCCTCTTCGATCCGTTCCAGATCGTCGTCGCTGAAGTGGGCGCCGTTCGGCAACTCGAAGTCGTAGTAGAACCCGCCCTCGATCACCGGACCTATCGCGTAGCGTGCCCCCGGCCAAAGACGCAGGACCGCCTGAGCCAAGACGTGCGCCGTCGAATGCCGGATGATCTCACGTCCCTCTTCGGTCGTCTCTGTGATGACCCCAACGTGTGCCTCTCGCGGCAACGTCGTATCCAAATCCATCTCTTTGCCGTCTACTCTCACCGCGACCGCGTCTCTCGCGAGGCGTCGTCCGATCGCGACCGCAACGTCGCGACCTGTCGAGCCTGCTGGGAGGGACTTCGTCGAACCGTCGGGCAGGTATACCTCCACGGTCTCCTCAACGCTTTCCAATCGGTCCTCGCTCGTCTATCTATCGCTCGGCCGGTCGCTCATCCGGTCGCTCGCCCGGGGTGGGCCGGTTCTAACACTCAAAGCGCCCATCATAGACGATCCACGCCGACACCGAGTAGCTCGGCCGCCTTCAATATCGGCTCGTCGCGTCTCGCCCGCTCGTCGATCGCGCGAAGAGCCCCAGGGGTGTCGAGATCGTCATCGAGACGCTCGCGGACTTCGACGAGCGACGCCGGATCCGGCAACGTTTCGTCCGCGAACGACCCTTTCCCACCTTGTGCGGCGCGCCAAACGTCGAGCCGGCGGCTCGCGTCTTTAAGTTCAGCTCCCGTCCACTCCCAATCTTCTCGGTAGTGATGTGAAAGCAGTGCGAGACGCACTACTTGTGGCTCCCACTCCTTTAACAACTCACCGACGAACACGAGGTTCCCGAGGGACTTCGACATCTTCTCCCCCTCGTATCCGACCAGTCCGACGTGGAGCCAGTACCGCACGAACTTCTCCCCCGTAACCGACTCGGACTGCACCCTCTCACACTCGTGATGTGGAAACACGAGATCCCTGCCGCCGCCGTGAATGTCGATCGTCGCCCCGAGCTCTCTAATCGCGAGTGCGGAGCACTCGACATGCCAGCCGGGACGGCCCGGACCGTAGCGAGACTCCCACGCCGGTTCGTCGCTCAGCGACGGCTGCCACAAGACGAAGTCGAGCGGATCGTCCTTGTTCGGGTCCTCGGGATTACCACCGTTATCCCTCGCAAGCTCCACCATCGCGTCTTTACCGAGGTGGCTCAGCTCACCAAAGCTAGAAACCCTCGACACGTCGAAGTAGACGCTCCCGTTCGACTCGTACGCGTACCCCCGGTCGATCGCCTGGCCAATCAACGACAGTATCTCCGAGATCGCCGACGTCGCCCGGGGTTCCGCCCAGGTCGGCACGAGCCCCAACTGAGCCATGTCCGCATCGAATCGTGCCATCTCCTCGGCCGCCAGATCCAAGTAGTGCACACCGAGTTCACGGGCCTTCCTCAAGATATCGTCGTCGACGTCGGTCACGTTTCTCACACAACGAGTTTCGTGGCCGAGATCACGAAGCCGCCTCTGGAGGACGTCGAAGGTTAAGTAGACCTTCGCGTGACCGAGGTGTGCAGAGTCGTACGGAGTTATCCCGCACACGTAGATCTTGACCAAGCGATCCAGCTCCAGGTCCACCACTGCTTCGTGCGCGGTCTCAAAAAGTCGAACCACGCCTACACGCCGTTTCGAGACCGTGACGCCAACGCTCAGATCCCACTCATCCGAACCGAGCTGTGCGCACGACTTGCGATGTTGACAGTGATACACACCGCGGTGAACGCCTCTATCGCCATCGCCTGGTGCAAACTACCGGCATTGAGCCCACGTAGACCCTCCATTCGATCCACCAGCGCGATCGTCTTATCAATCGCCTCTCGATGATCCGAACAGACCAAGACGTCCGCAGACAGCCCTGAGTCAAGGTTTAACATCTCAGAGGCCGGTAGGTGGTGGAACGCCGCCGCGACGAGCGACTGCGGGAGGGTCGCCTGAATCGTCGCCGCGACCGATCCCCTCGGTGGGATCAGCGCCAGCATCTCTCGTCCCTCCTTCTGGAGCGCGTTGACCATCGAAATCACCACCTTCCCGACGAGCAGCGGCTCAAGCGGCGTTATCACACTCGTCGTCGACTCCCACGGCGTCGCGACGACGACGATCTCGGCCCGAGCGGCCTCTTCGTTACTCGCACCCTCTACACCTATCGCGCCCTTCGGCAGCGAAAGACTGAGCTCACCCGCTATCAGCTCCGCCCTCCGCTCGTCTCGCGACCCCAGCACGACTCCAACACCACTCGCCGCCAAGCGAGCCGCTAGCCCTCGCCCCGCCGGTCCCGTTCCTCCAAGTATCCCTATCTCCACCCTCTAACTGTCTCACATCTAAACGCCACGTTCACAACCAGCTCGAATCCGCTGAAAACACCCGATCACCGCTACGATGATCTAGTCTCTCGTGCAATGGGAATCTTGACCGATAAGCGCATCTTGGTAACCGGCGTCCTCACCGACGCCTCACTCGCCTTCTCCGTCGCCAGCCTCGCCATCAACGAGGGCGCCGACGTCGTCTTGACCGGCGCCGGCAGGGGCCTCTCTCTGACGCGCCGCACCGCAAGAAAGCTTCCCGGCGATGTCGACGTCCTAGAGATGGACGTCACCGATCCCGAGCAGATCGACGCCGCCGCCGCGCATCTGAGGAACCGCTGGGAATCCCTCGACGGGATACTCCACGCTATCGGCTTCGCACCCCCTGAGTGTCTCGGATCCGGGATGTTCACCGCCAACTGGGACCAAGTCGCAACCGGCCTCCAGGTCTCCTCCTACTCCTTAAAGGCGATCATCGACCCCTTTAGAGACCTCCTTAGAGCGGCCAGCTCTAACGGCGGCGCCTCCGTCGTCGCTCTCGACTTCGACGCGTCGGTCGCGTGGCCTCTCTACGACTGGATGGGAGTCGCCAAAGCAGCCCTCGAGTCACTATCGCGCTACCTCGCGAGAGACCTCGGCCCCGACAAGATCCGCGTCAACCTCGTCGCCGCCGGACCGGTGCGAACGATGGCCGCCAAGTCGATCCCCGGCTTCGCTTCGTTCGAAGACACCTGGGCGACACGAGCCCCGCTCGGATGGGACGTCCACGACGCCGACCCAGTCGCTCGTGCCTGCGTCGCGCTCTTCTCCAACTGGTTCCAGATGACGACCGGCGAGATCCTCCACGTCGACGGCGGGGTCCACGCCGTCGGCTCATGACGCCCCACCTCGGCTCTTAACAGTCGAGAGCCTTAGAACTCGAGAGCCTCGCTAGAGACGAGATGAGCACCCATTCGCTCGGCCAGCCTCCGAGATAGACCCAGCTTCGTCCCTCCTCCTTCACAGTCGACCACAACCGCGTCGATCTTTTTCCTCGCTATCTCATCCGACGCGTCCATCGCCGCCTCTACCGGGTCCACCCCGTCCTCTGCCCAAGTCGCCCGTCCGTCCGAGACGAGAACGATCAGCGGATACGCCTTCTCGCGTGACTCTTCCGCCAAGCGAACCGCGAGTCTGAGGCCGGCCGCGAGTGGGCTCTTCCCTCCCGTCCTCAGACCCTCCAGACGGGCCTTCGCTACCTCAACACTCCCCGTCGGCCTCACTACGACCTCCGCCCCCTCTCCTTTAACCGCAATCAACGCAACGCGATCTCTGTGTTCGTACGCATTCGCGAGTATCCCCATCAACGCCGCCTTCGCCGCCTCGATCCGTTCCCGCGCCCCCATCGACCCCGACGCATCCACTACAAAGATGACCAGGCTCGCCACAGGCGCTTCGAACGCCACGGCACGCAGATCTTCTGGAGCGATCGACACCCGATCGGATCGCTCAGGGCCCGCGGCCGTCGCGTTACGCGATATCGCCGCAACAACCGTGCCAACCGCGGAGACCTTCGCTCTGTTCGATGCAGCTTCCTCCATAACTACCCCGGTGCTCACGACGCGTCCCGCGGACTCGGATCCGCCAAGACGCTTGCCACGTGCGCCAGAGAGATACGATGAACGTCCTCGCCTGTTGGCTAGACGTCGCTTCTCCACGAGCGAGTGAAACGGTGCTCGGTTGGCATCTCGTACTCCACCGAGTTCAAGACTCCCACCCTCTTCATCGCCCGAGGCAGGCCCGTCGTAGTCGCCGCCGACAACTCGCTCCTCTCCGTCGCTCTCAGGCTCACCCCTGCCCCCTGACTCGCCGGGCTGGTTCGAGTCGCCGGGCTGGTTCGACTCGCCGGGATGGCTCGACTCGCCGGGATGGCCTGGGGTACTGGGCCGGTCCGAACTGGTCGAGCGCCCGTCGTCACTCCTCATCTCTTCGAGCAGGTCGTCCAGCCCCGGGCGTTCCGCGAGGTTCTTCGTAAACGGTGACCCGCGCCGGTGTGACAGAGCCATCGGAGCGACCCTGACGACCTCTTCGATTCCAGCGCTCGTCTTGCCCTCCCAGCCCGCCAACGCCGCCGCGGCCCGACATATCACCAAGTCAGCCCTCAACCCCTCCGCACCGGCCACGGAGCAGAGCTTCGCGACGCGTTCGTCGAGTCCACTCTCCAAGGGGACCGGTTCGGCTTTGGAGAGCCGCGAGATCAACGAGTCTTGCTCAAGAGCCCACCTATCTAGAAACCGTTTCGGATCCGCGTCGAACGCGATCCTTCTTCGCACCGCCTCTGCTCGCAGCTCAGGGTCCTTTGGCGCGGTCACGTTCACCGACAGGCCGAAGCGGTCCAGGAGCTGTGGCCTCAACTCACCTTCTTCGGGGTTCATCGAACCTACGAGTACGAACCTCGACGGGTGCTCGTGCGATATCCCGTCGCGCTCGACGCGACTCACCCCGGAGACCGCGACGTCCAACAAGACGTCGACGAGGTGGTCCGCCAAGAGGTTCACTTCGTCAATGTAGAGGACTCCACCGTTCGCGTTCGACAGTATCCCGGGTTGAAAGCGGTACTCCCCATCGCTCAACACGGACTTCAAATCGAGCGACCCGACGACGCGATCCTCGCTCGCCCCGAGGGGCACCTCGACAAATGGGGCATCGTCGGCGAGAATCGCCGCCAAACCCCTCGCCGCCGTCGTCTTAGCGCTGCCCTTCTCCCCCCTCAGCAACACTCCACCGATCGCCGGATCAACCGCACACAGCACGAGTGCGAGCGTCAACTCCTCGCAGCCGACAAGTGCAGAGATCGGATAGTTCGCTATAGAACTCAACGGTCCTCCTCCCAACCCTCTGACTCCAACAACGCAGAACGCAGCAGCTCAAGTGATCCGTCCTCCGCGTTCCACAGTCCACGTTCCGCCGCTTCGAGAAGCCTCTCCGAGATCGCACCAAGAGCCCAGGGGTTGGACTCTTTAAAGAACTTGCGCATCTTCGGGTCACCCACGTAAGCCGACGTTACCCTCTCGTACATCCAGTCCTCGACAACACCCGCCGTTGCGTCGTATCCAAATAGGTAGTCGACGGTCGCCGCCATCTCGAACGCACCCTTATACCCATGGCGCCGCATCGCGTCGAGCCACTTGGGATTGATCACCCTCGTCCTCACGACGCGTGCCGCCTCTTGAGAAAGGGAGCGCACCCT
Organism: Actinomycetes bacterium; assembly: GCA_021794655.1. GTDB lineage: Bacteria > Actinomycetota > Acidimicrobiia > Acidimicrobiales > RAAP-2 > JAJYQJ01. The sequence continues at coordinate 9,472 of JAJYQJ010000060.1, read as the reverse complement.
CGGGTGCGCCGGATCGGCCGAGTCTCCGAACCACGCCTTCGGTTGCCGTCCCGAAAGCACCCTTATCGCCGCGATCATCCCGCCGTGGTCCTGAAGGTAGTCGTCCGAGTCAAAGATGTCGTGCTCTCTGTTGTCCTGGTTCTTCACCGCAACCTCTACCGCCGCGAGCCTTCGTCGAAACGCCTCCGGCGCCGGTTCACCGTCTCCTCGGCCCCGATAAGCCCACCCCCCCCACGCCATGTAGACCTCAGCCAGATCTTCTTCGCCGCGCCAGTCGCGCGACTCGATGACGTTCAAGATGCCAGAGCCGTAGCTCCCCGGCTTCGGCCCGTACACCCTTGGATCGTCACTTCGCTCACCCAAGAGCGGGTTGTCGAGCTCCGACTCATCCTCGGCCGCCCGGACGAGATCGACCGCGTCGTTGAACAACTTGACTACATGGGGAAACGCATCTCGGAAAAATCCCGATATCCTAAGGGTGACGTCCACCCGCGGTCTCTTGAGCTCCTCAATCGAGACGAGCTCGACTCCACTCACCCTCATCGCTTCCGACGACCAGACCGGGCGAACGCCCAAGAGTGCGAGTGCCTCCGCGACGTCGTCTCCGCCGGTGCGCATCACACTCGTGCCCCAGACGACCAGCGCGACCGACGTAGGCGCTCTTCCTTCTTCTGCGACGTGGCGAGAGACGACCTCCGCCGCGAGACGTTGGCCGACATCCCACGCGAGCGGCGTCGGAACCGACTTTGGATCGATCGAGTAGAAGTTCCTCCCCGTAGGCAAGACGTGAGCCATCCCCCGACTCGGCGCACCGCTCGGCCCCGGGGGGACAAACCTTCCATCCAGTGAGTCAAGGACTCTTCTTATCTCGAGATCGCAGGAGTGAAGAGCCGGCACGAGGCGATCACAAACCCACTTCAGTATCGAATCGACGTCTCGACGCTCAACTCCTCGCTCGACGTGTTTCCAACCTCGATCCCGGCACGCCTCCAGCAAGCGCCGGATCTCTTGTTCTATACGATCTATCTCTTTTCGCGAGTAACGCTGGTCCGCCTCGCCGCCTCGGGTCGGCGTGACGCCGAGCTCTCTTGCGACGGCATCTCGAAGTGATCCGACGCCGCCTTGTGGGAGGCGACAGATCGCTGCGACCATATCGAGCTCCGCTTGCCCGCTCGGCGACACCCCCAGCGTATGCAACCCCCCTCTGATCTGCGCATCTTTCAGCTCGCAGAGATAGCCGTCGACTTCGAGTAGCAAGTCGTCGAACGCGGGGTCTTCAAACGACGGGCCAGGACCGTGGTCCAAGAGCCCCAGGTCTTGGTGGATCCGCGACTCGACCATCACTTCCCAGACCTTTTCACGGATCGGAGCAAGCTTCGTCGGATCGAGCGCCGCCACGCGTGCGTGGTCGTCGAGTAGCGCCTCCAAGCGAGCTAGATCGTCGTAGACGTCAGCAGTTGTCAGCGGCGGCACGAGGTGGTCGACGATTACCGCGTGCGTCCGGCGCTTCGCCTGGGTACCTTCCCCTGGGTCGTTGACGACGAACGGGTATATGAGCGGCGTCGATCCAAGCGCTATGTCCGGGAAGCACTCATTCGTCAGACCCACTCCCTTGCCCGGCAGCCACTCCAACGTCCCGTGCTTTCCGACGTGAACAATTGCGTCCGCTCCCCAACACTCGTCCAGCCAACGGTAGAAACCTAGATAGTGATGCGTCGGCGGAAGGTCCGGCGAGTGGTATATCGCAACGGGGTTCTCGCCAAAACCCCTCGGCGGCTGCACCGCGACGACGACGCCTCCGAGATCCAGGCCGGAGAACACGAGGCTGCGCTCCACGCCTCGCTTTGTACTTTGTTCGTCGCCTCGGTCGCTCGCCGCCTCAGAGACGTAGATCGAACCGGGCGGTCGTCCCCACGCCTCTTCCATCGCACAACGCACACCTTCTGGGAGAGTTCGATACCACCTCTCGTACTCATCGCTCCCCCATCGGCCGACCGCGACACGCACCTGCTCGTCGTCGAGGGTATCTCGATCGTAGGTGAGGGTGTCCGCCAGCTCGGCCATCAGCTCATCGCCGCTCGCCGGGATGCGATCAACTAGATATCCGGCCTCTCTCATCGCTGAGAGGAGCTCGAGTACAGAAGCCGGCGTGTCGAGTCCAACCGCGTTTCCAAGCCGGCTACGTTTCGTCGGATAAGCGGAGAGCACGATCGCTATTCGACGCTCTCGGCGCTCGATCGATCCAACCGTCGCCATTCGCCCCGCCAACTCCGCGATGCGATCCACACGATCTGGGACGCTCCGGTACGCGACAACGTCAGACCCGATACTCTCCCCGTCGTCGACCTGCTCCTTGAACGACACGACAGGGCCAACGACACGTCCATCGAACTCCGGAATCGCGACCGACATCGCGACGTCTATCGGGGCAAGCCCCTGGGATGACGCGAGCCATCGCGACCGGGGGCCCGTCGAGCACACCGCTTGGATAACCGGAACGTCGAGGGATGCGAGGTCGCCAGGATCCCAGACCTCGTTGAAAGAGTCGAGCGACCCCGCTGCGAGCACCGTCGTGATCACCGCCCCCGGCGCCTTGCTCGCGATCAGCTCGACCGTGGAGGAGATCTCACCTCGCGCCGAGTCGCGCAACGAGTAGCAGTAGATCGCGACCGCCTCCAGATCCCTCGCCTCCAGCGCGTCGCAGATATCGTCTACAAACCTCGTATTCCCAGCGACCAAGTGCGCCCGATAGAAGACGACCGCGACCCTCCCTCGAGCACCTCTTAACTCCTCCGCGGACCTCGACGGACCCTGACCGCCTCGTTCTCTACTCTCCCGGTAGACCCCGAAGTCGGCCAGCGCTGTCGGCGGATCGAACCCAAACCCCTCCATCAACACCGTGTCGACGACGAAGCGGAGCAAGTTCGCGAGATTCCGCGGACCGCCTTGAACGAGGTACTCGAACGCCTGGAGAACGATCGGCTTTTCAACACTTGACTTCTCTGTCAGCTCCGCGTCGGCGATCGCCTCGCCGCCGAACGCCATGAACGGTATCGAACGCTCCTCGCACTCCCGTCTCAGCGAGTCAAAACCCTCCTCCCAAGATCCACGCCCGCCGAGCAGCCTCACCATCACGAGATCGACCCCCTCTAAGTCCACGACAGAGCCGTCTTCGTCTACGACAGGGCTGCTATCGCCGTCCGACGTCGCCGAGTCGTTCGTGAGTTCGTGCGGGTTTTTAACCCTGAGCGACGGGAACCCCTCTGGAAGGCTTTCGTGAGCTATCCTAACGCTGAGAATCTCGGTGTCCGCGTTCGTCAAGAAGACAATCATCGGTGCACACCCGCTTCGATGATCTCTTCGATAGCAGCCATATCTAGGCTCTTCTCGCACACGTCAGCGATCCGATCGAGGTACGCCTCTCGCTCGCCCGCAAACGAGATATTTGAAACCGCGATCTTTTTTCCGCGGCGGCCCGCTACTTCTTGGAGGAACGACTTTCGGAACGCGTCGCACTCGAACAGCCCATGAACGCTCGTCCCGTAGATCCCAGCGATGGGGTCGTAGATCCCAAGCAGTGCCGTCTGACTCCCCGCTCGACGCTTTAAAGAGCACGCTCCACTCGAATCAGCTGCGAGCCACGGCGTCGCACTCGGGCCGACTCGCAACCGCCCGTGGCGGATCTCGTATCCGCTCACTTCGTGGCCACTTCGCACCTCGTGGCCGCTCGCGTAACCAGTAGTCTTCTCCGGCTCGAACACCGTCGTGACATCCAAGAGCCCGAGTCCGTCTGCGGCCGCGTCGTGCGACTCAACTGCGAGCGGGTCATCGATCCGCGATCCGAGCATCTGGTAACCACCGCAGATGCCAAGGATGCAACTACCGCTTCGATCCCGGCCCACGAGCTCCAAGATCGCGGACCTGAGTCCCGTCTCTCTCAGCCAAGAGAGGTCCGCGACCGTCGACTTCGTCCCTGGAACGACGATCAAGTCTGGACGCCCAAGATCCCCCGCGTGTTCCACGTATCGCACCCGCGTGCTTCCCTCCAAGACCAGCGCGTCCATGTCAGTGAAGTTCGAGATCCTCGGAAGCCGGATCACCGCTATCTCCACACTCTCACCTCGCTCCCGACTCTCCCCGCCGTGGAGATCGCCCTGGACAAAGTGTGGAACCGACATCGAGTCTTCCGCGTCGATCGGCACACCCGGTAACGTCGGGACAACTCCGATCGTCGCTATCTTCGTGCGCCGCTCAAGCACCGCCGTTGCGTCTCCTAGTAGCGATCGATCCCCACGGAACTTGTTGAGCACGAACCCTTTCACGAGCGAACGCATCTCGTCGGGCAGTAGCTCGACGGTGCCGTAAAGGTGCGCAAATACCCCGCCACGGTCAACGTCGCCGACCAGGATCGCCGGCACCTTCGCCCTGTCGGCGAATCCCAGATTGACGAGATCGTTATCGAATAGGTTGATCTCCGCCGCGCTCCCAGCCCCTTCGCAGATAACAAGGTCGAATCTCTCACAGAGGTCGCAGAACGCATCCATGACGACACCGACAAGCTCGGGTTTAGCGGCCTGGTAGTCACGTGCTCGAAGGGTGCGCCACGGTCTCCCCATCACGACGACTTGACTCGCGCTATCCCCGGTCGGCTTCAACAACACCGGATTCATCGCAACTTCGGCCTCGACGCCCGCCGCTACCGCCTGTGCCCACTGAGCACGCCCGATCTCTTCTCCTCTCGAAGTCACCATCGCGTTCAGCGCCATGTTCTGCCCCTTGAAAGGAGCTACCTTCAAACCTCGTCTCGCAAACGCGCGGCACAGCCCCGTCACGAGAAAACTCTTTCCCGCGTCAGACGACGTCCCACAGACCATCAGTGCCCCCGCACTCATCGACTCACTCCCCCCGACCTGCCAACTCGCCAGTACCTGCCAACTCTCTGGCGCCTGCCAACTCGCCAGTACCTGCCAACTTAAGTGCACGATCCAGGCGCTCGAGGCCGGCTTCGTCGGGTACCGCAATCCGGATCGAGTCAGGCAAGCCAAAGGATCGACACCCCCGAACGATCACCCCAAGGCGAGCGAGCCGCTCCCTCAGACCGCTCGCACCGTCGACGAGGACGAAGTTCGCATCCGAATCCCTCGGTGACAGACCGTGGCCGACGAGAGTATCGACGAGGTCACACCTCAACGCCGCGATCGCGTTCGCCCACTTCTCAACCTCGCCCATCGCTACGAGGTCCGGCAGCGCGCACAGAGCAGGGGTCGCCACCTGCCACTGCGGTTGGCGACCCCTAAGCCGTGTTGACAGACCCGGATGGCCGATCGACTCGCCGTCGTCGGCCGGCACTACCACGTAGCCGAGCCGCAGTCCCGGACAGGCAAAGACCTTTGTGAGCGACCCGAGCACGATCGTCGAACCCGTATCTGAACAGCCCGGAGTGCTCAACCGACTCCACCTTCCAGTCGCCAGAGGGTAGAACGCTTCGTCCCATACGTGACACAGTGGTCCACTCAACTTGGCTCCACTCAACATGGGTCCACTCAACTCGCCGCGGTACGAACTCACATCCGCGTCTCCTACGAGCTGACCTGTCGGGTTGTTAGGATCCGATCGAAACAGCGGGCCGTTCGGATCAATCGTCGGTATGTACTTTCTATAGAGCGAAAAGTCTGGATCCCTCACCGATCCCGTGCCCAGCTCGGCCGCGACAAGAGCGATCGCTTCGGCTCCGCCTGCCGTTACCACGACTCTGGAACTCTGAACGCCGATACACTGAGCGAGTGCGTCCGTCGCGAGTTGAACGTCGTGCGCGTCCGGGTAGCGCGAGAGTGCCCCAGCATCTAGTTGAGCGCGGATCAACTCGCCTAAGTCTGGCGCGACCGGGTTCAGGCTGAGGGATAGGTCTAGGATGCTTGCCGGATCTATCCCGAGTGCGACGGCTACAGCTCGTCCATCCCCGCCGTGCTCCCCCGATACCGGAACCGCGACTCTCGTACTCACGTCTTTAACCGCCTCATAGCGGGAACGTTGAGTAAACTAGAGATTCTCATCGTTTTCCTTTGCCAGATCGCAGTGTGACCTCGTCGATCACCAAGAGAACGAGCGTCGTTACGGCGACGACACGACGGCCCAACTCGACGGCACGATCGATGTCTTCGGGTGACGCACGGCGACCGCTTCCGATCCGGCCGCGGTCCTCGACCCTATCGCCGTAGCGGTTCGACCCGCCGAGCTCTATCCCTAGTGCCCCGGCAAACGCGGCCTCACACGTCCGGGCGTTGTATGAGGGATGGCTCCTTGGAGCATACCTAATAGATCTCAGTATCTGACCCGTCCGACCAGGGGCGGCTCCGATAACCATCAACGCCGTCGCGTACGCGACCGGCAACCCCATTACGTCGTCCAAGCGCGCAGACGCCCATCCGAAACGCTCGAACCTCGCGCTCTTGTGCCCGACCATCGCGTCCATCGTGTTGACCGCCCTATGGACGACCACGCCACGCGCACCGAGGATCATCGCCCACACGACCGATCCGACGACCGCATCCGAGAGGTTCTCGCCGACCGACTCAATGACGGCCCTCGCTATCTCTTCGGAGTCAAGGCTTGCACACTCACGTCCGACAAGAGCGCCAAGCGCAACCCTAGCGTCTTCCAACCTACCCGCCTCCAAGAGCCTCCCGACTTCTCCCGCCGTGTCTAGGAGCGACTTCGACGCCGATGCGATACACGTCGACGCGAGAAGAGCGCGTCCTCCGCCGATCACGCGCTCTAAAGCGGCGCCCGCCGCGACAGAGAGCGTACAGCCGACTAGTGTGTAGATTGCACCCGAGAGCTTCGAGTCTTTCCAGAACCTCCGCTCGTAGCGTTCCATCGTCCTTCCAAATACCGCAACCGGGTGGTAGGGCGACCGAGGATCACCGATGATCTGATCCAACAACAGAGCGCGAGCTACGCAGCCCGCACGCCCAACACGCCTACGACGCATCACCATCTTGCCGCCGCGACGAGTAGAGATACCGTCTCGACGATCACCCCGATCGCCCCGAGGACGTCACCGGTGTAACCGCCGATCCTTCTCAGCGAGAACGACAAGAGCGCCAGTGCGCATACAACGCCGGCTACGAGACAGACTGGGCCGGCCACTGGATTCCAGACTATGACCGTGACGACACCGACGATCCCACCGGGAACGCCGACCATCAGCAGCCTCTTCGCCCGCGCGAAGCGTGGAGGTCCGTTTCCCTCGGAGTCACCTCCTGGCTCTCTGATAAACACGCTCGCTAACCCACCGTCGGCCTCTCGCGCGTATGGTGCAGCGATCGCGACGAGCGCCATCGCAGTTCTCGAGACGCTCCATATGCCGACCATCAACCAGATCGACGGTGCGAGCACCGACAGCGACACCCAGCGCAGCAACAGCGTGATACCAACGGCCGTGACGCCAAACGCGCCGCTCCTCGGGTCTCGCATAACCTCCAAGCGCCTCTCTTTCGACAGCGGGCCCAGGAGTCCGTCAGCACTGTCGGCGAGCCCGTCTAGGTGGAGCATCCCGGTTAGCGCGATGTCGGCCAAGACGACGATTGCGGCCGCAACTTGCTCAGGCCAGAGATGGTCGGTCGCCAACCAGAGACCACCGAGGACGAGGCCGAGGAGCGCACCAACCAACGGAAACCAGTTAAGAGCGTTCGGGCGGGGTGTCACCGCGCCGCCAAACGGCGTCAGGAACGAAAGAGCTTGCCCGAACGGGCTCTCCAAGACTCCCTTGGCTGAGTACCCCACCTCAGTGCCTCGGATCCCGATCGTACCTCGAGTCCCGATCAACGCTCCGTTCTCCCCGATCCTCTTCTCCTATCACAGAAGGGAACACAGGCAAAGGAGGGAACACAGGCAAAGGAGGGAACACAGGACCGAGCTCCAGGGTTCGCCCTGCGACGACGAGTACCGCTCTACTCGAGCGTTCCGAGACAGCTCGGTTGAGCGCACCGAGCGCTTCGCGGAAGCTCCCACCGATCTGCGTCGACGGGTGCACACCCAACCCGACTTCTTCACTAACGATGATCACCGGATCACAGGTGGCGGCACGATCCTCCAACGCCGAGACAAACGACCCGACAGGCCCTCTCGTCGACTGAGTCTCGCCTCCTAGATCAGCAAGTCCCGCCAACCAGGTTCCAAGGGAGTCGATCAGAACTATCGACTCGTTTCGCGCTAGCGCTTCAGTGAGCGATCCTCCTGGGGAGATCTCGAGTGTCTCCCAGGATGCCGGTCGGCGTGACCGATGCGACGCGACCCGCCTCGACCACTCCTCGTCGTAGTCGACGTCGGAAGGCGCCCCAGGGATCGGACCCGTTGCGACGTAGAGTACCGGCTTGTCCAACGCCGCGGCGGCCGACATAGCCATCGCCTCTGCGATCTCGGACTTTCCCGACCGGGTCCCTCCGAGCACCAAGGTCACACCTGTAGTCTCCATGTTGACGTCCTCGCGTCCAAGTGTCACGGGCGACGTGCCCGAGAGCCCTCAGGCAGGTTTCCTGACTCCTGGATCGTCGCTCCCCTCGGCCTTCCCACCCGGAAAGGGCCGTGGCCGTCGTGAGGTTCGCTCCCCAGTCACAGTTGCGGGACAGCCCCGGAGTTCCACCGGGTTCCCTGCGCTGAAGCCTCTATACTATCGGTTCTCCAACTACATCGCTAGATGCGCGCATTGACTCATCCAAAACCTCCACCTCGACCGTACGGCTCATGTCGGCCGACCTGCGAAACGTAGGGTTGCATGCTCTCAGATCCCGGCTATGGGATAGAGCCGTAGAACGGCGCGTTGAACGAGAAGATCCCACCGTCGGCTGCGACCTCCCAGTAGCCGCCAGTAGCCGGGTCGTTTGCGATCCCAACGATCGGTTGGTTAAGAGGCTTGCCACCCATCGAGCCGTAGAACCGAGCATCACCAAAGGCAAACACTCCACCATCTGATGCAACTAGGTAGTAGCCTTTCCGATCTGGACTGGGAGTGATGCCAACAATGTTGTCGACGTTGATCCCTACGGAGGGAACGGACCCGTAATACGACGCGTTGCCAAGAGCGTATAGTCCTCCGCTTTGAGCGTTGTTGCTCATCGTTGGCCCCCCGTCTGGAATGAGTCCTACGAGTGATTCTGAATAGTTCGACTCGCTGTGTCAAATATCACGTTGTGGCGTCGCTCACTTCCCGTGACTCATAGGCCCATGTCCGCCCCCACCTCACGAGGCGCTTCGAGAGAGGGGAACTTCCAAGCGCGCTCATGCAGATGGCAAGTGACCCCCGACGCAATCCCGGCCGATTAAGATCAAAGAGTAGAGCGAACAGTCGGAACTTATACAAACAACTTGAGTTCCCGGTAACGATCCGTCACTAACGGCAGGGAACTCCAGCTACGATCTAGCTCGTGGCCCGCGGTCAGTCCATAGTGTTGTTGAATACCGGCGAAGGCAA
>JAJYQJ010000072.1 GCA_021794655.1 Actinomycetes bacterium | reverse complement strand
TTCGACCACGACCTCGATCGACGCGAAGATGGTCACGGCAGGCACGATTACCGGCACGGTGACCGACTCAGGAGGGACCGGGATCTCTGGGATCTGCGTGGACGTCACGACCGTGAATGGGAGGAATGTCGGTTTTTCGACTACCGGATCGGGGGGCACCTATAGCGTGAAGGCTCTAGCGACCGCCTCCTACGTTGTCGAGTTCACGGCGGAATGTGGCGCTACTGGAAGCTACTTAAACCAGTGGTACAACGGTGCCTCGACCCTCGGTGCTGCATCCACAGTGAGCGTGACCGCAGGTTCGACCACGACCTCGATCGACGCGAAGATGGTCACGGCAGGCACGATTACCGGCACGGTGACCGACTCAGGAGGGACCGGGATCTCTGGGATCTGCGTCCAAGTGGACGCGACTAGTGGTGGGTTTGGTGGGTTTAGTGGGTTCGCAACTACTGGGGCAACTGGAACCTACAGCGTAGGGGGGCTAGCGACAGGCTCCTACACTGTTGAGTTTACGTCGGGTTGTGGCTCTACTGGAAGCTACTTAAACCAGTGGTACAACGGTGCCTCGACCCTCGGTGCTGCATCGACAGTGAGCGTGACCGCAGGTTCGACCGTATCTGCCATCGACGCGACGATGGCAACGGGTGGGACGATTACCGGCACGGTGACCGACTCAGGAGGGACCGCGATCTCTGGAATATGCGTCGAGGCACTACCCAATGCAGGTAGCGGCAGTGGGGGGACTGGAGCAGTCACAGGGGCAAACGGGACCTACAGCATTACAGGCCTCACTGCTGGCTCCTACGCAGTCGAGTTCATAGGTAACTGTGGCACTTCTGGTAGCTATCTAGACCAGTGGTACAACGGCACCCCTTCTGGTGCCTCGACCCTCGGTGCTGCATCCACGGTGAGCGTGACCTCCGGTTCGACCGTATCTGCCATCGACGCGACGATGGCAACGGGTGGGACGATTACCGGCACGGTGACCGACTCAGGAGGGACCGCGATCTCTGGAATATGCGTCCAAGTGGACTCGACTAGCGGTGGACCTGGTGGATTTGCGACTACTGGAGGACAAGGGACCTACAGCGTAGGGGGGCTAGCGACAGGCTCCTACACTGTTGAGTTTACGTCGGGCTGTGGGCCGACTGGAAATCTCGCTCCGCAGTGGTACAAAGGTGCGACCACCCTCGGGGCCGCTTCTGCTGTAAGCGTTACCGCCGGTTCGACGACACCTTCGATCAACGCGACGATGGCCGTGCCGGCTTCTGCGGGAACGATAACCGGGACCGTGACCGACTCAGGGGGAACCGGTATCTCTGGAATCTGCGTTGATGTCACTTCGACTAGCGAAGGGGGCGGTGGCTTCGCCCTGACCGGTGCAGGTGGGTCATATAGCGTATCTGGGCTCGCGGCTGGGTCCTACACGGTTGAGTTTATGCCCGGATGTGGTTCTTCCAGTAACTATGTTGATCAATGGTACAAGAACGCCACGACGCAGGCTGGCGCGACTCCAGTCTCTGTGACCGCAGGTTCGACCACGTCTTCGATCAACGCGACGATGGCAACAGGTGGGACGATTACGGGTACGGTGACGGACTCCTCTGGCGCGGGTATCTCTGGGGTCTGCGTCAATGTGACGTTGGCGGGTGGTGGATCTGGTGGATTTGCAATAAGCGGGGTAGGTGGCACCTATAGCGTGTTTGGGCTACCGACCGGCTCCTACACGGTTCAATTTACGCCGGGTTGCGGCGCGAACCCCAACTACCTCGACCAATGGTACAAGAACGCAACGACGCAGGCTGGTGCGACTCCAGTCTCTGTGACCGCAGGTTCGACCACTTCTTTGATCAACGCGACGATGGGTAATGCGGGAACGATAACTGGTGCTGTGACGGACTCTTCGGGCGTTGGGATAGCTGGAGTTTGTGTCGACGTGTACTCGACGAACGCAGGAGGTGGTGGCTTCGCCCTGACCGGTGCAGGTGGGTCATATAGCGTATCTGGGCTCGCGGCTGGATCCTACACGGTTGAGTTTATGCCCGGATGTGGCTCTTCCGGCAACTACCTCGAACAGTGGTACAACGGTGCCACGACGCAGACTGGCGCGACTCCGGTTTCTGTGATCGCCGGTTCAACCAAGTCTGGGATCAACGCGACGCTGATCACGGGGGGCACGATAACCGGGACCGTGACCGACTCAGCCGGGACTGGAATCGCCGGGATCTGCGTATATGTCAATTCGGTTAGTGGGGTGGGGTTTGCCTCGACCATCACCGGGGCAGGGGGGTCCTACAGCGTGTCTGGGCTCGCAACTGGCTCCTATGTCGTCAAGTTCGCGGGTGGTTGTGGCACGGATCGCAACTTCTTGAAGCAGTGGTACAAGAATGCAACAGCACCAGATGCGGCGACTTTGGTTTCCGTGACCGCTGGATCGGTTATAGGCTCGATCAACGCGACAATGGCCACTGGCGGGACGATAAATGGCACGGTGACGAACTCCTCTGGTGTTGGGGTAGCTGGGGTCTGTGTGTATGTCAATTCGCCCAGTGGGGGAGGATTTGGTTACGGCACGACCGGGGCAGGCGGGAACTACAGCGTGCCCGGGCTCGCAACTGGCTCCTACAACGTTGAATTCGTCCCGAGCTGTGGCTCTTCAAGCAACTATGTTGGACAGTGGTATAAGAACGCGTCGACATTCGGGGCTGCAACTTCAGTCTCTGTGACCGCAGGCTCTACAACTAACGCTATCAACGCTACCCTGGTCACTGGCGGAACGATTACAGGCACGGTGACCAACTCCTCTGGCGCTGGGATCGTTGGGATCTGTGTGAACGCCTATTCGACGAACGGAACTGGCGGAGGCTATGCCATGACAGGGGTAGGTGGGTCCTACAGCGTAACAGGTCTTGGGACTGGGTCTTACACGGTTGAGTTCCAACCGGGCTGTGGGTCGACTGGAAATCTCGCTCCGCAGTGGTACAAAAACGCAACGACACCGGGGGCGGCCACCCTGGTCTCGGTGACGGCCGGCTCAATCACGCCTTCCATCGATGCGACGATGGTCGCAGGTGGGACGATTACAGGCACGGTGACGAATTCCTCTGGAACGGGGCTCTCTGGTATCTGTGTAGAGGTTTTCTCAACGACGAACGGAGGTAACGGAGGCTACGCGAGGACTGGAACAAACGGGTCCTATAGCGTATCTGGACTCGCGGCCGGCTCCTACACGGTCAAATTCACTGACGGGTGTGGCGCTACCGGCAACTACGCAACGCAGTGGTACAAGAATGCTACGACGCAGGCTGGAGCGGTTCCAGTATCTGTGACCGCCGGCTCTACAACTGGATCCATCGACGCGACGATGGCTACGGGTGGCTCGATAACGGGCACCGTGACGAACTCCGCAGGGACTGCGATCGCAAATGTGTGTGTCGACGCGTACTTCCTAGACGGCACGTTGGCGTCACGAGGGGTCACAGGTGGCAACGGTAGTTACACGATCACGGGACTCAACACTGACAGCTACAAGGTTTCGTTTGAACCATGTTATGGCGCGCAGTACTACTCGCCACAGTGGTACAGCGCATCAGCGAGTTTCTCGTCCGGCACCTCGGTCAGCGTGACAGCAGGTACGGCAACTCCAAAGATCAACGCAACGTTGGCCCAAGGTCTTTATATCTACTCATCAACCTTGGGCAAGGGGATCACTGGCAGCAACTACGTGGACTACCTGGGTGCGACCGGAGGAACGACTCCCTACAATTGGTCGATCACCTCTGGAACGCTGCCAGCTGGGCTCTCGCTCAACGCGTCGACTGGTGCTATTACAGGCACCCCGAGCGCTACTGGCACCTCGACTCTCACCTTCAAGGTCACAGACGCTAACGGTGCGACCGCGACGGTCACTCTTTCCTTGACCGTCTCTAGTCCCACGTCGCCTCTTTCGATCACGACAACCTCGCTTCCATCAGGTACCGTCGGATCGTCGTACTCGACGACGCTTGCAGCGACCGGAGGAACGACTCCCTACAATTGGTCGATCACCTCTGGAACGCTGCCAGCTGGGCTCTCGCTCAACGCGTCGACTGGGGCTATCACCGGTACGCCGAGTGCTGCTGGTACCTCAACTGTTACCTTCAAGGTCACAGACGCGAACGGCGCCTCGGCTACGACAAGCCTTTCAATCACGGTGAAGGCTGCACCGGTGCCGCCAAAGCCGGGCTGTTCTTCTACAGGGGTAGGCTCAGCTAACTTCCCAGGTGGCTACTGGTTGGCTGGTGCTAACGGAGCTGTCTACTCCTGTGGGGACGCCCCCTTCTACGGGTCCCTCGTCACCCTTGGGATAACACCGTCTAAGCCAATCGTTGGAATAGCAGCTACACCGGATAACAAGGGATACTGGTTGGTCGCCTCAGACGGAGGACTGTTTGCCTTTGGCGATGCGAAGTTCTACGGCTCAATGGGAGGAAAGCCTCTGAATAAGCCAGTAGTTGGCATGACTGCAACCCCTCAGGGGGGATACTACGAGGTCGCATCTGACGGGGGACTGTTTGCCTTTGGACCAGGGGCCAGCTTTTATGGATCCATGGGTGGAAAGCCACTGAATGAGCCAGTAGTTGGAATGGCTGAGACCCCAGCTGGTGGATACTACGAGGTCGCATCAGACGGTGGGCTCTTCGCGTTTGGACCAGGGACCCCGTTCTTGGGCTCAATGGGTGGAAAGCCACTGAATAAGCCAGTAGTTGGAATGGCGGTAGATCCAACGGGTGGATACTACGAGGTCGCATCTGACGGTGGGATCTTCTCCTTTGGTACCCCGTTCCACGGCTCTACTGGGTGTCTGAGCTTGAACCAACCGATCGTCGGGATGGAGGTCTCAACAGATACGACAACTGTCGGGACTGGGACTGCGTGTGGGTTCACAACCCCACAGGCTCCAGGTGGCTACCAGTTCGTCGCCTCCGACGGTGGGGTGTTCAGCTTTGGAAACGCCGTCTTTGCCGGCTCTCTTGGTGGACAGGGTGTGACCGACGTGGTTGGGATCGCGAACTCCTAAAGCGAAGGCCGCGGACGCGGTTTTAACCCGTTAGGGGTAGTTGCATACGGAAAAGCTGGATTAGCATCCGGGGGTGGCCAGGATTGTCTATTTTGGTAACCCCCAGATCGCGGTCCCGCCGCTCAGGCGGCTCGTTGACGACGGCCATGAGATAGCGTTGGTCGTGACCGGCGAAGATAAGCGCCGGGGAAGAGGAAGGTTGAAGTCAGCGAGCGCCGTCAAGGTGGCAGCTACCGAGATGGGCATCGAGGTGACGAGCAGTCTTCAGGATGCTGGAGAGGTTGCATCGGACCTCGGAGTTGTCGTGGCGTTTGGAAAGCTGATCCCCGCAGAGTTGCTTGGACTGGTGCCGATGGTTAATCTGCACTTTTCTGCTCTACCTCGTTGGCGTGGCGCTGCACCTCTCGAAAGGGCAATACTTGCCGGCGACGAGACGGCGGCGGTCTGCGTGATGGAGGTCGTTCGCGAACTTGACGCAGGTGGGATCTACTTGAGCGAGACAATCAAGATACCTGAGAACGACTACTTGAGCGACCTGCGTGACCGGATGGTAGAGGTCGGTTCGGAGTTGCTGAGTCGAGCCTTAGCAGGCGGGTTGAGTTCACTACCCGAACCAGCCCCTCAACGCGGAGAGGTCTTATACGCACACAAATTGCGTCCCGAGGAGTTGAAAATTGACTGGGAACGACCAGTTCAAGAGGTGATGCGCCTCGTTCGTATCGAAGCTGCGTGGACAACGTTTCGTTCCAAGCGCCTCAGAGTGCTTAAGGCCACGCCGATTACAGGTTTGAGCGATCGCTCGATGCCACCTGGAGCGATCTTTGTCGACGAAGAAAGATGTTTGGTTGGTTGTGGAGATTCACCGCTGGATATTGGATATGTCCAACCCGAAAACTCCCGCCGCATGACGGTGGGGGAGTGGGTTAGAGGGGCAAGGCCGCTGCAAGGTGAGAGGCTCGGATCGTGACCGTGTCAGACGAGTTGAAGAAGCCGGGTCACCCTGGTCCGGGTTCGTTGAAGATCGCACCATCTCTTTTGTCGGCAGACTTTGGCCGCCTCGACGAAGCAATCGATGCAGTCAAGGATGAGGCAGACTGGCTGCATATCGACGTGATGGATGCCCACTTTGTGCCGAACTTGACGATCGGGCCACCGGTCGTAGCCTCTATTCGGCCCTACAGCGACCTGTTCTTCGACTGCCATCTAATGATGACGAACCCAGGAGAGTATCTGAAGGAGTTCGCGAGAGCAGGCGCAGACGGCTGCACGGTTCACGTCGAGGTTGGAGACACTAAATGGCTCCTGGATGAGATCAAGGCCCTCGGGATGCGAGCCGGTCTGGCCGCAAATCCAGACACGCCGTTTGAAGCGCTAGAGCCTCATCTCGACGACGTCGATCTTGTGCTCTGCATGACGGTATTTCCTGGATTCGGTGGGCAAGAGTTTATCGGAGAGGTAATGAACAAGGTCATCAAAGTTAGCGCGGCGCTCGCGTCGAGGGGCAGTACGATCGACATCGAAGTCGATGGAGGCATCAGTGTTGATACAGCTCACGTCGCAACCGCTGCGGGAGCGAACGTCCTTGTCGCCGGCTCGGCGGTATTTGGTGAGGGCAGTGCCCGCGCTCGGCAGGCCATCGAACTCCTGCGCAGTGCGGCCTGCTGATTACATACCTCGCGCCCTAGACACGCGAACAGAGACGGGTCTAGATGGTGAGTTGGAGCTGTTCTAGCATGGACCGGAGTGGAGACGGTCTGAGAGTGGTCGACGAAGTCCATATGCGCAGGGCGATGATGCTCGCCCGATCGGCGAGGAGAGTGAGTTCACCAAACCCGTGGGTCGGCTGTGTCGTCGTCTCGCCTGATGGAACAAGAGTGTACGAAGGAACTACCTCTCCTCCGGGCGGACCTCACGCAGAGGTCGTCGCGTTGGAAAAGGCTCGGTTGGATGGAAACTCGCGGGGCTCAACTCTTTATTCGACGTTAGAGCCCTGTGTTCACTATGGCAGGACGCCACCGTGTGTCGACTTGATCGTTTCCTGTGGTGTCGCACGAGTGGTCTTGGGCGTTACCGACCCGGACCCTAAGGTGTCAGGCAAGGGCGTAGCTGCGCTGAGGTTAGCTGGCATAGAGGTGACGTTGGGTGTGAACGAGGAACAGATCACCGACGAGTTGGCGCCGTATCTGAAACACAGGAGAACCGGGCGTCCATGGGTGATCTTGAAGCTAGCTGCCTCGCTTGACGGACGTATTGGCGCTCCCGATGGGAGCAGCCGCTGGATCACCGGAGAAGAATCGAGAAGGGACGCTCACCGGCTTCGAGCGCTCAGCGACGCGGTACTCGTCGGGGCTGGAACCCTCAGACGTGACGATCCCGAGCTGACGGTGCGAATCGAGCCTCCCCCTGCGAGACAGCCCTTAAGAGTCGTGCTCGGACGAGCGCCTGAAAGAGCGAGGGTACTTCCCGCACTGGAGGTCTCCGGCGAACTCGGTTCTGTCCTCGATCAACTCGGCTCACGGGGGGTCCTTCAGCTCCTGGTAGAAGGTGGTGCAAAGGTCGCACACGACTTCCACGAGGCCTCGTTGGTCGATCGCTACGTATTCTACATCGCGCCTGGGATATTTGGCGGCGACGACGCGACGCCGATGTTCTCGGGGAAGGGAGCCCGCACTATTGATGGGCTCTGGCGGGGTAAATTGGTATCGATCGAGCGATTGGGCGAAGATCTACGCGTGGAGGTGGCCCCATAGTGTCTATGTCGAGCATCGAAGAGGCCATCGAGACAGTGCGTAACGGCGGTGTCGTCGTCGTCGTCGACGACGAGGACCGTGAGAACGAGGGGGACCTCGTAATGGCGGCAGAGTCCGCGACACCTGAGAGCGTTGCGTTCTTCTTGGCCCACACCTCAGGAGTGATCTGCGTTCCGTTGTTGCCAGAGCGCGCGGACGACCTGGAACTTCCTCTGATGGTATCTGAAAACACCGAGTCTCAGGGGACCGCGTTCACCGTCAGCGTTGACTACAAGCACGGGACGAGCACTGGGATCTCAGCGGCAGACAGAGCGGCAACGATCAAGGCGCTCGCCGACCCGAAGACAAAGGCAGCCGACCTGAGCCGGCCTGGTCATATCTTTCCACTGCGATACCGGCCTGGCGGCGTGCTGAAGCGTGCAGGACATACGGAGGCGACGGTCGATCTAGCGCGTGCAGCTGGTCTCGCCCCTGCAGGGGTCTTGTGTGAGATCGTCACCGAAGATAAGTCTGAGATGGCGCGCCTGCCGGAGCTGGAGCGTTTCGCGAAGACCCACCGGCTACCTCTCATCTCGATCGCGGAACTCATCCGATACCGTGCTCGTAACGAGAAGTTGATTCGCAGGGTCTCGGAAGCTCGGATACCAGTGGAGAGTGGGGAGTACAAAGCTTTTGTCTACGAATCGGTGTTGGATGGGGAGCAACACTTAGCCCTCGTGCTCGGTGATGTCTCAGATGGTGGCGATGTACTCGTTCGGGTGCATTCAGAGTGTTTGACAGGAGACGTGTTTGCATCGTTGCGCTGTGACTGTGGCCCGCAGCTACGCCGCGCTCTAGAGAAGATCGAAAAGGAGCGGCGAGGAGTCCTCGTCTATCTGCGTGGACATGAAGGAAGGGGAATCGGGCTCGGGCACAAGATCCGAGCGTACAGCCTTCAAGAACAGGGCCACGATACCGTCGACGCGAACCTCGAGCTCGGTTTGCCGGTTGACAACAGAGAGTACGGTATCGGCGCCCAGATGCTCGTTGACCTCGGAGTTAGGTCAATGAGGCTCATGACGAACAATCCGATGAAGTATGGAGGGTTGGAGGGCTTTGGGCTCACGATCACCGAAAGGGTCCCTCTGGAGATTTCAACGAATCCCGAGAACATAGAGTACCTGCGTACAAAGAGAGAGCGTATGGGTCACCTCTTAGATGGACTCGATGACGTTTTGTAAGGACAGCTCTTCGGTCGTCTCCGATACTCAGATCGAAGCGATTAAAGAACGCGTCGGGGCCTGCGTTCGAGGGCTGCGTGAGGGTCGGGGACTTCGCATCGGGGTGGTCTGCTCGCTTTTCAACGGCGGCATAACCTGGAGACTTCTTGAAGGTGCGCTGGAGGCCTTGAGCAAGTGGGAAGTTGACGCCCGTGACGTGACCGTCGTCTGGGTGCCGGGGGCCTTTGAGATACCGCTCGTCGCGCGGTGCCTCGCTAGTGACGCCAAGCTCGACGCTATCGTCTGCCTGGGTGCCGTTGTTCGAGGCGAGACAGGACATTACGACTTCGTAGCCGGCGAGTGCGCGTCAGGTATCCAGCGAGTCCAGCTCGAGACGGGAGTTCCGGTCGTATTTGGCGTACTGACCACCGAGACCATCTCCCAAGCCGAGGATCGCTCAGGGGCCGGGGACGCAAATAAGGGATTCGAGGCCGCGACTACGGGTGTCGAGATGGCGACGCTCGTACGGCAATTGCATAGGCTCGGTTGACTTATGGGAGTATCTCAGGATGCTCCGTATGGTACTGCCGAAGGGATCCTTGGAAAAGGCGACGCTCGAGCTGTTCGCGGCGGCCGACCTCAGCGTTCGAAGGTCTTCCGACGTCGACTACCGGGCCAGCATCGAGGATCCGCGAATCAAAGAAGTTCGCATCTTGCGACCCCAAGAGATACCCGTCTACGTTGCCGACGGCCTCTTCGATCTCGGCATTACCGGAAGAGACTGGGTCGAAGAACGCGGTAGCGATGTAGTATCGCTGGGCGAACTCAACTACTCAAAGGCCTCGTCGAATCCCATTCGTGTCGTCCTGGCGGTTCCCGAGTCGTCGCCGTATACCAAGCTCAGCGATCTAGTCTCGCACGAACCCACCCTGCGAGTCAGCACCGAGTACCCACGCCTGACCGAGAGTGCTCTGCGTGCCGCGGGGATCGAGGCGGAGATCTCATTGTCCTACGGCGCGACCGAAGCGAAGATTCCAGATATCGCAGACTGTGTCGTCGAGATCACAGAGACCGGTCGAGCGCTCAAGGCGGCGGGACTAAAGATAATTGCGACGATCCTCACTTCAAAGACCGAACTCATAGCCAACCCGGCTTCAGCTGCGGATCCGATCAAAGGACACGCGATGGGGCAGATTCTGACGTTGCTCAACGGCACCTTGGAGGCCCGTGAGAAAGTGATGATCAAGCTCAACGTCTCCTTGGACCGGCTCGATTCAGTTGTTGAAGCACTGCCCGCGATGAGGGCGCCGACGATATCGAAACTCTCCGGAGGAGACGGATTCGCGTTGGAGGCGGTCGTCGAGAAGGGAACTGTAAACACGTTGATCCCCGAGTTAAAAGACCGAGGCGCAACTGACATCATTGAACTCGCACTGTCAAAGATTGTGCACTGAGGCATAGGGTCGATGAAGCTGCGACGTGGAGTCCACAGCGGGACTGTTGTGATCTTCGACGCCGAGCGGGGACTCGGAGAGGTCGAAGACAGCTCAGGGGAAAGGTTTGGCTTTCACTGCACCGCGATCGCAGACGGGAGTCGGATGATCGATGTGGGCGCGGTCGTGAACTTTCTACTTACGCTAGGACATATGGGCCGGATCGAGGCAACTCAGCTCACGAGAGTGCCGAGGTAGATAATTTGAAGGCCTGCTTTGACACCGGGAGGGTCTAGATGCGTCTTGTTACCAACGTAGAGGCTGCCTTGTCGTGAAGCGTCTGGTTCCACGGGTCAAAGAGTGGCCAGAGAAGGTCCAAGAAAATCGCGAACGGAACAAGCGCAAAGGCGGTCAAGACGAGCGCCCGCAGCAGTGAGCGAAGTAGCCCTATTGGGTACTTCCCGGTCTTCTTGTCGACGAGCAGTAACCCGAGTTTTTTCATCCCCCACGTCTGACCGTCTTCACCGAGACGCCACACGTGGTACCAGAGATTGAATCCGATGACTAAAACGACTGCGACGAGAGGTCCAACGCTGTGGGGCAAGATGGCGGCCGCAAGCACAAGAAGCAACGTCCAAATTGTCGAAGCGACAACGTCAAGGATGTAGCCGGTCGCGCGGCTTCCAAAGCCACCTAGAAGGATGGAGCCTTTCGATGGGGCCCTGCTCGACTCCAGGGACGAAGGGAGGTAGGGTCTCGCGCGAGTTGTCTCGGCTAGGTCGTCAAACGACGACCACGGGCTACTCGCGTTGGTCGGTTGCGGCCCTACTTGCGGTGGGGTTCTTTCGAGCACGGATGGATGCAGCTCGGGTGGATACCATCTCTGGTCGGATGCGATCCACCAGCCAGGACCTTGAGAACTGTCGCTCACTGGGACTGGGATTGGGACTGGGCTTGGCTGATCTCGACGAAGGCAACCTGTATCTGGGCGAGAGCTTGTTGAAGCGAGGGTGCTGCTTCTCCAAGCCGATCACCGAGAGTCCCGACCAAGCCCGCAAGAGCGTCTATCGCGAGTTGAGCCTGGGGGAGGAGCGGGGGCTGTTGGGACAGGTAGACCGCGGCGAGCTCGAAGAGGCCGTAGCAGTGGTTCGCTATGACGACCTCAGCTGGAGCGTCGGCTAGCTGCCGGCGAAGCTCTTCGGCCGCGACCGACGGGTCTTCGGTGCTTGAATCACTAAACTCCCTGGATGGAGCCTGTGAGTTTGCCGATTGAGGCTCTCTTTGTGGGCCAGGGTGATCGCTCGTCGGCTGTGTCGCCTTGGCGCGCTGAGTGCTGTCAGTGACGGGGTATTCCCCCGATGGAGTCCATAGGGTGCTCATAGTGCTAGCTTATGCTGTCTAGCAAGTAGAAGCGGGGCCGTCTTCAAGGGCGCCTCCACCCTACCGCAGGTGCACCCTCCCGGGTTTATCTAGCGTGTCGGGTCGATGAGCCCATAGACCGGGTCTTTCTCGGTGATGGCGCCGCTCTAAAAGGTTGGTTTGCAGAGATCCTGTAAACCCTTAACGAGGAGTGATGCCGCATAGTCACCGAAACCGCCAGTGAACACCGCGTCAACGACAAGATCCGTGCCAGGGAAGTCCGCCTGGTGGCTTCGGATGGAGAACAACTCGGAATAAAGCAGCTCGTAGAGGCGCTTTCGATAGCGCGTCGCCAGGATCTGGACTTAGTCGAGGTTGCCCCGATGGCAAACCCTCCAGTCTGCAGGATCATGGACTACGGCAAGTTCAAGTTCGACGAGGCACAAAAAGCTAAGGAGTCCCGCCGCAAGTCGGTGCATCTCGGGATCAAGGAGATGAAGTACCGGCCAAAGATCGGTCCAGGTGACTTTGATACGAAGACTCGACAGGTCGCGAGGTTCTTGGACGAAGGACACAAGGTGAAGATCACGATCATGTTTCGAGGACGGGAGGTTTACCACCCTGAGTTGGGAAAGAAGATCCTGGACCGTATCGCCGAGCAGATGGGAGAGTCGGCCAAGGTAGAGGCGGAACCAAAGCTCGACGGTCGCAACATGATCATGGTGTTGGCGCCCGACAAAAGAGCGAAACAGTCCGCGAGTTCCAGGGCAACTCCTTCAAAGGCGTCCATCCAGGCGGCAGCTGAGGCCGAAGCGCAGGCTGTCGTTGAAGCCCGAGAGGAAGTAGCTCCAGGTGACGGGCCAGACGGGACAGAGGGCTAACGAGGGGGCCGATGAAGGTGACCGGGCCATATTGATGAGAGCAACGGAAGGTTGAGACGATGCCGAAGATGAAGACAGATCGAGGCGCTGCTAAACGCGTCAAGGTAACCGGGACAGGGAGGCTTCGCAGGCTTCAGCAGAACCGCTCCCACATCCTGGAGAAAAAGTCGAGTACTCGTAAACGGCGCTTGGATAGAGAGGTCGACTTCGCTAAAGGCGACGAGCGCAAAGTCAAGGCGATGTTGGGGCGTTAGCCGCGGCAGGCGCGATCGATTAAGAAGACGGCGCGACGGTGACCAGACGGCGCCTCGCGCGAGAGATTTGAGGAAACGAGACGGGGAAGAAGGAAGGAGACTTGGATGGCCAGGGTTAAACGCTCCGTACACGGGCGAAAGCACCATCGCGCCGTACTTGAACAGGCGAAAGGTTACTACGGGAACAAGAGCAGGACCTACAGGGCGGCAAACGAGCAGCTCTTGCACTCGATGCAGTACGCCTACCGGGATCGCAGGGCGAGAAAGGGTGACTTTCGCAAGCTGTGGATACAACGGATCAACGCCGCCTCCAGGCTGCACGGCATGAGCTACTCGAGGTTCATCAACGGGCTGCACGTCGCCGGGGTCGAAGTGGACCGAAAGGTCTTGGCGGATCTCGCCGTTAGCGATCCAGAGGCCTTTGCGTCGCTCGTAGGAGTCGCTGAAACCGCTCGAAGCGAAGGGGCCGGAGATTCAAATCAGGCAGCGGAGGAGCTGATCCCCTGAACCAACCGCTCTCCTTCCAGCATCCACGGGTCCGACGATTGAGGCGACTAATTGCGAAGAGATCAGCACGATGGGAAGAACGTGCATTCGTCGCCGAAGGAACGAATCTCTTCGACGCCGCTGAGTCAGTCGGTCTTGGGGTCGAGTCCGTGTTCATCGCGGCAGAGGGCCTCTCTGACGTCCGCGTTAGAGACCTGAGAGAGCGTGCATTCGAAGCGGGATGCCGGATCTTTGAGCTAGCGCCGGGAGTGATGGTCAAGGTCTCAGGCACCGTCACCCCCCAGCCGGTCGTCTCGATCATGAAGATGGTCGACGTCGGAGTCGACAACCTCGAAGGAGGGAAGTTGGTAGTTGTCTGTGCTGACGTTCGTGACCCCGGGAACGCCGGGACGATCGTTCGAAGCGCAAGTGCGTCCGGAGTCGACGCGGTCGTATTTGCGGGTTCGAGCGTCGATCCGTACAACCCAAAGACCGTCAGGGCCTCGGCGGGCGCTCTGTTCTTCTTGCCGCTCGTCGTCGAGCCGGACCTGCTCAAGGTTATGACGAAGTTACGTGAGATGGGATACAGGCGATTGGGCGCCGTCGTCGCCGGGGGTGTCGACTATCTAAGTGTGGAATGGGGCGTTCCGACCGCGTTGGTTCTCGGAAACGAGGCGTCTGGTCTTCCCGCAGAGATAGATCACGAAGTCGACGCTCGAATCGAGATCCCTATGACCGGTCCGACAGAGTCGCTCAACGTCGGGGTTGCAAGTGCGGTCATCTGCTTCGAGGCATTTCGACAGCGGCGCCTCTCGGGCGACGTGGAGGTAGCTTCGGGCAAGCCGTCGCCTGAGTTGCTAACCGGAGATCGGTGGGCAACGTGATCGCGGTCGACTCGATATCTAAACTCGTCACCGACGCACGCAAGGAGATTCAAGGCGCACGCTCCAGCGCAGAGTTAGATCAGCTAGAAACGAAGATCTTGGGGAAACGCTCTTTGCTCGCGATGGCCCACCGGGAGCTCGGCGAACTCGACCTGGAGCAGCGCAAAGAGCACGGGCGCCAACTTCACGAAGCAAGGCAGGCGATCGAAAAGATCATCGAAGACAAGAGGGCCGACGTTTCAAAGAGGGAGCGAGAACAGAGGCTTATCGCTGAACGAGTCGACCTCTCAGAGGTGATAACTGACGAAGTTCGCTCGACGATTGGAAGAGGAAAGCTGCACGTCGTGACGCAGACGTGCGACACGCTCGTCGACGTATTTGTCGGAATGGGATTCGTTGTAGAAGAAGGCCCGGAGGCGGAGACCGACTGGTACAACTTCGAAGCTCTAAACATGCCCCCTGCCCATCCCGCAAGAAGTATGTGGGACACCTTCTACCTCGAGCTCGGAGAGCCCGAGTCCGTCGTCCTTCGCACCCACACCTCTCCGGTACAGATCCGTCTCATGGAAGAGGCCGCGAGGAAGAGCTCTCTTCCGATCCACGCCGTCATGCCCGGGAGGTGCTATCGCACCGAGACTCCCGACGCTCGCCACCTCGCGGTCTTCCACCAGATCGAAGGACTTGTGGTCGACGAAGCGATCACATTCGGTGATCTCGCCGGGACGATCGAGACCTTTACGCGAGCGTACTTCGGAGACGGGATTCATTCCCGGCTCCGCCCTTCCTACTTTCCATTCACCGAGCCCTCTGCCGAGTTCGAGATCACGTGCACCATCTGCCGTGGCGATGGATGCAGGACCTGTTCTGGGACCGGATGGATCGAACTCGGCGGATGTGGGCTCGTTGACCCCGCCGTCTTCGACGCCGTCGGGATCGATTCGGAGGAGTGGTCTGGGTTTGCGTTTGGCTTCGGGATCGACCGGTGCGCTCAGATGCACTACCAGATAGCCGATATGCGCTCGCTAACTGAAAACGACCTTCGCTTCATGCGGCGTTTCTAAGGACCGCCTGGATGCTTACCCCGCTCTCTTGGCTGAAGGACTTCGCAAGGTTCCCAGACGACGTCGACCTGATCACCTCCACACTCGACAGGCTTGGCCTCGTCGTCGAGGATGTCACCCGCGTCGGTGTTGGGTTGGACCGCGTTCTCGTCGCTGAAGTTCTTGAGATATCGGCGATTGAAGGCGCGGATCGGATTCGCAAGGTCGTCGTCGACGCGGGATCGGGACCCACTCAGGTCGTATGTGGGGCATGGAACTTTTCGATCGGCGATCTCGTCGCACTCGCACAAGTTGGAACCGAACTGCCGAACGGAATGGAGATCGGACGGCGAAAGATGCGCGGCGTCGTCTCGGACGGCATGTTGTGCTCGGGGAAGGAGTTGGGGATCTCCGAGAACAGCGACGGTCTGTTGATCTTGACCGGCACGCAGGGTGCAACGCTCGGTATGAGTGTTGCCGCCGCGAGTAGTATCGAGCCAGACGTCGTCTTTGACATAACCGTCGAGGGAAATCGACCCGACGCTTGGTCGATCTCGGGAGTCGCTCGCGACTTGGCCGCCGCTTTGGGACTTGACTTCGCAATCGCAGAGCCCGATCTATCGGCTCTACCCGAAGGTGACCCGATTGAAGAAACGGTCACCTTGAGGGTTGAAGACTCAAGACTGTGTCCACGCTTTACGGCTCGATTGATCTCTGGGGTCAAAGTCCAAGAGTCGCCGAGTTGGATCGCGAGGAGGCTTACTCTTGCTGGGATGCGGCCGATCAACAACGTCGTCGACGCATCCAACTACGTCATGTTGGAACTCGGTCAACCTAATCACCCCTACGACTTAGACCGCCTCGGTCGACGCGGTCTCTTGGTAAGGAAAGCCAAGAATGGAGAGACACTAGTCACCTTAGACGGGGTCAAGAGAACTCTCGGTGTGCCAGGAAAGGGACTTCCAGATTCTGGCGAAGACTGCCTGATCTGCGACGCTGAAGGCACGCCGGTAGGGATCGGGGGCATCATGGGCGGCTCATCAAGTGAGATATCTTCTACGACTACCTCAGTACTCTTGGAGACGGCCTACTTCTCCCCGATCGCAATCGCCAAGACGTCCAAGCGTCTCGGGTTGCGCACCGAGGCGTCCTCTCGGTTCGAAAGGGGGTGCGACCCTTGGGGTATCGACCGGGCCGCCGCACGTTTCGTCGAGCTCGTATCCAAGACGAGCCCTCTAACCACACTCTCGCTCGCCCGTGGGCAGCTCGACGAGCGAGGTGAGACTCCCACTCCGTTTCAAGTGACCCTTCCCGTCGCCAAGGTCAACTCGCTCCTCGGGGTCGACCTCGACGCTTCTAAGATAGCGGCGACATTGGAACCTATCGGATTTCGATGCGACCGACGCGACGACGCGCCATCGGAGGTCCACGTCTCGGTTCCAACCAACCGTCCCGACGTGAGATCGGGTCGATACGGCGTTATCGACCTCATCGAAGAGGTCGCTCGGATGATCGGATACGAGAGACTCCCGAAGAGGAAACCGAGCTGGCCGCAGCCCGGAGGGTTGAGCGTCTATCAGAAGAAACGTAGGTTTGTGAGGGAGATCTGTTGCGGACTCGGCGCCTTCGAAGTGTGGACCTCGAGCTTTCTCGACGACGACGATCAACGACGACTCGGACTTCCAGGCACAAGCGTGCGAGTCGCGAACCCCCTCGTACACTCCGAGTCAGCGCTTAGAAGGTCTCTCATGCCCGGGATGCTCAAAGCACTCTCGCACAACTTCGACCGGCGTCAGGACTCGCTCCGGCTCTTCGAGATCGGAACCGTCTTTCTCCACCCGAGCGACGTCGGCAACGTCGGCGGCAACGCGGGTTTGGTTCCCGTCGAGCGAGAACTGCTCGCGATCGCGTTCGCCGGAACCGGTGACGACGTCGCGACCGCCTTGTCAGCACTCCACGTCATTAAAGACGCGTTGGGCCTCGAGGGCGTTATCTCCAGATCACCCGGCCAGATCGGTTACCCCGCAACTCTTGGATTTCTCGGTCAACAGCTCTCGGCCGGCACGCACCCCAGTCGTTCCGGCTCTCTCATCGGCGCCGACGAGACCGTAATCGGGGCGATCGGTGAGGTCGATCCAGAACTCATCTCCGCACTCGCACCCGCGATCCCCGAACGACGCGCTATAGGGTGGTTACAGATCGACCTCGGGTTGACGTTGGACCCAGCCATCGTCAACAGGCGCGTCGTGGATCCCGACCCCCCGAGCAGGTTCCCCTCCGCGGAGATAGACTTGGCCTTCGTGGTCCCAGACGAGATACCCGCCGATCTAATCGCTACCACGCTTAAGCGAACCGGCAACGATCTGCTAGAAGACGTTCGCCTCTTCGACGTGTATAGAGGAAGCGGAGTCAGCGACCGTTGCAGAAGCCTCGCGTTCAGGCTTTCAATGTGCTCCAGAGACCACACATTGAGCGACTCGGAGATCTCAGACGTGAGGCAACGTTGCATAGATGCGGTCCTCTCTCAGCACGAAGGTACCTCCCTTCGGTGACCGGTATCGACCCCGCAGACGACGCTCGTCGCGCGGCTCGGATGAACACGGCGTCGGAGCCGGACTCCTTCGACGAGGCAGAGGCGCTCGAACTGGAGCGTCGTGGGGTAAGACGGCGGCCTCCAAAGATCGTCTGGGTCCTCATCGTAACGATTGTGTTAGTAGGCGCCGGTGCCTACCTCGCACTTGAAGGGGGTAGCCGAGTCAACAACTACAACGAGTTGAAGGCCCACGGCACAAAGGTAGACGCGACCGTCGTTCGGTGTCAGACGAGTACGTCGTGCACCGTCAAGTTCTTCATAGGTGGCAAGGCGCGAGAAGAGACTCTTGGAGGTAGCGGGCTGCTACCCGGCGGCACGGCAACGATAATCGTCGACCCACAACACCCCTCTAACATTCTCCCCGCCGGAGAGGTCGTCAATCCACAGAGCGTGTTTTCAAAACTCGAACAGGTTTTCGGAGTGATCCTAGTTGTCCTCGGCCTCGCGCTCTTCGTCCTCCGCGTCCTTCTCAACTTACGCCCCGTCCGTCTCACGACCCTCGAGGGGTTAGGGGCTACGACCTCTGATGAAGAGAGAGAGCCTGACAACGAGGACTTCGTCGCCCTGCCAACGATTCCAACAGATAGTGAGCCAACCGGGGGCACTCCTGAGACATAGCCAGCGGATCGCAGGTCCGCGGCAACGTGGTTATTTTGCCGCAACTATGAAATCATGTGAGTAATGGTGTCAGTCAGCATTCGTGAGTTGCGCAATCAAGGCGGCGAGGTCGTCGACCGAGTATCGCGGGGAGAGCGGGTCACGATTACCCGATCGGGGGTACCCGTCGCCGAACTTCGACCGGTCGCGAGGACACCGAGCTCGGCAGAGGTGTTGCTCGCGCACTGGCACCGTTTGCCCAAGGTGGACCCGACAGTCCTTCGTGACGACATCGAGAAAATCATGAACACGCGTCTGTGAGCGATGCGGCGCGTCACGCTCGAGGCATTCTCGACACCTCGACGGAGATCAAACTATGCAGTCTCTTTGACGCAACTTGCCTACCCGCAGAACCGCTCATTTCAGCGGTCACTCTCGCCGAGTTGTCTGTCGGCCCACATGTCGCGAACTCCGATGTCGAACGAGCTGCCCGGCAAGTCCATCTTCAACAGGCTGAGTCCGACCTCTCCAAGATCGATGGGTTAGAAGTCGTCTCTGTCTCGATTCCATGAGCAGATAAGACGTTCTTCTTCCCTCTGCTACCTGGAGTGAGCGTTTTGGGAGATAGCACGAACGGTACTGACATCCTCCCCACGGCTAAAGCCCGGGGGTTCCCCTTGCACTACACCGCTGCCGATGACAGTTGCCTATCATCGGCTCTAGGCGGAGCTGAGCCCGTCTCCGATATTACCGGAGCTGTCGATTCAGGATCGACAGGTGGAACGGGGTTTTGAGGCTGTGCCGCGAGCAGCTCCGACGCAGGGACCGAGATCCCCACGTGTCCGTAGCGCT
>JAJYQJ010000142.1 GCA_021794655.1 Actinomycetes bacterium | reverse complement strand
CGATCTCGAGTAGCCCGGCGACGGCCTGGATCTCGGCGTGGCCGGCGCCGCCGGTTGCGACACGGTCGCCGGGCCGGACTCGTGTCACCGCGGGGCCGACTTCCAAGACGGTCCCGGCGGCGGAGTAGCCGAGTGGCATCTCGTCGTCGAGGCGGGTGCGCACGGCTCGAACCGTCGAGGCGACACCCTCGGTGCGCGCCTTTTTGAGGACCTGGCGGACGAGGTCGGGACGGGCTCGAGCCTTTTCGATGAGGTTTGCCGAGGCGAGCCGGCGTATCGCCTTCTCGGTCCCGGCGGAGACGAGCGAGCAACCGGTCGCGACGAGGACGTCGGAGGGGCCGATCATCGGTTCTGGCACGTCGAGGATCCGGAGCTCTCCACTGCGCACGGACTGGACTAACTGCTTCATCTCTCGTCCTCTCTAAGATCTCGCGCATCGAGCGAGGATGCGACGGTACTGGGCGGCGAGCTCGCGACGGTTAAAGTTGTCGCTCACGTAGCGTCGGGCTTGATCTCCCATGCGTGCCCTGCGATCCGGGTCTTTGGCGAGCTCTGTGATAGCGGCGGCGAGGGCGGGGGGATCTTCTGGTTTGACGACGAGCGCGCCGGCTTCTTCTAAGATCGCGGCGGCCTCACCGCGGACGGCGCCGACGACGGCTTTGCCGGAGGCGAAGTACTCGAAGATCTTCGAGGGGATGAACGTAGAGAAGAGTGCGACGTCGCGCAGGGCGACGATGCAGATGTCGGCGGCGGCGAGGAGTTCGGGGACCTCTTCTCGGGGAACGCCGCGGTGCATCGTCAGGTTCGTGGTCCCGAGGCGCTCAGCGTGTTCGAGGAGGGCGGAGCGGTTCGCACCTTCGCCGACGAGAGCGAAGCGGACGGGGAGTTCGTTGGATTTCTCGACGAGGGCGGCCGCGTCGAGCACCGCGTCGAGTCCGTGGGAGATGCCGTGGGCGCCGATGTAGAGAGCGAGGACCTCACCGTCTTTCACGCCGAGCCGAATCCTACCGGCGAGTGGATCGTCGCCCGGGACGAAGCGGTCGATATCTGCGCCGTTTCGTAACGTCGTCACCTTTTCTTCGGGGACACCCCTACTGATGAGGTTCTTCCTGAAACCGTCGCTGACGACGACGACCTCGGCCGCCTGTGCGTAGGCCCACAGCTCCAAGCGTTCGAGGAGCGAGATGAGGCGTCGGTTGGTGAGCACGCCGAGCTCGACGAAGATCGCCGGCCAGAGGTCACGTACCTCGACTACGAGCGGAGCGCGTTTTAACTTCGCGATCACCCACGCCCCAAAGATCGAGAAGAAGGTGGGTGAGGAGACGACGACGACGTCTGCCGGCCCACTCTGTCTCGTGCCGATCAAGACGCTCGTCACCATGAAGCTCAGGTGGCCGAGGGTTTTCTTGACGAACCCTTCGTTAGGCGTGGCGTACAACCAGCTCCTAGTGACCATGTAGCCGTCGATCTGCTCGACGGCGCGTATCTTGCGCCGATAGGCGGGTGGTATCACCCCGGTCGGGTGGTTCGGCATACCGGTCAAGACCGTCACGTCGTCGCCGTCGGCGGCCCACGCGCGGGCGATCTCGCTCAGGCGGGCCTGGGGAGCGCCGATCTCGGGGGGGAAGTAGTGGGTTACGAGCAAGATCCGCATCAAGACTCCTTTAAGTCGGTTGGACGCAGCGTCTGCTTCGCGACGTTGGCGACGAGGATCTCCGCGATGCGCGTAGCGCTGTGTCCGTCCCAGAGGCCGGGGCTTTTCTTCACCCATCCGTTGGTGAGCACGTTGTGAACGGCTTCTAGTATTCGCTCCGGTGATCGCCCGACGAGCTGGTTGGTCCCTTCAACGAGTGTGATCGGGCGTTCGGTGTTGTCGCGCAAGGTGAGACACGGGACGCCGAGGACGGTCGTCTCTTCCTGGATGCCACCAGAGTCGGTCATGACGAGAGCGGCGCCGTGTTCGAGGGCCAAGAAGTCGAGGTACCCACACGGCTCGATGAGAGCTACACCTGCTGGTTTTTTGCGACTGTCCAACCGAGAGAGAGTGCGCGGGTGAACCGGGAAGACGACGGATATCTCACGCGAGACGACGTCTAATACACCCATCAACGATTCGAGGACGTCCGCGTCGTCGACGTTCGCGGGGCGATGCAGGGTCACGAGCGCGTAACGACCGGCGTCGAGCCCGAGGCGTTCGAGCGTGTCGCGGCCGGTTGCACGTTCGATGTTGGAGAGGAGCGAGTCGACCATTACGTTGCCGACGAGGTGGATCTGGTCGTCGCGGTATCCCTCGGCCTCCAGGTTGGAGACGGCGTCCGCCGAAGGAGCGAAGAGGTAGTCGCTCACGCGATCGGTGACGACGCGGTTCACTTCCTCGGGCATCGACCAGTCGC
Source organism: Actinomycetes bacterium (assembly GCA_021794655.1). Taxonomy (GTDB): domain Bacteria; phylum Actinomycetota; class Acidimicrobiia; order Acidimicrobiales; family RAAP-2; genus JAJYQJ01. Next base: position 1,983 of record JAJYQJ010000142.1, on the reverse strand, counting down.
GGCTGCGCAGTCCCGCCTCGACGTGTGCGACGACGACCCCGGCCTTCGCGGCGACGATCGCGGCGCCGAGGGTCGAGTTGACGTCTCCGACGACGACGACGGCGTCGGGAGCGAGCTCGTCGACGATCGGTTCGAGGCCGACCATGACTTTTGCGGTCTGTTCGGCGTGGGTGCCCGATCCGACGCCGAGGGATATGTCGGGTTTGCGCAGCCCGAGATCGTCGAGGAAGACACCCGACATCGCATCGTCGTAGTGCTGGCCGGTGTGTAGAAACGTCGTCGTCGCCCCGACGGAGTCGAGCGCGTCGATGACGGGCTTGATCTTGATCAAGTTGGGACGTGCGCCGGCGACGCAGAGAACGTGGATCATTTCACAGCTCATAGTAGGTCAGCCCGCCGAGTGCCCGTTCCGCTCCGACTTTTGGCGATCGAGGGTAAGAGCAGGTAAGAGGCGATCACTGCGAGCGCGGCACAGTCCGCTCCGATCCGCAGCTGGGTCGACCCGAAGACGCTCACAGAGCCGAGTAGCGAGCAGACGGCGACTGTAACGAAGACGACGAGGGTCGTTCGGGTATGACTCCATCCAAGATCGACGAGGCGCTGGTATGCGTGGTCGCGGTGTGGTTCGCTCCAGGGTTCGTGGCGCACTAGGCGCCCTGTGAGAGTCACCCCGGTGTCTGCTAGGTAGAGCGCGACGGGGGCGATCATCGCCTCTGGCGGGATCGATTCGTGGAGGCCGACGATGACGAGCACGGCCAGCCACGCACCCGCGAAGTAGCTCCCGACGTCGCCGAGGAACGCCCGCGCTCTTGGGAAGTTGAACGGCACGAATCCGATAGATCCAGCTACGAGAGCGAGAGAGCCCGCTAGGAGCGCGACGTCGTGACCGTGCCAGGCGATCAAGGAGAACGCGACCCCAGCTGCGATCGCCTGCGCGCACGAGATCCCGTTTATGCCGTCCATGAAGTTGAACGCGTTCACAAACGCGACGATCCAGACGGCAGCGACGAGCCCTACGAGCGACGTCACCAAGACGGTGTAGGTCGCCTCTTGTGAGATGACGACGACGACGCCGGTCGCTACGATCACCTGGAGCGCTAAGCGCGCGGCGGCGGAGAGGGCGCCGGTGAGATCGTCGACGAGTCCGATCACGCCAAAGCCGACTCCGGCTACGACGAGTCCGGCGAGCTCTGGATCGTTAAAGGAGCTGTGGGCTATCGCGAGCGCTACGAGTGTTCCAACGCCGAGGCCGATCCCTGCGCCCCTCACGGTCGCCGTGGTGTGTGACGAGCGGTGGTTTGGAACGTCGAGGACCGCACGGCGGCCGAGGACCGAGACGCTCAGCGCGCTCGCCGCAAAGCTCGCGAGAGCGCCCGCCCCGAGCGCTACGAGAACGGCCACGAGTTAGAAGGTCGTCGAGCGGCCGTCGAAGATGGCGTGTACCTCGTCGTCGGTCGATATCTGCCGCTACCCACGCCTGCCCTGCCCTCTGGTCGTCCAACTGTCCACGTCTGGAACGTACTTGAACTTCCAGAGCTGGCAAAATATACCGCATTCCTTGCCCTTCCTCCTCCCCGCCGAGGTTATCGGCTGGAGAAACCGCTGGTCGCCGACCAGTTCGTGTCCGAACCACCCTGACGAGAGCGTCCTCGGCTGCTCGACGTGCACCTCTCGAACGAGGAGGATCATCGTCGCCGACGACAGACCTCCTTCAGGTGTTCAGCTGCCTCTTCCCCCCGCACGCCGACGTGGTTTGCACCTGACTTCGCGATAGAGATCGCTCCGTCAATCAAGCAAGACCCGCGGGTTTCCACGACCGGTGGAGGAGGGTCTGAGTTGGACTCGACGTAGGATGTTTGAGCCGACCGCGGCCGCAACCCCCTTCTGTGAGGGAGGGGTCAAGGCCGACGGCGAAATGAGTGAGCACCGTTGCACGAATTGATACACCCGTGGTGTAGTATCGAACATATGATCGTAGTACCA
>JAJYQJ010000151.1 GCA_021794655.1 Actinomycetes bacterium | reverse complement strand
TATCCCTGCACCAGCACCTGCTGGTGGTTCGCTTACGGCTTTGGAGGTTGCTTGATGGACCTCCGAAGAGACAGCCAGGAAGACACGTCAGAATCCCCCGGCTTTAGCCGTGGGGAGGAGGTCAAGTCCTCGCCGTGCTCCGGGCCGCCGGGTGTCAGCAGGCCTACCTCGACGGGAGTTTTGTCACCGTAAAGGAGGCGCCAGGTGATTACGACCTCTGCTGGGATATGGACGGCGTCGATCTGGGCAAGCTGGACGCCGTCATATTGAACGTCACACCGCCTCGAGCTGAGCAGCACGCTCGCTATCGTGGCGATATTTTGCCAAACGTTCTCGAAAACAGCAGTGGCGCTCCGTTCGTCGACTTCTTTCGCCGCAACAAGGTCACCGGTGGCCGCAAGGGAGTCGTTGTCATTAACACTAAGGAGGTGCAGTAGATGATCACAAACGACGTTCAATATCGTACAGCAAAGGCGCAGGTCGAGCGGCTGGAGCGTCTCTTGGGTGAACTAGCCGAGCGACCGATTCCCTCCGACGACGGGCCCCTTCGGCGAGACCTGGAGGTTGCGGCGGTCGAGGGACAGTTGGACGAGCTGCGCTCCCAACTCGCGGAGTACGACGCTCTGCGAGAGGGAAGCGTCGCAGTCGGAGAGTTGTCGTCGCTCGACGATGTGCCGAGACTACTCGTTCGTGCACGGATCCGTGCCGGGCTCAGTCAGCGCCTCCTCGCTGAGCGCTTGGGACTCAAGGAACAGCAGATCCAACGCTACGAGTCGTCGGACTACGCATCGGCGAGCCTCTCTCGACTCCGACAGGTCGCCGCAGCCGTCGGGCTGGCCAACGGGGACGGATCCTCCAAGGACTGAACTTCGCCGGTATCGACCCTCGTCGCTATGACCTTCGTCGCTATGAGTTGTAGACCGTCTCTATTTCGACCGCGTACGTGCCGGACTTCTCTCCGGTCATCAGTTCGACCACCTCGGCCACGTCGCCTGGCACCTCGTCGAGGCGGCGTGCTTGGCTGATCGCTCCGGTTAGTTCAGGCACCGTCGCCACCCACCATCCGGTGGAGTCCCACTCGCATCGCACAGTGTAGGTCTTCATCGTCGCTCCTTTCTCCTCCTGTGACACAACAAAATCAGCCTCGGCTCCCCCTCGGCTCCCCCCTGGCTCCCCACAGATCGACCGTGCGCCCGCACGAGGTAATAACTACAGATCGAACAGGGACAACGGGCTCCACACTACCGGCTCGCGCTGTCCACGGGTAGGCTCGTCTCGGCAGCGTTTCGAGAAACGACGCATGGAAAGGGGACGAGGATGTCCGAAGATGTCTCACGTGGCACAGGAGCGACGATCGAGGACTACTTCTTAGAAGACAGGCGGTTTCCGCCGCCAGCCGGGTTCAAAGACCAAGCGGTCGTCTCGGACCCTTCGATCTACTCTCGAGCGGACGAGGACTGGGTCGGGTTCTGGGCCGAACAGGCCGACGATCTCGACTGGTTCAAGAAGTGGGACGAGGTACTTAGCTGGGAGTTACCCTATGCGCGATGGTTCGACGGTGGACAACTGAACGTCTCGTACAACTGCCTCGATCGACACGTGCTCGCGGGAAACGGTGAGCGAGTCGCGTACTACTTTGAAGGTGAGCCCGGGGACTCGAGATCGATCACCTATCGAGAGCTCCTCGAAGAAGTCGAGAAGTTCGCGAACGTCTTGAAAGGGCTGGGGGTGAAAAAGGGCGATCGAGTCGCGGTCTACATGCCGATGATCCCCGAGCTCGCCGTCACGATGCTCAGCTGTGCGCGGATCGGGGCTGTCCATTCGGTCGTATTCGGAGGTTTCTCACCGGATGCGTTGCGTGGGCGGATCCTCGACGCGGAGGCGAGGGTTCTCGTGACCGCGGACGGTGGATGGCGAAGGGGAAAGGCGGTTCCGCTAAAGGAGGGCGCCGACGCGGCACTCGCGGGTACCCCGTCAGTCGACCACGTCGTCGTCGCTCGTCGCGTTGGGGGGAGTACCCCGATGACCCCTGGTCGAGACCACTGGTGGGACGAACTGATGGACGGATCAGATCCCGTCGCCGGCGGGGCCCCCGACGAACACTGCGAGCCCGAGGTAATGGAGGCAGAGGACCTCTTGTACCTCTTGTATACGTCGGGGACGACCGCGAAGCCAAAGGGGATCATGCACACGACGGGTGGATACCTAACCCAGGTCGCCTACACCCACAAGGTCGTCTTCGACCTACATCCCGAGTCGGACGTCTTTTGGTGCGCGGCCGACATCGGTTGGGTAACCGGGCACAGCTATATCGTCTACGGCCCGCTCGCGAACGGAGCGACCGGCGTAATTTACGAGGGGACGCCCGACACCCCCGGGAAGGATCGCTGGTGGTCGATCGTCGAGAAGTATCGCGTCACGATCCTCTACGCCGCTCCGACGGCGATCAGGACGTTCATGAAGTGGGGGGTCGAGTACCCTGAGGCACACGATCTCTCCAGCCTCCGGGTCTTAGGATCGGTCGGCGAACCGATCAATCCCGAAGCGTGGATCTGGTACCAGGAGAAGATCGGGCGCGCGCGCTGTCCGGTCGTCGACACATGGTGGCAGACCGAGACCGGTGCGATCATGATCTCCCCACTCCCTGGAATAACGGCGACGAAGCCCGGATCGGCGACTTTTCCGATTCCAGGAACGGGCGTCGAGGTCGTCGACGACCAGGGGGAGCCGGTGACTCGAGGTGGTGGGTATCTGACCCTCACCCGACCGTGGCCCGCGATGCTCCGGGGGATCTACGGTGACCCCGAACGCTACAAGGAGACGTACTGGTCGCGCTTTGAGGGACGCTACTTTGCCGGTGACGGCGCGAAGATCGACGACGACGGATACCTCTGGCTCCTCGGCCGGATCGACGACGTGATGAACGTGTCGGGTCATCGAGTGTCGACGACCGAGGTGGAGTCCGCCCTCGTAGACCATCCGAGTGTCGCAGAGGCGGCGGTCGTCGGAGCGAAGGACGAGACGACCGGCCAGGCGATCGTCGCGTTCGTGACCGTCAGATCAGGAGAGCCGACCGACGACGCGACCGGTGAGTCCCTGCGAGCCCACGTCGCGTCGCTAATAGGCCCGATCGCCCGACCAAAGACGGTGGTGTTCACCGACGAACTGCCAAAGACCCGCAGTGGGAAGATAATGCGCCGCCTCCTGAGGGACGTCGCGGAGGGGAGGGCCCTCGGGGATACGACGACACTCGCGGACCCCGGCGTCGTCGACGAGATCCGTCGCCTCGCCGAGGTGTCACCGGGAGAGGAGTGAGCGAGCTGGTCCCCGACGCGACATCGAACGGCGTGACGGAGTCTTTGAACGAGCGACGCTCCAGCGTGCCGCCGAACTGGCGTTGGCGCGCGTCGCCGGTCGACGCCGGTGAAGCAGTGATATTTGACATCGACGGGGTCCTCTCGGACGCCGCGGGTCGCCAGCACTTCATCGAAAACGGTCGGCGGGATTGGGCCGCGTTCTTCGAAGCGTGTGGCGACGACCCGATTATCGAGGAGATAGCGACGCTCGTAGAGCTTCTCGATTCGAAGCTCAACGTGATCCTCTTGACGGGCCGCCCCCTGCGAGTCAGGCCTCAGACCCTCGCGTGGCTCGAGCGTTACCGACTCCGCTGGGATCTACTCGTGATGCGCGACCGAGGAGACTACTCGCAGGTGACGAGCTTCAAACACGGAGTCGTCGGGGACCTCCGACGATTCGGCTTCGACCTTCGACTCGCACTCGAAGACGACCCGTCGAATCACGCGATGTTCGTCTCCGAAGGAGTACCGTGCGTCTACATCCACTCGGGGTACTACGACTGAACTCTTACTCGAGTCGAATAGTCAACGCCGCGTCTTGTTCCATCGGCTTTTCCGCCGGCCATCAGCAAACACCTTGGTCCGACACGGTCACGTTTGATGAAAACTCCGGCCGATTCAGGTATGTTGCGACCGATCTGCCGTAGTGCTCCACTCACTCCGGCCTGTTCAAACGCGCTGGAGCGGCGCCAGTTCTCGCTCCCCCAAGGTGCAGCGCTATAAGGGCTTGCGGTACACGTCGGCGCGGTGATCGATGGGCAAGATGTAGACGCGTGCCGCTTCGTCGTCGACACGATAGAGTAGCCGGTAGGGACCGCGGCGAGCGCTGAACGTACCAGCTCCCGTTTGAGAGCCCTACCGAATCGGCGCGCAGACGCGGCGAAGCGGACGTCGTAGGGCACGCGGCTACTTACCGGCTGCGCTTCGGAACAGAGAACTCGGCGCGGATCTCATCCTCGCCGTAGGTCCGGCCGGCCGCGATCTCGACCCAACTTTCGGCTCTTAGGAGAAACACTCCTGGTAGGGGGTGTGCATGTTCTTTTTTTGGACACTACAATCTACCAACCACTCTGTGGTGCCTTGGAAGCTTGTCCTTGACCCCTAAGGCGTCGTA
>JAJYQJ010000097.1 GCA_021794655.1 Actinomycetes bacterium | reverse complement strand
AGTGCCATAGTGCCATCTTGACAAAACGATAGGGGGCCCCCCGAGATACCCTGTATCAAAGAGACCTCACAAGGCGGCTACTACGAGGTCGCATCAGACGGTGGGGTCTTTTCCTTTGGACCAGGCGCCAACTTCTACGGCTCGATGGGTGGCCAGACACTCAACAAGCCGATCGTCGGTATCGAGGTTGCCTCCAACACCACCACAGTTGGAACCGAAACAGCCTGTGGATCGACAAATCCCGATGCTCCAGGAGGCTACCGGCTCATAGCCAGAGACGGTGGGGTGTTCAGCTTCGGGAATGCGACGTTTGCCGGATCGCTAAGCGGCGAAGGCGTGAGTGACGTGGTCGGTGCGGCTGGCGCGTAAGCGCACTACAGTTCGGAGATGGCAACCTACCTTTACGCGCTTGGAGCGTGGGCGTTTCGCCGCCGCCGGATCGTTCTCGGTTTCTGGCTCCTTACACTTGTTGTCGTAGCGGTGTTGTCACAGTCGTTCGCTCGCCCGCCGAGCACCCAGTTCACGATCCCGGGGACCCAGTCCCAGCAAGCCATCGACTTACTCAACCAGAAGTTCCCCGCAGCGGCCGGTGGTGCTGCGCGGATCGTTTTCTCTGCCCCAGCGGGGCACAAGCTGACCGAGCCGTCGATGAAGGCAGCGGTCGAGGCGACACTGCTGCGAGTAAAAGATGCTGGTCAGATCCTCGCCGTCACGGATCCGTTCACAACCGGGACGGTTTCAAAGAACGCGAAGATCGCGTACGCGGACGCGATCTATAAGGTTCCGGTCGCCGACATAACTAGTCGCTCCAAGGCGGCACTTGCACAGAGTGCGCAACCGGCGCGCTCTAAAGGGATTGAAGTTGCCTTCGCCGGCGGGCTGATCGCGCCGCCCAGCGAGAAGAGTTCGGAGGGCCTCGGGATCATCGTCGCATATGTCGTACTCACGATTACGTTTGGCGCGATGCTCGCCGCCGGATTGCCGCTCATCACTGCTCTCATCGGTGTAGCGGTCGGTATCCTCTCGATCAACGCACTCGGCGCCGTGATCACTCTTTCTTCCACGGCGCCGATCTTGGCCACCATGATCGGACTAGCGGTCGGTATCGACTACGCGCTCTTCATCCTGCATCGCTACCGAGAGAGTCTCGCCGACGGGTTTGATCCTGTCGACGCGGCAGCCCGAGCGACCGCGACGGCCGGAGGTGCTGTCGTATTTGCCGGACTTACGGTCGTCATCGCGTTGTCGGGACTCGCCGTAGTGAATATACCGTTCCTAACCGTCATGGGCCTTGCCGCGGCCGGGACCGTCATCGTTGCCGTGTTGATCGCTCTAACGCTGCTGCCTGCTTTGGTGGGATTCGCTGGTTCGAAGATCACGGCGCCCAAAGCGCGGGCCCCCAAAGCACGGGCCCCAAAGTCTCGAGCTGAGAAGTCAAGTGGGAGTACCGCGGTTCCTGCCGGTTCCAGCGCGTCGGCCAGCTTGCGCTGGGTCCGGATTACAACCGGGCGACCCGTTACCACGCTCTTTGCCGGCCTGATCGTCGCGATCGTCATCGCGGCACCGGTTCTCAACCTGCGCCTCGGCCTCCCAGACGCTGGATCCCAACCTGTTGGATCCACAGCTCGAACCGCCTATAACCTCTTGGAAGAGGGTTTCGGTCCAGGTTTCAACGGTCCGCTGACCGTTGTCGTCGACGCTCCGAACAAGTTCAATCCGACGCAGATCGCTGAAACGGCCGTTGCTGGTTTGAAGAGCCTCAAGGATGTCCAGGCGGTTTCGTTTCCGATCCAGAACCCCGCCAAAGATCTGACTATCGTCAGCGTCACGCCGAAGAGCGGACCGACCTCTCCTCAGACGAGCAGCCTCGTTAACTACATCCGGGCCGCGGCGGCAAAGATTCAGAGGGCAACGGGCGTCAGAGTGCTCGTTACCGGTCAGACGGCGGTCAACCTCGACGTCTCAGCGAAGCTCTCAGCTGCGTTGCCCGTCTACCTGATCGTCGTCGTAGGCCTTGCTCTCATCTTGTTGCTGATGGTCTTTCGTTCGTTGCTCGTGCCGATAAAGGCGGTGGCCGGCTTCTTGTTGAGCATCGCGGCCTCGCTCGGGATTGTTGTGTACATATTCCAGGAAGGTCATTTCGCGAAGTTGCTGGGCGTGACTCATACAGGGCCGATCGTCAGCTTCCTTCCTATCCTCCTCGTCGGTGTGTTGTTTGGTCTCGCTATGGACTACGAGGTCTTCTTGGTTAGTCGGATGCGCGAGAGCTTTGTTCGCGGCGCCGAGGCCCGTAGTGCGGTTCGCGAGGGTTTCGACGAGAGCGGTCGAGTCGTCGTTGCAGCGGCGCTGATCATGATCTCGGTCTTTTCTAGTTTTGTCTTGACGAACGATCTGATCACCAAGTCGATCGGCCTCACTCTCGCCGCAGGAGTAGCGATCGACGCGTTCATCGTACGAATGACGCTCGTCCCGGCCGTGATCGCGTTGACGGGTCGGCACGCTTGGTGGATTCCGGGCTGGTTGGATCGGCTACTCCCGAATCTCGACATCGAAGGCGTCAAACTCAAGGGACCGGTCAAAGCTACCCAGGTGTGAGGTGCGGTGGTTCTTGGCCGATCGCCCGGCGAAGTAGGGCCGAAGGTTGGGTCAAAAGTAGCGCTGATACACCGGAGAGCTACCGTTTGTATCGGGGCAACCGCCGGACCGCCAGCAGAGTCTCACGGCGTCCGCAGTTCCTCATCGTCGGGGAAGGGCCGACCAGAGGACGGCTGGCTCTTGGCTTGCGCCAGGAAGAGACATTGGAGATAAGAAGATGGACCGCAACGAGAGAGACGAGGTAGATCTGAAGATAACGCTCGATCCGACGGTTCGGCTTCCGTTGCGTGCGGGCGAGCCGAGCGAGGTCGAGGTGTTCCTCGGGCCGACTAACTCCGGTAAGACTCATCGCGCCCTTGAGCGGCTTGCGGAGCGAGGTGTCGGAACGTACGCGGCCCCGCTCCGGATGCTCGCGATGGAGGCGTACGAGCGACTCTGTGGTGACGTCGGGGAGGATCGAGTAGGGCTCGTCACAGGAGAGGAGCGGATCAATCACAACGCACCGATCATCTGCGCGACGGCCGAGATGGCGCCGATGCGAGGCGAGCTACTCGTTCTCGACGAGGTCCAATGGGCCGCCGATCCCGATCGTGGGTGGGCGTGGACGAGGCTTCTCGCCGGAGCGGAGGTCGACGAGCTCTACGTGACCGGAGAGGTCGGAGCCGCGCCGTTCGTCCGAGCCGTTCTCGGCGACGATGTCCCGATCACCTGGACGGAGCGCCTCGTCCCACTCAGCGTCCGCGGGCCTCTCACTCTCGACTCGATACCTGACCGATCTATCGTCGTCGCGTTTTCGCGGAAGGCAGTGCTTCATCTAGCGGGGCTGCTTCACTTAAAGAGACGGCGGGTGTCGGCTCTTTATGGTGCGCTACCGCCCGAAGTTCGCCGGAAGCAGATAGCTGAGTTCATCGTGGGGTCGAGCGAGATCATCGTTGCGACCGACGTCATCGGTCACGGAATCAATCTTCCCGCAGACGCGGTTGTTTTCTCCGAGACCGAGAAGTTCGACGGTCAAAAGAGGCGAGACCTGGAGGCGTGGGAGATCGCTCAGATCGCCGGACGCGCCGGACGTTTCGGGTTATCAGAGTCCGGTGTCGTAACGACAGTTGGAGGAGTGACTGGATTCGCACCGAAGCACCGGATGGTAGCTCGGGCTCTCACCGGAAAAGTGATGATCGAAGGCAAGGTCGCCCACCGGCGTGTCGAGCGCGGTCAGGTCGCACCTGGGCTCGACGATCTTGGCGCGCTTAGCGCTTCTGATCTGGCGCCGGCGCTCAACGCGTGGAGCAAGGCGGCGAAGGCCGCTTTGGGATCGACGTCGTGGGCGAGCGTCGCGCCGGTCGAACCGTTTCTCGAGCGGGCGAACGCGTTGGACTCTGAGTGGACCTCGTCGGGCTCCCTCCTTTCTCGCCTTAGCCTCGATGACGCCTGGCGGCTCCTACGCTCACCGCTCGACGCGGACACTCCAGAGGATCGATGGGTGCTCGGAGCGGTCGCACGTGAGCTCTTGGGTACTCTCACGGTGACACTGGAGCCTATCTCTGCTTCGACCGATGCGGTCTCACTCGAGCGCCACGCACGAGTGCTCGTTGGCCTTCGGTGGGCTACGCTCGCCTTCGCCGAGAGGATCGCGCTCAGCCATCGCGAGGTCGTAGAACAGCTCGACGCGGTCGCGACGGCCCTCAACGCCGCGCTCGCTCGCGCTATCACGAACGGAGTGGCGCGTTGTGTCTCGTGTAACAGCCTGTGTGCTCCGTGGTTTTCCGAGTGCGACAGTTGCCACTCCTCCCGACGCCACTCCTCCCGACGCCGCTCGTACGGCCGCGACGACGGCTATGACGGATTCGACTACGACGACTACGCCGGTGCCTGGTATGGCTTTAAAGGAGGCCGGGACGACTTCGATTTCACTCTGGGGCGACCGAAAGCAAAGAAGGCGCCGAGCAAGGCGAAGGCGGCGAAGCGCGCACGAGAGCGTGATCGCAAGGTTCGCCGTCGAGAGGAAGTGCAGAGAACCCTTAGAGCTGCCGTCGCGAGCGATCCGATTCTCGCCCGACCGCGAGGAGTCGCTAGAGGGTGGTGGGCGAACGAGGCGATCCCAGCGTTAGAGGCGACATCGCGTGGGGCTGAGCGCGAGCAATTACTGCTCAAGGTGCTCGAAGTTTGGGGTCAAGAAGGCGTAGCTGCAAAGATTCGAGAACGCGTGAGCGCAGAGGCAACGCGAGGAGGGGTGGAGAGTCCACGGTGAACTACGACGAGATCGAGTACCTGCGAACCGAGCATCCGGCCTGGGCGTTGCTGCGGTCGAACAACGCGGCACTCGTGCTGAGCTTTCTCGGCCGGGTCTTCGTCGAAGAGAACGCGAGCGATCTTGCCGCGAGCGAGCTCGTCGCGGAGCTCGACGACGAGCTGTACGCCCTCGGTGAGCGTATAGGTGAGGAGAGGTTCCCGAAGTCCGCGGCGGCGTACCTTGACGACTGGGCGTCGCCCGAACGCGGTTGGCTCAGGAAGTACTACCCGCCGGGCTCTGACGAGGCACACTTTGACCTCGCACCGGCGGTCGAAAAGGCGGTGCTATGGGTACGAGAGCTCCCGGCGCGTGAGTTCATCGGGACGGAGTCACGTCTTAACACGATCTTTGATCTCCTTCGCCAGATGGTCCATGGCGCCGAAGACGATCCCAAGAAACGTCTTTTTGAGCTCGAGCGGCGACGGGCAGAGGTTGATGAGCAGATCGTGGCCGCGAAGCGTGGTGAGATCTCGGTCCTCGACGAGGTAGGCCAGCGCGATCGCTACCAGCAGTTCGCCCGCACGGCGCGGGAGTTGCTCGCAGACTTTCGAGAGGTCGAAGAGAACTTCCGCCAACTCGATCGAAATCTCAGAGAGCAGATAGCGCGTTGGTCGGGATCCAAAGGTGGCCTGCTCGACGAGGCTCTCGGGACCAGGAGCAGTATCGCTGAGTCAGACCAGGGACGCAGCTTTCAGGCGTTCTACGACTTCTTACTCTCCCACGATCGCCAGAGGGAACTGACGGAGCTGCTCGATCGGCTCCAGGAGATCCCCGGCATCGACCACCGAGACGGGCGTCTCAAGAGGGTTCACTTCGACTGGATAGACGCTTGCGAGCGAACGCAAGCCACGGTTCGCCTGCTCTCGGATCAACTTCGCAGGTTCTTAGACGATCAGGTGTGGCTGGAGAACCGGCGCGTCTTTGATCTGCTCCACGACGTCGAGACGAAGGCTCTCGAGCTCCGCCAGGACCCGAATCCGGACATAAAGATGGAGATCGATGAACCCCGCATAACAGTAAGCCTGCCGACGGATCGTCCGTTATACCGAAGGACGCGACGAGCTCCACTCGAGGCTGAGTCCGTGGAGCACGGAAACGACGACTTTGACTCCTCTGCGATGCTCGATCAGATCTACGTCGACCGTGACGTCCTCGCGCAACGCGTCCTCGGTTCACTCGGCCACCGCGACCAGGTCGCTTTGAACGAAGTCGTGGCCGACGAGCCACTGGCCCAGGGGCTCGCTGAACTAGTCGGCTACCTCTCGCTCAGTGAACCGGGGCTCACGGTGATCTTTGACGAGGACCGTCGCGACCAGATCGAGTGGAGCGTAGGCGAAAACTCACGCGTAGCCGACCTTCCGGCAGTCCACTTTTGCCGAGATGGATTGAGGAAACGATGAACGAGGCGGCTCTCGACGTAGCGAACGGACCAACTGAGTTTTCGCTGGTCGTCATACATCTCATGAACGGCCCGTTATACCGAGACTCGCACGAGAAACTCTGGGACGCTCTGCTGAGGGAGCGCCAGGGTGTGGCCGACTACGTCGCGAAGATCGGATTGAATGTCGTCGTCGACGAAGCTGAAGGCTACTGCTACCTGCGGAGCCAGCCGCCGGCAGACGATGCGCCTGAGTTCCCCCGCCTCGTTGCACGCCGCACTCTCTCGTTCCACGTCAGTGTCCTGTTAGCGCTACTACGCAGGCGCCTCGCGGAGTTCGACGCGAGTAGCGCAGAGGTCAGGCTCGTGCTCAGCCGCGATCAGATCGTAGAACTGCTCCGAGTTTTCATGCCCGCGTCGACGAACGACGCCCGGCTCGTCGACAGAGTCGACACGCACATCAACAAGGTCGTCGAACTCGGGTTCTTGCGTCGCCTCACGGGCAACGAGGAGTTGTTTGAGGTACGTAGAATTATAAAGGCCTATGTCGACGCACAGTGGTTGTCGGAGTTCGACAAGAGATTGGATGAGTACTTGGTGGAGCTCGGTGGGAAGTCGGACTCAACCGACGATGGGGAGCCGGCCGGTGATATAGAGCCGGCCGGTGACGAGGGGCCGACCAACGCGGGAGAGCTGACGTGACGTCGCGGTTGTTCGGTGATGTAGAGCTTCAAGACGCGGACTCGACCAGACTCTCTGGAACCCGGCTCTTAAGACTCGAGGTGTTCAACTGGGGAACGTTCCATCAGAAGGTCTGGTCGTTCGACCTCGGGGGTCGCAACGCGCTGTTGACCGGCGAGATCGGATCGGGCAAGTCCACCCTCGTCGACGCGATCACGACACTCTTGCTGCCGGCGAACAAGATCTCGTACAACAAAGCCGCGGGCGCCGAGACCCGCGAGCGGGATCTGCGGTCATACGTCCAGGGTTACTACAAGTCCGAACGGAACGAGACGACCGGTGCCTCGCGTCCGGTTAGCCTGCGCGACACCCGACATTTCTCCGTCGTCCTCGGTGTTTTCGCGAGCAGTGACTACGAGACGACTGTCACTCTGGCTCAGGTCTTTCGTTCCAGGGAAGTCGGGTTGGGCCAGCCTGATCGGTTCTTCGTCGTCGCAGATGCAGAGATCTCGATAGAAAAGGACTTCTCCGAGCCGGGGAGCGATCTTGGAAGTTTGAAGAGGAGGCTGCGTGGTCGTGGAGCGCGGACCTACGACAGCTTCCCGGAGTACGGGCGTGACTTCCGGCGTAGTCTCGGGATTGAATCGGCGCAGGCGATGGAGCTGTTTCATCAGACCGTTTCGATGAAAGCGGTTGACAACCTCAACGACTTCGTCCGGACTCATATGCTCGAGCCGATAGACACGAAGGCTCAGATCGCCTCTTTGATCGAGCACTTCGACAACTTGACCAGGGCCCACGAAGCGGTCTTGCGAGCGGAGGCCCAGCTAGAGCTACTCGAGCCGATCGTGGCTGATCTCGATCGCTACGACGAGCTCTCGACGGAAAAAGAAGCCGTTGAGCGCCAGAGCGACGCGCTTGGATTTTACTTTGCAGATCGAACCCGTGAGGTCCTCGCAAGGGAGATCGAGGGGTACGCGACGAGGCTTGTCGAACTCGACGGGGAACTCGACTCACACACGCGCGTGGCTGGCAAACTTCGCGAGACCGAGGGACAGCTCAACTTGGCAATTGCGGGAAGTGGCGGGGATCGACTGACCGAGATCGAGAAGATGATCGGTGAGCTTGAAGTCGCAAAGCCGATCCGTCAAAGAAAGCTCGTACGCTTCAACGATCTGTTGAACGAGGTCGAGATGGTGCCGGTCTCGGCCGTAGAGCAGTTCAATACGACACGAGACTTGGCCGTTACGAGGCGAAAGGCACTCGAAGATGAACGCGTCAGCGTGCAGAACGAGCTCAACGAACGAGAGTTCGCCCAGCGCGGGATCAACGACGAATCACAGAGCGTCAACGAGGAGCTCCACAGCCTCAAGTCGCGTCCGACGAACGTCCCTCGGAGTAGCTTGGAGCTACGCGAGAAGATCGCTTTTGATCTCGGTGTTGAACCAAACGAGATTCCGTTTGCTGGAGAGCTTATCCAGGTAAGAGGCGACGCGTCCGAGTGGGAGGGCGCGGCAGAACGCGTCCTTCGCAACTTTGCGCTCTCGCTGCTCGTCTCGGACCGGCACTACGACAAAGTGGCGGCCTGGATCAACGATCATCATCTAGGCGCCCGTGTCGTCTACTTTCGCGTACCTACCCAACTGGGCCAGGTTGCCCGCCCAGAGCGTCGTTCCACCGAGCCGCTTCTCCTTGACATGCTCGAGCTAAAGCCGGATTCGGGGTTTAAAACTTGGTTGGAGGCTGAGCTCGCCCGGCGTGCGAACCACGTCTGCGTCGAACGGGTCGCTGACTTTCGCACGACGAAGAAGGCGGTGACTCGAGCAGGGCAGATCAAGGACGGAGAGCGTCACGAGAAGGACGATCGAAGGCGCATCGGCGATCGTCGTGAGTACGTGCTTGGTTGGAGTAACGAGGCCAAGATCGAGGCCCTCGCGGCGCATGCCAAATCGCTCTACGCTCAACTGGCCTCGCTCTCTTCCACGATTGACTCGTTGAAGAAGAAAGGAGCTGTGTGCTCGGCTCAGCTCGAGTCACTTGCAAAGCTCGGAGAGTATACGAACTTCGAGGAACTTGATTGGCAGGGTTTGGCGGTCGAACTAGGTGCACTCAGCGCAGAGAGAGAGCGGATCATGTCCTCCTCGGACGCTCTTGCCCAGCTGACGGCCGAACGAGACGCGGTTCGTGAGAAGCTGACCGCACTGGACAGCGAGGTTAGTAACCTTCAACGCGAGCGTGGGGGTATCGAGAGCCGACGAACGATGGCCGAGACACGGTTGGCCCGAGTCGAGCTCGTGCTCTCGGATACAGACGCGCTCGACGTTGCTTCTAGGTCGTTTGATTCGATCAGCTCGCTCGTCGCGTCCGTAGCCGGGAGCGAGGCGTCTGAGTTGGATGAAGGTGCAGCTCAATCGGCCGCTATCTCTTCTTACGCGGAGACGCTTGTTCATCTCGAAGAGCAGGTGAGAGCTGTGCTGAAGGGAAAGGCAGACGAACTCACGAGACAGCACAACGCTGCGGGGTTACGTGCGGTCCGTTCTATGGGAGCGTTTCGTCAGCGGTATCCGAACGAGTCGAACGAGTTCGATGACTCACTCGAATCCGCAGCCGAGTATCGCCAACTCCATCAGCGGGTCGCTGCCGACGATCTTCCCCGTTTTAAGGCGGAGTTCAAGGACTATCTGAACCAGAACACGATCCGAGACATCGCCGGGTTCTCAGCACAGCTCGGCAAACATGAGAAGCTGATTCGAGATCGGATCGAAACGATCAACGACTCGCTCAAGGGCATCGACTACAACGAAGGCCGATATATCCGCCTCGTGCCGGACCAGACCCCAAACACAGAGGTGAGGGAGTTTCGAGCCGACCTTCGAGCGTGCACCGACAGCGTCTTGGGCGGGAAGGCTACGCAACAGTACTCCGAAGAGAAGTTTCTACAGGTGAGAAAGATCCTCGATCGTTTCAAAGGCCGCGAGGGCACGGCTGATCAGGATCGTAACTGGACCGCCAAGGTGACCGACGTCCGGCAGTGGTTCGTCTTCTCCGCCTCCGAGCGGTGGCGAAGCGACGGTAGCGAGTACGAGAGTTTTACGGACTCAGCGGGCAAGTCCGGCGGCCAGAAGGAAAAGCTCGCATACACGATTCTCGCGGCGTCGCTCGCGTACCAGTTCAAGCTGGACTGGGGCGCCGCCCGCTCGAAGTCGTTTCGCTTTGTTGTGATCGACGAGGCGTTCAGTCGTGGTTCGGAAGCGTCTACTCGTTACGCGCTCGACCTTTTCACTCGTCTCGGGCTCCAGTTGCTGATCGTGACCCCTCTTCAAAAGATCCACGTGATCGAACCCCACGTCGCGGCGGTGGGCTACGTCGACAACCTGGAGGGCAACTACTCACGCCTCCAGTGCCTCACGATCGCGGAGTACCGGCGGCGCTACGACGAGAAGAGATCGGTGGCCGCTTTGGCAGGAGGCGTGACCGGCTCAGATGGTTGACGCGGGTATGTGCAGCACTAAGGAGGTCCTCCCCTGCCCCCGCTAACGTCGAGTTGGACGAACGTCGACGACCTGGTGGCCGTTGTGCGAAAGCGCTGGGCTACTGGTCGCTACGCGCGCGACCACGCGAGTGGCGTTCCCTGGACACCGATCGAACTGCCCGTGAAAGCACCGACAGCGACAGAGTTGCTCGAACGATTTGATGAGGTTCGGCGCTGGGCGGAGAGGTTCGAACGCGACAGCAAGACAGCCGGCGGTGTCGAGAGATTTACAGTGATCAAGCGTAGCGTCAAAGGTAGGAATCTCGGGGCGAACTCTGTGCCGGCGCGAGTGCGAATCGAGAGCTTCGAGCAGCTCTGTAAGCTACTTAAGACGACCGACGACGTCGTCAACCTCGACGCGATCATCAACGAGACTCGCGCGGCGCTCCCGGATCTCGTTCCGTGGGTAGCGTCTAATCCGCTTAAAGCGATCTCCCATCTGGGGCTCTGGAACGATCTGGTCGAGACCGTCGCGTGGATCGTCGCGCACGGAACCGATCAGCTCTTTCTTCGCCAGATCGACGTCGAAGGAGTAGATACGAAGTTTGTGGACCGTCACCGCAAGATCCTCGACGAACTGCTGACTTGTGTCCTCCCCGCAGAGGGGATCGATTCACGATATGGGGCCGGTGACTTCGCGCGTAGATTCCGTTTCAGAGCGAAACCGTCGTACACAAGGCTGCGCCTCTTAGAACCGCAGCCGTTGTTCCCGGCCGGCGTTAGCGAACTCACGCTGCGCACCGAAGAACTCTCGGGGATTGAGCTGACTTGCGAGACTGTCTTCGTCGTCGAGAACGAGATCAGCTATCTCGCCTTTCCTGCGGTCAAAGGCGCGATCGTCGTATTTGGATCAGGTTTCGCACTTGGATCGTTGTACGACGTCTCGTGGATGGAGTCGAAGGAGATTGTTTACTGGGGCGACATCGATACCCACGGTTTCGACATCTTGAGCCGGCTCCGGGCCCGCTTTGGTCGCGTCCGTTCGATCCTGATGGACCAAGAAACCCTTTTGGCTCACTCTCGCCAGTGGGTGAGCGAGCCGACCCCTACCAACCGGGCGCTCAATAGTTTGACGGCGCAAGAGACGGCACTCTACAACGACCTCATAGAAGACCGTTACGGACAAGCGGTCCGTCTCGAACAGGAGCGGGTGCGGTTCTCGCTGGTGCTCGACGCTTTGGCACGGTGGCCACTTGTGAAGTGGTGAGGGTTGTGGTTCGCCTGTTGCTGCTGGTCGGATCTACTGCCCCCTGCTACGATCAAAGATGAATGTCGCTACCAAGTTGACGGTCGATTTGGTCGAAGCGGCTAAGACCTGGTCGGTCGCTGTGACTGGCAGGACTGGGACTGGAAGTACTGGGTAGAGGAGGGGACGTGAGTGCGGTGTCGCGGCTCAAGACTTTTACATGGTTGGCAGCTATTGCGTTGAGTACCGCCGGGATCGCGGCGGTACTGCCGGCCGGGGTCTCGCAAGCGGCGACGTCAACTCCGAGCTGGCAAGTGAGCGCGAGTTATCCAGCCGTTCCGTTCCTGGCGTCGATAGCGTGCCCAACGACTACGACCTGTTATGCCGTCGGCTCCAACAGTTCGGGCAACGAAGAGGCCATAGCAACGAACAACTCCGGAGCGACCTGGAATAGACAGGCGATTCCCCCGGAGTTCGAGACGTTCTCCGGAATTGCCTGTCCAACGACTACGACCTGCTACGCCGCAGGGTCGACTCGATCGGGAATAGAAGGGATCGTTGCGACACATGACTCGGGTGCCGTATGGAGCGCACAGAACATTGCACCGACGGTGGGTAACCTGTATGGAATTGCATGCCCAACGACTACGATCTGCTACGCGGTCGGGGACAATATATTGGTCACTGCAAACTCGGGGACGACGTGGAGCTACCAGAGCTATCCGTCTCAAGCCTCTTCTCTATACGGCGTTGCATGCCCAACGACTACGACCTGTTACGCCGCTGGTGTTAATTACAACTCGAGCACTAGAACGAGTACAGGAGGCATCTTAGTCACCACTAACTCGGGATCGACGTGGACCGTCCAGAGCGTTATTACTGGGGCGTTCTCGCTTAATGGCATCTCTTGTCCCTCGACTACGACGTGTTACGCCTCCGGGGTAAACGGTTCGACCTACGAGGACGAGGTGGTTGGAACCGCGAACTCAGGTGCTACATGGAGCGTGCTGAACTACTTCTCTAATACCGACGCATCTCCTGGGATTGCCTGTCCGTCTACGACCACCTGTTTTGGGGCGTTTGGAGGCGCGAGCATCCTCTCGAGTACGGACTCGGGTACGACCTGGAGCGCCCATAGTGTTCCGTCCGGGAGTCTTGCAGACTCGAGTATCGCATGCCCGTCGGTAAGCACGTGCTATGCGCTCGGCATCGCTGCATCGACTGGTGGTCAGACGGAGCAAGTACTTTCGACGACCAACTCGGGCGCGACGTGGAGCGCGTTTGTGTTCTCGTCTCAATCCATTGCGTTGAATAGCATCTCATGCCCAACGACTACGATCTGCTACGCCGCCGGCATTAGTGACAACTCGAGCACTAACACGAGCACGGGAGGCATCTTTGTCACTACGAACTCGGGCGCGACGTGGAACGTCCAGAGCGTTATCACTGCGGCTGTCTCGCTGAACGGCATCTCTTGTCCCTCGGCAACGACCTGCTATGCCGTCGGTAATGACGCCTCGAACAACGACGTGCTCGTCGGTACAACAAATGCAGGCACGACATGGTCGGTTCAAGACCTTTCCGGGGAGGGCGGCTACTTCTCTGCAATCGCGTGTCCGTCGACGACCACCTGTTATGCAGTCAGCGGTGGCACGACCGTCCTCATGACAACTAACGGTTGGACCACGTGGAGTGCCCACTACCCTATGACAGGGGATAATGAGACGGCTATTTCCTGCCCGTCGACGACCACGTGTTATGTCGCGAATCCAGTTAACTCAAGCGCTACGGTTGGCGTCACCACTAACTCGGGATCGACGTGGAGTACCGAGACGCTTTCGTCGGTGGTTGATACGATCGCCTGCCTGACGACTACGACCTGTTACGCCGCCGGAGGTTCAACTTTCTTCACCACTACCAACTCGGGGACCACGTGGAGTACCCAGAGCCTTTCTTCTGAGGTTACCTACGTCTCTGATATTGCGTGCCCGACGATGACAACCTGCTATGCCGTAGGCAGTTTCGAGAATTCGGGTACTAACACACAGTCGGGCGTGATACTCGCGACGAGCAACTCGGGAGCCACGTGGAGTGAGGAGAACACGCCGGAGGCGACGAGCTATAGAGCTGCGTCTTGTACGTCCGCGACAACTTGTTACGCGGTTGGAAGTGGTTCTGGCACAGTGGGCGCCTTGATCGTTGCCGGCCCACAGACGGCTCCTTCGATAATGACTACCAGCGTCGCGCCGTCGACGATTGGCATCCCGTACTCCGCGACCTTGTCGGCGACCAGAGGCACCGCTCCATACACTTGGTCTATATCGTCTGGGGTCCTGCCAAGCGGTCTCTCTCTCGACTCCACTACTGGCGTCATCTCCGGTACGCCGAGCGCGGCTGGAACCAACCCTGTGACATTTGAAATCACTGATGCGAACGGGGCGACGGCAACAGCGACGCTTGTCCTGACGGTGAACCCACCCGGCCCGCCGCGATGTTCCTCTACAGGTGTCGGCTCGGCTACGTTCCCCGGTGGCTACTTGCTCGTTGGCGCGAGTGGTGCCGTCTACTCCTGCGGAGACGCCGCCTTCTACGGCTCGATGGGTGGAAAACCGCTCAACAAGCCGATCGTCGGGATCGCTACAACTTCACAAGGCGGCTACTACGAGGTCGCATCCGACGGTGGCGTCTTTGCGTTCGGTCCCGGAGCGAGCTACTACGGCTCTATGGGTGGAAAACCGCTCAACAAACCGATCGTCGGGATCGCTACAACTTCACAAGGCGCCTACTACGAGGTCGCCTCCGACGGTGGGATCTTTAGCTTTGGTCCCGGCGCCGCCTTCTACGGCTCGATGGGAGGAAAGCCGCTCAACAAGCCGATCGTCGGGATCGCTACGACACCCGACGGCAAGGGCTACTACGAGATGGCAAGCGACGGCGGGGTGTTCAGCTTCGGTAACGCAGACTTTGCGGGATCGCTCGGAGGACAAGGAGTGACGGACATCGTCGGAGTCGCGAACTCTCAAACATAAGGGAACGATCGATTAGGGTTGCTTGACTTTGTGTGTCGGCGTGATTGGATTTGGCCTGGGAGAGTTGCCGGGTGTCTGATCAACACGGTGAAAGCGATGGCGTCATTTGACGACGCACGCTTGGCTGTCGATGTTCGCTCCTCTTCTCGTGAGGATCAACCCTCGTAGAGTCACGGACACTCGTACCCGCCGACCAGTTATGAATGCGGCGGACTGTGGTGTGCTTGAGACGTGTTAGACACCCGATAACCCAACGGGCGAACCGCCTGACGCCCCGAGCCGTTCAGTGAATCTGTGCTCTCAGTTCAGAGAGCCACCTGTCTGCCTCGTGCCAGGCTTCGCGCGCCTCGCGTCTCAAAGCGCGAGCTTCGATACCCGCAGCGGGATACGAGCCCAGAAACTTTACGCTCGATACCGTGGCGTGCAGATCCCGAAGGCAGTCGGCGACAACCTCATCTGCCAAGTGACCTTCCAGATCGATCACGAAGCAGTAGTCCCCGAGGCCTCGCTTCGTTGGACGAGACTCCAACTTCGTCAGATTGATACCGCGCGCGGAGAACTGTCCCAAGATTGTATGAAGGCTCCCTGGACGGTCTGCATCCTGAAAACAGACGATGCTCGTGCGATCGTGCCCGGTCGGCGCCGGAACTCCAGAGGTCGCGAGGGATACGAACCGTGTCTGGTTCTCGGGATGGTCCTCGACGTCTTCGTCCAGGATCGAGAGCCCGTAAAGCTTCGCAGCGAGCCGAGGAGCTATCGCGGCCGTACGTCGTTCAGGGTTCTCACCGAGCGAGCGTGCCGCATCGGCGGTTGAGTTGGCCGCTACCTGTTCGGCGTTCGGGAGCTTTTCGGAGAGGTACTTCTGGCACTGAGCCAGCGCAACTGGAAACGACATGACTTGGCGGACGTCGGCAATCTGGGTGCCGCTTGGGGCCATGAGGTGGAGGTGGATATCGGCCACAACTTCCCGCTGGACGAGCAGGTCGTAATCGAAGACGAGGCCATCAATTGTGGTATTTACGGTGCCGTCGATCGCGTTCTCGATCGGGACAAAGCCCAGGTCACTGGTGCCTCCGGCGACCGCGTCGAGCACGGCGGTGATGGTTCGACACGGCACGAGGGAGCAACCGGCGTAGTCGGGCTCGCCGAGCAGAGCTTCTTCGGTAAACGTCCCGGCCGGCCCGAAGTAGGCAATTGAAGTCGCAGAAGTCGTCACACCAAGGCAGGATAGTAACCCTGATGGACGAAATCGCGCTTGGTCAGTTGTTGGCAGAGGTGTCCAAGGGGTCGATGACCCCCGACGAAGCCTTGGAAAGCCTGCGTACGTTGCCTTTTTCCGATCTCGGCTTCGCCCGAGTCGATCACCATCGTATCCTT
Source organism: Actinomycetes bacterium (assembly GCA_021794655.1). Taxonomy (GTDB): domain Bacteria; phylum Actinomycetota; class Acidimicrobiia; order Acidimicrobiales; family RAAP-2; genus JAJYQJ01. Next base: position 4,079 of record JAJYQJ010000097.1, on the reverse strand, counting down.
CGCCAGGGGCTCTGCGAGGCCGTGTACGCGCCGGGCAAGAGCGCGGAGCAGTGCGCGGCGATCGTCGTCGACCTGCTCTCCGGTTCGAAGGCGCCAGTCCTGTTGACTCGGGCAGACGAGCGCCAGGTCGACGCGGCGGTCCGCACTGCTGAATCAAGTGGGTTTGGCCCCGGCACTGTCACGACTTCGAGGGATCACGCGACGGTATCGTGGCGTCCGCGATCACGACGGTACGAGCGGGTTCTCGTCGTCACCGCCGGCACAGCGGATCTCCCCGTCGCCGACGAGTGCGTCGCGGTCCTCGAAACGTTTGGATTCAAACCCCAGCTCTTAGCGGACTGCGGCGTCGCGGGGGTCCATCGGTTATTTGCGAACCTCGACGATCTACTAGACGCTGACGCGATAGTCGTCATCGCCGGAATGGAAGGAGCACTCGCGAGCCTCGTAGGCGGCCTCGCCGGCTGTCCGGTCGTCGCTGTTCCAACGAGCGTCGGCTACGGATCCTCACTCGAGGGCGTCACCGCGCTCCTCGCGATGCTCGCCTCGTGCGCGTCAGGAGTTAGCGTCGTCGGGATCGACAATGGGTACGGCGCCGCGTGTTCGATAGAGCGGATCTTTTGGAAGGATAGAGACGGTCGCGAAGTTGAGGAACCGGAGTCTCGTCGTGAGTGAGGTAGACGTTATCGACGCGAGTGACTCACGCGACGCGAAAGTGACCGGTGGAGGCGTTGTCGCGTGGTTCCACTGCTTCTCGGGCATTTCAGGTGATATGGCTCTTGGGAGCCTTATCGATGCGGGCGCCGGTTTAGAAGAGGTGAAGTCGATTCTTCGCCGGATACCACTGGCAGGATGGGATCTTGAGATCGAGACGACGTTGCGTGGTGGCGTCTCGTCCAAGCGCGCGATCGTCACGACTGGCGATAGCGACGTCGTTGTGCGAACTCACTCCCACATCCAGAGTTTGTTGACCGAGGCACGCCTTCCCGAGCGGGTTTACCAACGCTCCGTCGCGGTCTTCGAACGTCTCGCGCGAGTTGAAGGACAGCTACACCACCGCCCGTCTGATCAAGTGCACTTTCATGAAGTAGGTGGACACGACGCTATTATCGACATTGTCGGGACGGTCGCTGCGCTAGAGGTATTGAACGTCGAAGAGATACAGACCTCTCCGATTGCAACCGGGATGGGAGTAACGAGGTCGACCCACGGCCTGTTGCCCAACCCGAGCCCGGCGGTTGTACGCCTCTTGCGCGGTGTCCCCACTTATGGGCGAAATACCCATGTCGAGCTGACAACCCCAACCGGAGCAGCGCTCGTCACAACACTGTCGACCAAGAGCGGACCTATGCCAGAGATGACCGTAACCTCAAGCGGGTTCGGCGCCGGAAGTCATGACTTCGACGATATGCCCAACTGCACGCAAGTCGTGATCGGAACGCTCCCTTCAGGTGAGTACGGGACCGGCGAGGTTGGCGAAGAGCTAGTCGTTATAGAATCCAACCTCGACGACGCGACCGGCGAACAGCTCTCATACGCGATGACGAAGCTACTTAACGCAGGTGCTCTCGACGTGTGGATCTCACCGGTCACGATGAAGAAGGGCAGACCCGGTCACGTGATTAGCGTCTTGTGTGACCAGGTATCTGAACCAGATATAACGGGAATAATCTTTAACACGACCGGGACGCTTGGAGTGAGAAGTTCCATGGTCCAGCGTCGATCTTCACCACGATCGATCGATCGCGTCGTCGTTAACGGGGAGTCGATACGGATGAAGGTGACAAAACGACGAGTAAAGCCGGAGTTCAGCGACGTAGCCGCGGCCGCAGACGCACTCGACCTTCCGCCCGCTGAGATAGCCTCACTAGCCGAGGAACAGTGGCGTATCGACCAGGTGAATCCGCCAGATCCGAGCAACCAGGATGCAGGGTCGCGCTCAGGGTCGACTCAGGATTCGACGTCGGAGTCGGAGTCGAGTGAGCCAGACGGGAAGGAACCTGCCTGATCGTTGTCGATCGATCTGTCACGCATAACTCGTTCACAGCTTGCGTTGAGCGAAGTGGTCGGCCTCAGGAGTTGAGTGCGATCTCGAACACGGTTGAGGTCGCGTCGTCCCAGCCGTCGGGGAGGTAGGCGTCCTCGCGTCCGTCCGCGACGAGGCGCAGTGCGAAGCGAAGTTGTTCCTCGTAGAATCGGCAGTAAGCGCCTTGTTGTGCCAGGTCGCCGTGGATCTCATGAGCCTCGGCTGGACACGGAGCGCCACAGAAGTGGCGGATCGCGCAGTCGCGGCAGCGTTCGATCGTCTCGACTCGACGGGAGGTGACGGAACGGAACGCGTCGGTTTCAAAGCAGCCTTCGACGCCTCCGGTGAAAAGGTTGCCGCCTTTGAAACCTGAGAGTCCGATGAACTCGCTACAAGGGAAGAGGTCGCCGTTGGCGTCGACCGCGAAGAAGCACCGGGCGGCACCGCAGGGTGATATGTCGCACATGAGGCGGCGGGCCGTGGGTGCGACTACCGCAAGGACGACGTTTGCGAAGTTGGCGACGACGAGCTTGCGTCCGGTCTCGTTATAGAGCTCCTCGGTACGTTCGAGTGCCCCGAGGTACGCGAGCGCGAGGTCGTCATCGGACGGGCGGACCCTCTGGCCTCCAGGTAGCGTGCAGCGCACCGGATTGAGCATGCACGTTGGAACCTCGAGGTTGTGGAAGAGTCCGACGAGCTCGCCTAGGTGAGCCAGGTTCTCGGTCGTCAAGGTGCAGATCACAGCGTGGTTCCGGTAGCCGCGTAGCGCTTCGAGGACCTTGACGACCTGTTCGTGGATGCCGTGGCCGCTATGGGTACGCCGGGTCCGGTCCGTTACCTCGCTGAATGGCCCGTCGAGTGACAAACCTAGGCTGATACGCCGGGAGGTGAGGAACTCGATCGCCTCGGAGTCGAGGAGTGTGCCGTTCGTCTGTACTCCGAAAACTATCTCGTCGGCGAAACGGTCGATCGCGGCAAAGATCGCGTTGCGCTCGAGCATTGGTTCGGCGCCGTGGAAGATCACCTGCGGCCGGACGCCGTTTGGAAGAGTGCGGCGAAAGAAATCGAGCAGGGTGCTGAGTGCGTCGAAGATGCGGTCCTCGCTCATTCGAACGCCGTGTCTGCGCATCTGCTCAGGAAGGTAGCAGTACGTGCAGTTGAGGTTGCAGCGCTCGGTCGGGTTGAAGTACACCGCCGACGGCACGAGGCCGAATCGCAGCAGGTCCATCTCGGCAGCGAAGGACTTAGCGTGCTTGCGGACCTCGCCAACGAAGGCCTCGTCGGCGAGGGTTTCAGCGAGCCGTTCCTTCAGGACGAGGGACCAAAACGCAGTGTCCGGCTCGACGATCGCCGTGTAGGCGCCGTGTCCGATATCGATCGGGATCAGCGCCGGTTCGTCGTGCGAGAAGTTCTCTCTCACGGTGCGGTGTCGGCTATGAGCACGTAGTGCGAGAGTCCGGTACCGTCCGGCTTACACGCCTTTCGATACGCGAACGCTGCTGGTCGTGCCGATCGGAGTCCGTTTGGATCACCTCCCTCACAACACAGTGAGGCGGATAGCGAGGACTCCGACGCCGTGGCGTCTTCCGCGTCGAAAGAGGATGGAACATCGAGCTCAGTCATCTGGCAAGTCTCCCGTTGCTAGGCCGCCGTACCACCGGCAGCCAGTCTCGTCACCGACGAGGCCGGTCTCCTGACTCGCGGATCACGACCCGCACCCGCCTTCCCAGGCGAAACGCCCAGTGGCCGTGGATGCGGGCTCCTCGCTCACAGTGGCGGGCCCGTGCCGGAATCACACCGGCTTTCCGATTCTCCCCCGAAGGGGCACCTCGCGGTCTTGATTGCTGCGACGAGGTTAGCGCACCACCCAGGCCCTTCGCCATTCGATCGCGATCATCGCGACGAAGTCGTTTGAGCAGATCGCGGCCACAACCCCCTTCTGTGAGGGAGGGGTCAAGGCCGACGGCGAAATGAGTGAGCACCGTTGCACGAATTGATACACCCGTGGTGTAGTATCGAACATATGGTCGTAGTACCAGCCGGGACACCAACGAGC
>JAJYQJ010000032.1 GCA_021794655.1 Actinomycetes bacterium | reverse complement strand
AAGCAAACAAACTCATCCACCAGCTTTTCTAAGCCAGACCCGTTGGTCGCGGTGACGTGAGGGATGTGATGCCAGGTAACCCCAACCAAGCGGCGGAGCCAGAAGCCCCGTCCGCAAGGGCGGGGAGGTTCACTTGGTGCACGCGGGATTAGTCGGGTTTGTGCATCCGCGATGGCCGCTCTCGGCCTGGCCTATGAATCCGTTCATGGCGCCACCCGCGACATCCGCTACGGAGTTGATGGCGTTGTGAGGGCCGCCACCGTTCGCATCCTGGTGGTCTGGGTAGGGCTTGACGCACTGTCCCGAGTCGGGGTTGGGGACGCAAACAGTCGGGACCCCGTGGTTCATTGGGATCCCGGTTGCCCCCGGGTACGTGCCAAAGTATGAGTCGAACGAGCGGTTCTCTTGGAAGATGATGACGATGTGGCGAATCTTGTGAATTCCTGCACCAGCTTGGGCGGTGGAGGAACTGGAGCCACAACCCGCTGCGATCGCACCCAAGACAACAACTGCTAACACGCCAGCGATGATTTGCTGGAGAGCGCCTCTTTGTTGTGCTCGCGTGCTGTTTCGACCAGCTTGAAGATATCGAGGTTTGAGTCCTCGCTGTACCGGTCCGCACGAGTCGTTTGCGACTCCGTTCACGCAAACGCGAGGAGGTGAATCATAGATAGGTGAATCATAGATAGGTGAATCAGCAGTGGGTGAATCAGCAGTGGGTGAATCAGCAGTGGGTGAATCAGAATCGCCCGGTCCGCCGGTGGTCGTCATCTCCCTCAAGATAGCACCATGGAGAGATCGAGGCCGAGAGACCGAATGGAGTTCGCCTCGGAACACCGAAGGTAGGCCTGCAGTAGTAGTACGCTTTCTGTGCGTACCTGAATATCGCAGGTCTAGCGGCGAGACGGTCTAGCTAATAGCTAAATTGTGTGCACCGGAAGCGAACTGGGTTGATCTTTATCGCGCCGACCAAGGTGGGAACCTCCTGAGGTCATCCCCCCGACAAGTAGGGTCATCCCCCCGACAAGTAGGTTCATCCCCCCGACAAGACTGTGATGAAGTCGCGAGTCCAGCCGACTTGATACTGATCCGCGGGGCGCTCTTGGCCGGGCACTCCGATGCTAAGTGGCCCTCCCGGGGTGGAGGCGAGAGCGAGCTGTACCCAGTAAGGGTTGATGTCGAGCTCCATCGCTGTGACGGCGCCCGCTGAGATAAGCGCGGACGCGAGGTCGACGGGCAAAGCAGACATAGACGCGGCGTAGATGATGTTGCCTTGGGCGTCTTCGCCGAGAGCGCTTCTAGCCACTGCCGGCGCTGGTCCGAGGGTTGCTCCCCATGCCGATATGTTCGCTATCGCGGGGCTTGGTTGGCCGTTGATGACGAGGGGCGCGAGGTTCTGGCGGACGCTTGTAACGGCTTCTCCTCGAGTTGGGATCGTCTGGCCCCAGATGCCGATATGCCCGGTGCCGTCGGAGTTGATTACAAAACTTGCCAACCCGTTGACCAAGGGGCTCAATACCTGGTTGTTGACCTCGAATCCTCCGGAGTTCGTAGACATCTGAAAGCCGCCGTTGAACGCGGCCAAGAGGATCGGCTGCTCGGCGGCGCTTATCGCGGGTCCTGCGTTCGGTCCGATCGTCGCGTTGCCAACGGGTGGGTCCTGGCTTCCGACGTGCAGATCGAAGTGGACCTGGCCTGCCCTGAATCGAACTATCGTTATCTGGCTCCCATCTGCGGCGACATAAGAGCGTCGATCGACGGCTATGCCGCTCGGTCCGTAGCTGACCGGGGTCCATCCGGGTTGTTCGGTCGTTGTCGTGGTCGTAGGTGCCGGAGCGGTCGTGGAGCTCTTCGATGCACTGGTTCTGGTTGCGGACTTAGAGGATCCTCCCGATCCCGACGAGCAAGCTGCCGCCAGTAGCACGACTGCGATCAACACGACGAATGCTCGAAGGTGGTGACGGGCACCCTTGGTTGTTAGCCTCGGTTCCCCAGTCACATTCAGAACTCTCGTCATTCAGCGCATCCTCCTATGGCCTCTCGTTGATGCTGGTCGTTGTTGGTGCCTTCGTTTGGCCGTCGCAGGTGGACGTCGTTCACAACCGTGACCAAGTACGTCATGTTAGGAGCTGTAACGCCGTTTGTGAGGTCATTTGGGATTTGGTGGCAAGGTACTGGTGTTTGAGGCTCTCGAGCGACGGGCCACGAAGGAAGAAGCGGTCGGCGTCGAGCGTCGTGATTTTCGTGCACGGCGGGCTTAGAGCGTATGAATCATGGCTGTTCCGTTGCCGAGCACGTCGTGTTCGACCAAGACGTGGACGGTTCCCGATCGTTTCGGCAACGATCTAATCCACACGGCTCCCGCACCACCGTTTTCTCCGAACTCAAATACGCGTTCGCCGACAAGGACGCCTGGTCCCGTGGTGGAGATCTTGACGAGTCCGCCGACGTAGGGACGTGGAGCGTCGTAGCGATCGACGGCCTGAAATGAGACCCTTGTAGCGTCGGAGCCGTCGGCGTAGATAGAGGAGTCGTCAGATGAAACCAAGAGGTGGTCGTATCGGTGGTCCGCGGAGAAATGCCGGGTGAGCGCGATTTTGCTACCGACGTACCCGTCGAGGCGTAGGTCAGGTAGGTCGGTAGGGTCAACCGAGGACACGTCGAATAGAAACGGTGGATATCGCAGGTGTGAATACGACGAGTTGTCGGGTAACAACGTCGCGTAACGTTTCGCGCCGAGCGAGGCGACGATCCGGTCGCAGTTGGAAAAGATCAAAGCGGTCTTGCCGAGGGACGTCACAGGAGACGGTGGTGAGAAGTCCCAGTAGAACGCCGGTTGGATAACTGGGCGTGTCGTCGGGTCTACTTGAGATTGATATATCGCAGCACCTGGTTTTAGGATCCTAAATGTGTCGGCGACCCCCGGCCACTTGAGGTTTTCATAAATGTTGCCGTTCAACGAATCGTAGTCGAAAGCGCACCAGCCGAGAACGCCGCAGTATCGATTGTTAGAAGCGGCGATCTCGTGAACTTGAGCGTGTTGACGCGCCTGGTCTTGTTGGACGCTTTGGGGGTCGTTGTGACGGTAGTAGGGGTATCCGTCGAGCGTTCCGACCGCTTCGGTCACGAGGTAAGGGACGCCGGCGAGTGGGGGCAGAAGTGTCGCGTTGCCCTTGTAGCTCGTATAGTCGTCAAATGCGAAGACGTCTTGGACCCATTCCTTGGTCGAGTAGATGTCCATCGCCCCAGAGGTAGGTCTCGATCCGTCGAGGGTGTCAGCGACGGACTTAGTCTTCGTGTACAACCCGGGGTCTGGAGCGGACTCGTTCACCTGTACGCCCCAGATGACGACTGATGGGCGGCTTCGGTCGCGAACGACCATGTCGAAGACGTCTCGGACGACGAGCTCTTTCCACGCCTGGTCGCCGAGGAAAGACCAACCTGGGGTCTCTTCCCATACGAGGAGTCCGAGTTCGTCGCAGGCGTCGAGAAACGCGGACGACTGTGGGTAGTGCGAGCAGCGGACCATGTTGCAGTTGAGCTCGTGTCTGAGTATCTCTGCGTCGCGCCGCTGGACGCGACGTGGCATCGCCATTCCGGCATAAGGGTAGATCTGATGCCTGTTCAAACCGAAGATCTTTAGCCGTTCACCGTTCAAGAAGAATCCGTCGAGTTCGAACTTGGCATCTCGGAATCCGATCGTTCGTTGAAACGAGTGGAGCGGCTCTTTACCGGTGAAGACGGTCACTACGAGCGTATAGAGCGCCGGTGAATCGACGCTCCAAAGCCGGATCTGTCTCAACGAGTCGAACTCAATTGAAAACGACGTAGTCCCGGCGTGATCGATTGATACAGGCGCGCTCGACGTCGCGACGTTTCCTCTCTTGTCGTAGAGGGACGCTTTTACACGTATCGCGGCGTGCGGGACGACACTCGCGTCGATCGTACCTGTAACGCTCAGCGACGGCCTTGGCGAAAGGACGTTAATAGGTTTCGCGAATACGTCGGAGATGAAGACTTGGGGTACGGCCCGCAGGGAGACGTTACGGTACAGCCCGCCGGGTTCTAAGTAGTCAATTGACGACGGGCCAGACGGGGCGCCTTCGGGCGGGACGTAGGACCAGAGGGAGTCCAGATTCACGACGAGCACGTTTTCGTTCGTGTTGACGTAGTCGGTCAGTTCGTAAGAGAACGGCAAGTACCCGCCGGAGTGAGGTGGTAACCGATGTCCGTTGATGCTGGGGCTCGCGACGACCATTGCGGCATCGAAGTCGACGAACACTCGCAAGTTGTGAAACGTCGACGGGAGTCGGAAATGTTTGGCGTATGTCCAATCTTGCTCCCACGAAGACGGATTCCAGTTTCGCCATGAGAGTGGAGTCACGCAGTGTGGCAAGTCGACGAGGTTCATCCGGTCAAACGTTCTTGACCCAGTAGCTGATATGGGTGACGTGCGGTGGGCAAAAAGCCACCCGACGTCGAGTGGTTCGGTGCGCGCGGCGGCTCCCGAGTTCAATCCGGCAGGCCCGGTTGAGCGCTCTCCTCCAAGTACCGAACAACCTGCGAGGGCAAGAGCACCGGCTCCGGAAGCACTCGCGATGAGAAAACTTCTTCTGGAGAACTCAGAGCGTGTGGAGTCGTTCATGACGTTGTAAGCGTTCCTCCCAGCCGAGACTACCTGAAACGAGGTTTCCGGAACTTCGCCCTGCTACCGTTATAATCGTTATTCGACGATTAACGAAATCCATCCGAGAGTCGCGAGGGCTTAGCTGACCTGCGGAGATAGATCTCAAGTCGAGTGCCTCACCCGAGCGTCTCGTGGTGCTCGAGGTTGGCTGGTGGACGAACGATTAGACGAAGGAACGATTAGGGAGGTGATGTGGGGTTAGCGATTGGGGTATTTGTCGTGACGCTGGCGCTGGTCATCTGGCAACCGAGAGGCCTCGGGATCGGTTGGAGCGCTCTCGGAGGTGCGGCGTTGGCGTTAGTTCTCGGCGTCGTGCATCTGTCGAACATCCCGACGGTGTGGGGGATCATATGGAACGCGACGTTCACCTTCGTCGCGATCATCATAGTCTCGTTGGTCCTGGACGCGTCGGGATTTTTCAAGTGGGCCGCACTCCACGTTGCGCGTATCGGACGTGGTCGAGGTAGGGCGTTGTTCGTGCTGATCGTTCTGTTGGGCGCGGGGATCGCTGCGATCTTTGCTAACGACGGCACCGCGCTCATCCTCACCCCGATCGTCATGGAGATGTTGGTCGCGTTGGATTTCTCACCGGGGTCGAGTTTCGCGTTCGTAATGGCTACTGGCTTCATAGCGGACTCCGCGAGTATGCCTTTGGTCGTATCGAACCTTGTGAACATAGTTTCTGCCGACTACTTTCACATCTCGTTTTCGGAGTACGCGTTGGTGATGATTCCAGTTGGAGTCGCATCTGTTGTTGTCAGCTTGGCCGTCTTGTTCGTGTTCTTCCGCAGGCGTATTCCAAAAACCTACGACGTCACTTTGGTAGGTGCTCCGGGTCAAGCGATAAAGGACATCGTGACGTTTCGAGCGGGTTGGGTTGCCCTCGTGGTCTTGCTCGCTGGCTACTTTGCGGCCGCACCGCTCGGCATCCCAATCTCAGCTGTCGCTGGTGCGGGTGCGGTCGCGTTGATGGGCATCGCGGGGCGCCACAATATCAACTCCTTCTTCGAGCGCGCGATCACACGATTGCGTCCGACGCAGCCGAGTAACTCGGCGTCGACTGCTCGCTCCCGTGTCCTCGCTGGTCCCCTCGGCGAGAACGAGACGGGAGACGAGGGAGGGGACGAGGCAGAGAACGAGACGGGGGACGCGGTAGATGACAAGTTAGAGGAACGGGCAGAACGTGGAAACATTGACGTCACTCGAATAGTGAAGGAGGCGCCGTGGCAGATCGTCTTGTTCAGCCTGGGGATGTACTTGGTTGTCTACGGGTTGCGCAACGAGGGGCTGACGACCGATCTGGCGAGGTTGCTCGATGTGTTTGGTCGCCACGGAGTCGTGACGGCGACGTTTGGCACCGGAACGCTAATAGCGGTCTTGTCGTCGATCATGAACAACATGCCTACGGTTCTGGTGGGTGCACTTTCGATACACTCCGCTTCAATTAGTAGTTCAACCGTCCATCACTCGATGGTATATGCGAACGTCGTTGGTGCGGACCTCGGGCCGAAGATCACGCCGATTGGGAGCCTCGCGACGTTGCTATGGCTCCACGTGCTCGACCGCCGTGGCATGAAGATCGGGTGGGGAACGTATGTACGAGTCGGAATTGTGTTGACGCTGCCGGTGCTCGCGGCGACGCTCGCGGTCTTGGCGGGACGGATGTTGATCGGTTGAACATGGCAACCGATGGCTATGGAACACGTAAGCCAGGCTGGTTTTCGCATGCAGACGATCGAGGTATAGAAGGAGGCACAGAAGTACGCGGGAAACTGTAAGATTGCGTGATCGAACAGTTGGATAAAGATGACGAGGTAACCGGAGTTCACAGCGGACTGGCTCTTGCCGTCGTGATGACCGGCGTCTTAATTACGGCGGTTGACACGACGATCGTTGTTCTTGCGCTGCCGACGATAGAGAGATCTTTGCACGTCGCTCTCGCGTCGGTGATCTGGATCATCATTGGCTACCTGCTCGTTATAACCCTACTTGCCACCCAAGTCGGGCGTCTTGGAGACATGTTCGGGCGGGTGAGGATGTACGAGGCGGGGTTCTTGATCTTTGTTTTGGGATCTGCGCTTTGTGCACTTGCGTGGGACGAGGCATCGATCATCGGTTTCCGCGTCCTACAAGGGATCGGGGGAGCGCTCGTCACGGCGAATAGCGGCGCGATTATCGCGGATCTTTACCCGCCAAAACGTCGCGGGCGTGCGTATGGCTTCAACGCGATCGGTTGGAGCATGGGGGCGGTACTCGGGATCGTCTTGGGGGGTTTGATCGTCACGTACATCTCTTGGAGATGGATCTTTGGGATCAACATACCGATTGGACTCGGGGCGCTCTTGCTCGCGGTGCGCGTTCTCCCAGATAAGGGGGAGAGGCAACGTCGGCGCCTGGACGTTGCCGGGATGGCAACGATAGGTCTTGGACTCTTCGGGGTGTTGTGGGGGATCACAAAACTAGCGACGACGTCGTTGAATCTCTCTGTTCTTGCCTTTCTTCTGGGTGGCCTGGTGATGATCGGAGTTTTCGTAGTTGTTGAAAGGTCTCGCGAAGAGCCGATGTTGGACCTCTCGATCTTTTCGATACCGACTCTCACGCCGTCGTTGCTCGCGTCGTTGTTCCAGGGTCTTGGAAACTACGCTGTGTTGTTCTTGGTCATCATGTACCTGCAAGGGCCGCGCGGGTTGACTCCTCTCAACGCGTCCTTGTTGTTGGTACCTGGTTATCTAATGGGAGGGACGATAGGGCCGTTAGCGGGCCGTCTCGCTGACCGGGTAGGCCCGGTCATACCGGCTACCGCCGGGCTCGCAATGCAAGTGGTCGCACTGTTCATATACGCGCAGCTCGATCTCAAGAGCGGGCTGTGGCTAGTTGTGGTCGCGAGTGTGTTCAACGGGATTGGTGGAGGTAGCTTCTTCCCGGCGAACAACTCGGCGGTTATGAAGGCGTCGCCGCCGGAGCTCTTTGGGATCTCGTCTGGGATGCTGCGAACGTTTTCGAATACCGGAATGGTGTTCTCGTTCGCGTTTGCAATCCTAATAGCGTCGCGTTCTATACCGCGCCACGTTGCGTTCGCGATCTTCGTCGGTACCGCGAAGCTCGAAGGCAAGGTGGCTACTGTCTTTACGTCTGGGTTGCACTCTGCGTTCTACGGATGCATGGTCCTGATGGTGATAGCGGCGATGTTCTCTGCGTCGCGTGGCAGGCATAAGGGCCGGTTAGATCCAGAGCATGCCGAACGGGCTTAGCGTCGGAAATGGCGCACGGTCGTGAAAGCCATGGCAACTGAGCAACGCGACGAATGAGACTCAGTGAGAGCGCGGGAGTTTATGAATCTCTGAAGCTAGCGACCCGATCCCGACGCCCGCGACGCTGAATACGACCAGCACGAGCGGGAGGCCGAGATGTGAGAGGTTGTGTACGTGGATGCCGGTGCGAACACTGAGCGATGCGAAGCTGGGGAATAAGACGCCAAACATTCCACCGGCCATGAAGGCTATCCCGCCGACGGCGAGAGTACGGGTTGCAACGGTTAAGCCGAGACGCCGTGTCACGTCTGGAGCTGCGCCGCGTCGGCGGACCAGCCAACCGACGAGTCCACCGACCATTACTTGGACTACCGTCGTCCCGACGCCGAAGAGAAAGCCGGGTACCCAACCCCACCACGCCGACGGCATCGATGGGGCGAGCACGGTGTAGATGATGATGGCAAACGCGCCGAACCCCCATCCGGCGATGAAGCCGTGGAGCGCGGGCATCCAGGGCCTCGGATCTTGTAGGTCGGGCTCGTGACAGTCGGGGCACGGGTCTGACGTCCAATGTGGTGGGTCTGCAAGCGGGACCCCGCCGTGTCCGTGAACGTGCAAGTGATCACCGTGTGCGTGTGCGTGTGCGTGTGCGTGGTCGTGTTGCGTGCCGCGAGGAGCCGTCAGGCGGGTGCTGTCGGACTTAGAACTCGAGTGGAGGTGGAGGTCGACGTGCCAGGGCAGTTTACCCCCGTGGATGTAGCGCGCAGCCCAGACCATCGCGAAACCGACGACTACGTAGACTATGTAGTCTCCGCGAGACCCGAGAGTCAAGAAGTGTCCGAGTGCGAGATACGCGAGTTCGCTTGCGAGCGCCCGCTGCAGGGTGAACGCGAGGGAAAAGATGAGCGCATTTTTCATACCCGCCCGGGTCGAGTACCCACCTACAGCGTAGGAGAACGTGATTGGCCAGGTGTGTTCGTCGGGGGTGACACCGTGGACCATGCCGAGGAGGAAGGCGGTGACGAGAACCGCCCACATAGCGAGGCCGACGTGTGGGTTCCAGAGGTCTATTCCCGTCAAGACGTGCAAACTCTCTTATCCTTCCTTACCGATTAGAACCGAACGTTCAAGAGATCGCTCTAGTGACCGCATCCCCGCGAGGGATCTTGTAGAAGCGAATCCGACAAAGCGAATCAGGCCAACGCAACCAAGAGCCCAGCATATTCCCAATCGGTCCGACGTGGGTCACGATGGGTTATCGTTCTTGGGTGGCCGATCGATCACTTGAAGGATTCGACGTCGAAACAGTTACCATCGAAGACCGTCCTCGCAAGCTTTACCGCACTGGTTCGGGACCAGCTGTGATCGTGATGAGCGAGATTCCCGGGATTACTCCGCACGTCGCTGGATTTGCGACGAGGGTCGCCGAGTGTGGTTTCACTGCGGTAGTGCCGCACCTATTCGGCGAGGACGGGTGCAGTCCAAGCGGCCGTGCAATTGCCGCTTCGATGGTCGAGGTATGCATATCCAAAGAGTTCCATCTTCTAGCCAAGGGGAGGACGAGTCCCGTGATCCGCTGGCTGCGCGGACTGGCGCGTATCGAGCACGATCGTTGCGGTGGTCCAGGTGTCGGGGCTGTCGGGATGTGCCTTTCGGGCGGGTTTGCGCTGGCGATGATGGTCGAAGAAGCGGTAGTTGCGCCGGTCCTCAGCCAACCGTCGCTTCCACTCCCGATAGGAGTTTCCAGAAAACGGGACCTTGGGATGAGCAAAGAAGATCTTTCACACGTGAAGCGACGGGCGGATGAAGGTGTATGCGTGCTCGGGCTAAGGTTCACCGGGGACAGAGCTAGCCCACCGGAGCGTTTTAATCGCCTGCGAGACGAGCTCGGAGACGGTTTTATCGCGGTTGAAATTGATTCATCCCCGGGCAACCCTTACGGTCACCGCAAGGCGGCACACTCGGTCCTCACCGAAGACTTAGACGATCGCGACGGGACACCTACCCGCGAAGCGTTGGAGGAGGTTCTGTCTTTTTTTCGTGCTCGCCTACTATCAGACTGATCGCTTAGCGGACCTTGATGACGTCTGTCTTTGCAACTTTGTCGTGGAAGCCCTCACGGCGGCTGTCCCATAGGGGGGACAACGCGGCGATTAGCACCCACAGCAGAGCGATTGATCCGAGAATGGGGCCGATTACGGGTATAGCTGTGAGCACGATGTTTGGAAGTAGGACGACGATTCGGAGCGCGGCTCGCTGAGGCCCTATCGGGCCGCCGGTTGCTTGGTCGCGTACAGAAATCCCCAAGGCCATCTGGCCTACGGTCTGCCCCTTAGCTCCCCCGTTCAAAAGCGCGAAGTAACCGATGTCGATCACAGCAATAACGAGAGCCGCGACAATCGCTGTGACGTCAAATCCGGTAGACAAGAAGTTAAAGTTGTTACTCGACGAGTTGCCCGCGACGAATGCCGAGGATATAGCTGATCCGACAATTGCGGCTTCAATGATCATCTCCGGGACCAAGAGAATTACGTAGTCGATGAGGATGGCCAGAAATCGTTGCCACCACTCGGCCAAGGGCTGACCGTGCAAGCTCGTTGGTCCCATCGGAAGGCCGTATTGGAACCCATAGGGAGGTGCCTGACCATAGGGCGGCGCCTGTCCATAAGGCGGTGCCTGACCATAGGGCGGCGCCTGTCCATAAGGCGGTGCCTGTCCATAAGGCGGTGCTTGTCCATAAGGCGGTGCTTGTCCATAGGGCGGTGCCTGTGGCGGGGGGGCGTAGCCGCCGACGGATGGTTCCGTCGTGCCCGGCGGCTCGTTGGGGTTGTTCTCTGGAGCGGGTTGTTCGATATTGGTCATGGTCGCCGCCGTTTCTCTCGATGCTCGTGGGACAGTTCCGGAGTGCTCTTGGCAATGTTACAGGGAAACACCAGTTGTGGCGGAGTGGTGGGCTGGCGACTGTTGCAACCGTCATGCCGACCGGCCGAGTAGTTGACGAGGTTTCGTTGAACCGGGTGCGGGCAGTGCCATTGAGCGTGGAAAACACGCCTAGGACTTCGTCGGCAACGATGCGCGAATTAGCAGGTAACAAGTTGTAAGTGTCAGACGGTCAGGAGGGAAGTTGTCGCTACAATGTGCTACCACAATGAGATAGAGACGGTTACGGTGGACGCCGGGGGGTGACTCCGTTACAGTGGGCGCTGTGAGGCGGTGCTGGTGTTGTAGGGGGTGGAACTAGGTGGGGCTTTCTCGCTTCAGGGTAGCTCTGGCGGTCGTTGTTTCAGTGATCGGCGTTACCGCTGTTATCTCGTCATTTTCGACGCTATCGTCGCTTCCGGCTCTAGCGGCGACTTCAACCCGATCTGTTGGAGTAGCGGTGGGAGCGCCCGGTGGGTCGGCTCAGGGCTGGACGGTGAGTGCTTCTTATCCAGGGTTCAGTTTTATCGATGGATTAGCGTGCCCTTCGGCTCAGGTCTGTTACGCGGCGCTCAACGACAGCGCAATTTACCGGAGTTCCAACGGTGGTGTTTCGTGGGTGAATTTGACGCTACCGTTGGAGATGAATGTCGGGTTCGTTTCGGGCGAGAATGCGATCTCGTGCCCGACGGCTCAAGACTGTTATGTTGCGTCGAACGAGGATGTGTTCGCGACGTCTGACGGCGGCGTTAGTTGGAAGATGGAAAGTGTCTCCACCAACGGTTCTCTCTTGGGAATTTCGTGTCCGTCGTATTCGACGTGTTACGTGGTGGGCCAGACTGGTTTGACGTCTACGTTCGTCGCGAGGACTAGCGACTCGGGTGCGACGTGGACGGTTACAACTCTGCCTTCAAGCGTGTGGGTTACCAATATCGTGTGCCCTTCGATTAGCGAGTGCTTTGGGTCGTACATAAATAGCTCCGTCGTGGTTTCAACGGCGGACGGGGGAGCGACGTGGAACGTCGAGAGCCTTCCGAGCGGCGTTAGCGGGTTATACCAGATGTCATGTCCCACTCCAACTCAGTGCGTCGCAGTTGGCGTAGAGTCAGATGCCAGTGGCACTCCGATTAGTGTCGCAACTTCGGATTCGGGCGCAGTTTGGACAATGCACGCCGTACCCGGGAACGCGACTCCAGAGAGTATAGCGTGTCCGTCGTCGTCCATCTGTTACGCGGTTGGCTCCGGTACTCCTTTAGCTAGTTCAGATATGGGACAGTCGTGGTCGGCGCTAGCGCCGCCTCCGAAGCCGTCTCTGTTTCTCTCTATCGCATGCACGTCTACGACGAGCTGTGTTGCCGGTGGTGGAGAGCTAATTTCTTCAAGCAGTGGTGGCGTGCAGATTCCAGCACCCGCGTTTGCGATCTCGACGAGCGACGCAGGCGCGAGCTGGAAACAGTTGAACCTTCCGACCTCGACGACACCCCAGTTGGCAGTGTCGTGTCCGTCGCCGCTGGTCTGTTACGCCGATGGACTCGACTCTATCTTGTCTACCAAGAACGGGGGCATATCGTGGGCAGTCGACACGCTCCCTGGCGCCGACTTTCTGGGCTTTGCGTCGGCGATCTCTTGTCCTTCGATAGAGGTGTGTTATGTAGCTGGTCCACCCCCTATCTGGGCGTCGGGGCCTGGCAACCTCGAGATGATAATGACGACCAACGGGGGAGCCACTTGGAGGCCGGTGGTTCTGCCGCCCGTGCCTGGATATTTGAGCCCGGGAGTATCGTGTCCGTCCACCCAGGAGTGCTTCGTCGTAGAAGGAGGGGAGGTGATCGAGACCACTGACGGTGCGGCGTCGTGGACTGTCGATACTGCTTTGTCGGGGAAAATACAGTTGAACAGTGTTGCGTGTCCTTCTATAGCTGTCTGCTTTGCCGCTGGCAGCGTGGAGACTACTGGTAGCGGAGTGATAAGCAACCCAGTTGTCGTGAGGACTGAAGATGGGGGTGCGACGTGGTCGGTACTGAACACCCCGGTTACTGCGAAGAATTCTTCGCTTATGTCGATCTCTTGTCCAACCCCTTCTACATGTTACGCGGTCGGTGCTAGTGCGATGGGAAACGTGTCAGGAGGATTCGTGATTGAAACTTCTGATAACGGAGCGACGTGGAAGATTGACAGCGTTCCGACGAACGTTTTAGGGCTGATAGGAGTGTCGTGTCCGTCGACTGCTAGTTGCACTGCGGTTGGCGGCTATAGCGCTGGGAGCAGCTTTACTCCGATAGCTCTGAGTACCTCCGATAGTGGTGGTAGCTGGATCGCCCAACCACTTCCGGCGAGCACGCGCAACACTTACAGCGTGTCGTGCCCGACGACGTCTGGTTGTTTTGTGGCCGGCGTGAATTTCGAGCACGGTGGATTGGTCCTGGGCTCAGCGGTGCCGTCGAACCCGAACTGTTGGGGAGTTGGTGCTGCTCCGTTTGTAGCGCCGACCGGTGGCTACTGGTTGGCAGGAGGACGGGGGGCCGTCTTCTCCTGTGGACAAGTTGGTTTTTATGGCTCGCTTAGCTCGATGGGAGCGAAACCCCTCAACGCTGCGATAGTCGGCATTGCCGGCACACCGGATGGAAAGGGCTACTGGGAGGTCGCCTCAGACGGTGGGATCTTCAGCTTCGGCGACGCGACGTTCTACGGCTCGATGGGAGCGAAACCCCTCAACGCTGCGATAGTCGGCATTGCCGGCACACCGGATGGAAAGGGCTACTGGGAGGTCGCAAGAGACGGTGGGATCTTCAGCTTCGGCGACGCGACGTTCTACGGCTCGGCGGCGTCGATGCCGTTGAACCAGCGTGTTGTCTCGATTGCGGCGTACCCGTGACCGACGACGAAGCGTGCGGGCGTGCGGGCGACGAAGCGTGCGGGCGTGCGGGCGACGAATAGCGGCTAAAGCCGGGGGCTTGCCGTCCTGGTCAGCAGAGTCGAGGTGGTGTCGGTGAGTTAGACGGGCCGGCCCCGCTTAGGCTGGGTTGGATGCCGACGCTCGGACACAGGACGCGGGTTGGAACGTTATTTGGCGTGCCGGTAGAGGTGACGCCGTCGTGGGCGTTGCTGCTTATCCTCGTGTTCTGGAGTTTCTGGGTCCGATACACGACGGTATTTCGTCGCCATTCGGAGGGCGTCGCGGTGGCGATGGCGGTTGTTGCGACTGCGTTGTTGCTGGGTTCGTTGCTCTTGCACGAACTCGGTCACGCGGTCGTCGGGAAGATGAGGGGCCTTCGAGTCTCTTCGATCACGCTGTATGTGTTTGGAGGGGCGACGACGGCGTCACAGCCGTCGGGACCGGGAGATGAACTGTTGTTCACCCTTGTCGGTCCGACGGTCAATCTCGTTCTATCGCTCTTGTTCTGGGGGGTGACCGGGGTTGCGGACCACTTTCATCTGAGTGGCGTGGCTCAAGTCAGCGGTGAGGCGGGTTGGCTGAACCTTCTTCTTGGAGTTTTCAACGTCGTGCCGGCGGCGCCGTTGGACGGGGGTCACGTCCTGGAGGCGGTGGTGTGGAGGATGACGGGGGATCGGGCGAAAGCTGTCCGCGTCGCGGGGAGAGCGGGTGGCGGACTAGGGGGAGGACTGATAGCGCTCGGAGTTCTCGAGCTGTTGTTCGTGAAGGACGGTCTGTTCGAAGGGCTCTGGTTGGCGTTGATCGGCTACGTCGTCTTAGAGGGATCCAAAGGGGAGATGACTAGGGCGTGGATCCAAGAGGTCCTTAGAGATGCGGCGGCGGGTGTCTTGCTGACGGAGCACTCACCTCCGGTCACAAAGGATACTTCGATACGTTGGCTGCTCCGGAATGAGTTCACCTACCATCACGTCGACGCGGTGCCGGTAGAAGATGGGGGAGAGCTCGTCGGAGTCGTTGTTGCCGGCGACCTGGAGAGGGCGCGCGATGCGGGGAAGCTGGAGGTCACCGTCGGGGAGGTGATGCGGCCCCTCGCGGAGTTCCCGAAAGAGAGTGCGAGTTCGCCGGCGTTGGCTGTCTTGGACCAACTCGGGGATCATCCACTCGTGATCCTTACGGACCCGAACGGTCGTGCGGTTGGCGCGGTGAGCCAGCGTCAAGTCGGCCTGGTGCTCGAGCGTCTGCGTTCGTTGAGAACTCCGCCGATTCGATGGGGCGCGTGGGGAGGGTGACGGTTTGGATCCTGGTGGCGGCGGCGCTTTGCACCGCGGTCGTGAGTGGTTCGAACGACGGAGCTACTCTCGTCGCGTTGAACACTCGCACAGGGTCGATATCACCGTTGCGAGCGGTCGTGGTGCTGTCGGTGTTCGTTGGAGTAGGTCCGTTCCTAGTCGGGACCGCGGTAGCCTCTACGGTGGCCCATGGGTTGGTCGGGTTCGAGCACTCTGGGGGAACTCTGGCGTTCGTCGTCGCGGTCGTTTGCGCGCTCGCCGTCGTGTTCGTATCGAGCCACCGGGGCCTGCCGACGAGTGTCACACTCGCGCTCACGGGAAGTATTGTCGGGGCGGGTGTTGGATTTGGTCTCCTCGTGCATTGGGGCGTCGTCGCAGCGGTCTGTTTGGCCGGGTTATGTGCCCCCCTCGTCGCGGCGGTTGCGGGGTTCGCGTTGGCGAGCGTCGAACTGCGGCTACGGCCGCCGGCGATGCGTAGGAGGGCGAGGCGCGTGACGGAGTGGGTGGGGTTTGTACTCGAGTCGTTTGCGTACGGTGCTAACGACGCGGAGAAGCTAGCGGCGATCATGGCGGTTGCGATCGGCGCGACGAGCACGGCGGGATCTAGAGGTTCTGCGCTCACGTTGTCGCCGCTCGGCCAAGTAGCGATAGCGGTCTGTTTTGCTCCCGGAATCGTTATCTCGGTACGACAAGTTGCGAGAAGGGTGTCAGAACGCATGGTTCAAGTGAGGTCCGACACTGCGATCGGGGTCAGCTTCTGTGCGTCAGGGGTCGTCTTGGTGACGTCGTTGTTCGGTTATCCGATCTCGTCAACCCAGGCGGCGACGGGGGCGCTCCTTGGGGTTGGCGCGCGTTCGGAACCGAGCAGGGTTCAGTGGGGGCAGGCCGGAGCGATCGCGGTTGCGTGGGTGGTCACGCTTCCGACGTCGGTAGCGTTGGCAGCGGTCGTCGGCGTAACGTTTCGAGCACTACGATGATCGAGGACCAGACGGGATCGAACGGCTCTCTGTGGCGGCGGTTAGTAAAGTTCACTCGTGAGTTTGGCCCCGAAGTGGGTCGTGAGCTGGTCGGGATGCTATTGGAGCACCTTGATGTGGATGCCGAAGGTGTAGCGCTCGTTCACGCGATGCTCCGCGGCGAGGTGGACCACGACGCCGCGACCGAGCGGATGCGAGAGATCGAGCATCGAGGCGATGATCTGCGATCTGAGTTGGTGTCGCTTCTCACGCGTACACTGGTGACACCGTTGGATCGAGAGGATATCTATAGGTTGTCACGGTCCATCGACGACGTATTGGACGGGCTTCGCGACTTCGTGCGTGAATGCGCGTTGTTGGACTCTCCGGACCCAGGGGCGTTAGGTCGAGTGCTCGACGCGCTCGCGGCTTCGATAGTTGAGATGCGAGCGGCGGTTGTGACGATCGGTGATCATCCAAATACGGCGTCGCCCGAGGTGCTCAGTGCGCAACGGTCCGCGAACAGAGTCAGGATCGTCCACCAAGATGAGATTGCGGCGCTCTTTGTTGGGGAGATCACGATGGGTACTCTCGGACAGCGGGAGCTACTCCATCGTCTTGATGCGGTGGGCCTTCACCTCGTTGAAGCCGGTCACATCATTGCGGACAGCTTCGTGAAGCGGGGCGAGTAACTCGCAGCTATGCGCTTACGACCGGCAGGGGTCGACTAACTTCTTCGGGTTTAGCGTAAGTTACGAGTGCGCCGAGAGAGCGCCCGGGCGGGTCCAGGACTAAAGAGAACCTGCCGGCGAGCTTTCACACTTGTGCGTCAGCGTGGACTTTCGCACTTTTGCGCCGGAGCAAGGGGCTGCCTGACCGGGTGAGCGAGGTGAAAGGCCGAGGTCACCTTCGGGGCCAGCGGTCGTCTTCTTCTAAGATCTCGAGGGAGAGGCGTTCGAGTTCTCCGACGAGCGCTCGAAGTTTGCGAGCGTTGTCGAACCACGCCTGGTAGTCGCGCCACTGCTCTTCGGTGAGGCGGCGGTTGATCGTCTTCGCGTCCAGTTTGCGGGTCCATTGAATTGATGGTCCGTGTAGGCGCGCGGGATCGCTGTGGCAGGCGCAGTTGGCCTTCCCGCATCGGTAGTTGCGCACCATCGCCGAGCCAGGGAGCGCGAAGCCGATCTTGCCCAGCTCGTCGGCGATCCGGGCCTGTGTCTTGCGCCGCTTGGCGCCGATCGGATCTTTGGACTTACCAGCCATCGAGTATCCACCTTATCCGTCTCAGTCCGCGAGATACTACCGCGGATAGGGACGAACGGGAGGTAGGTATGCCGAAAAGGACTCCAGGACAGCCACGGGCGGCCTGGGATGCGATCGTCGGGCTGGCGAGGGGTTGCTTTACCTCGCCTGGCTTCTCCCTCTTCACGACGATCCTCACCGGCTGGGTGTTGGCCCCGGGGAGACGCACGGTGACCGCTATGATCTGTGCAGCAGACCCCGAGGGGAGCCGAGCTCACGACGCCTATCACCGCTTCTTCCGGGCAGCGAGGTGGTCGACCAACGCGCTGTGGAAGGTGCTCGTTCCCCACATGGTCGCAGTCCTCTGTCCGACCGGCACGGTTGTATTGGACGTCGACGACACGCTGTACAAGAAGTCCGGTCGAAGAATCGACGGTGCAGGCACGTTCCGAGACGCGGTGCGCTTGACGCGCAACAAGGTCGTCTACGCGACCGGGCTCAACCTGGTCATCGTCACCCTGGGGATCAGTCCACCCTGGGGCGGGATGCCGATCGGGATCCCAGTTGGGGTGCGCTTGCACCGTAAAGGCGGGCCGACCACCTTGGACCTGGCGGAGGAGATCATCTGCGAGCTGGCTTCTTGGCTGGCGGACCGGGACTTCGTGCTGTGCGGCGATGGAGCGTACGCACCCCTCGCGGGCAGAGGGCTGCCTTCTACAAGTGTCACCTCCCGGATGCGCCGTGACGCGGCTCTCTACGAAGCGGCCCCGAAGAAGACGGGCAAGCGGGGCCGGCCGAGGAAGAAGGGCAAGCGCCTTTCCTCACCGGTAGCGATGGCAGCCGAGCTCCTCGACGCAACGTTCACCAGCGTCACCCTGGAGTGGCGAGGCGGGACCAAGGATCTCCTCGTGTGGTCCCAGCAGGTGCTCTGGTACACGGTCGACAAGGAGCACATGGTCCAACTGGTGATCGTTCGTGACCCAACTCGGAGAATGCACGACGACTTCTTCGTCACCACCGACCTCGACGCTTCACCCGCCTGGGTCGCATCGCATTATGCCGGCAGGTGGTGCATCGAGTGCGTCAATCGTGAAGTGAAGCAGGTGATCGGGGCGGAGGACCCCCAGTGTTGGAAGTACAAAGGCCCCGAACGTGCCGCCTCGCTCTCGCTGTGGCTCTATGCGGCGATCTGGACCTGGTACATCCCGACACACGGGAGCACGACGACCTGGATCCCGCGTCCCTGGTATCGAAAGAAGACCACCCCGAGCTTCCTCGATGCGCTTGCTGCCCTGCGTCGCTGCCTGTGGTCGGAACGAATTATGCCGATGTCGTCTTCAGGGCCGCTCAACCCGAAAATTATCGAGGGGATGCTCGACGCGCTCAGCCGTGCCGCATAGGAACTGGGCCTTCATGCGATATTGAGCACCTGACCGAACGCCCAAGAGTACGAAAGTCCACAGGTAGTTCACCATATCGTTTGCGATATGCTATGATGCCCCCCATGTATGGACGTTTCATCCACCAGTGCCGGTCGATCCGTGGCATCACCCAGGCAGAACTGGCCCGAATGATCGGAACCAGTCAGGCCAACGTCTCGGCCTTCGAGCGCGACCGGCGTATCCCGACTGCCGACACGTTGAACAAGATTGTGGTCGCCTGTGGCTTCCTCCTCGTGGCCGAGGGTATCGGTGAAAAGGTAGTCTGCGGACTCCCCCACGCTGGGTGGTTCGATGATGAGGACATCCCCGAAAACGACGAGCTGTCCGATATCATCGCAGAGCAGTCCCATCGGGAGACCGCTGCTGCCGGACGAGAGTTCCTAGCACTCCCGGCGAACGAGCAGGCAACATACCTTGACGACCTGAACACCCTCGGTGACGAGTCGATCGAGTCTGGACGGGTTGTCTCGGTGCCATGAGCGCCGTGATCGAGACCGTCTACGAGATGGACGACGTCTTCGGCGATCTCGGTGTGCGCTACGCAGTCGGCGGCGGATTGGCACTCCAGCGATACTCCAATCCACGAGTGACCGTCGACCTGGACCTGAACGTCGCTGTCCCGTTCACTTCAGCTTCCGAGGTGGTCGAGGCATTGGAGCCGCGTGGTTACCGCCCGATGACGCCATCCAAGTCGTGGATTCCGATCGCTGGCGTTCGATTCCACCGCGAGCGGTCACCCGTTGTGGACCTCTTCTTCGCATACGACGAGTACCACAACACCATCATGGACAACTCCGTGTGGATGCCGTTCGAGACCTCCGGTAAAAAGAGAACACTCCTGGTCCTCTCGGCCGACGACCTGGTGGTGGTGAAGATGTCGTTCAACCGCCCCAAGGATTGGACGGACATCGAGTCCATGATCTACTCGGGGACCGCCATCGACCAAGAGTATGTCTCCAGCCATCTCGTCTCGTGGCGTGGCCCGACGATGTGGCCTCGGGTGGCGAGGCTGCGAACCGTGCAGGATGCAGCAAGTCGGCAAGCGGAGGATGCTGCAATCGAACTAGACTCGCCTGAGACGCCACGGCTTCGAAGCCCAGGTTCCAACCAGCACCAGGACAAGCCGCCGAAGCCCAGGTCAGCGCACCGGTAGGTGAGCGCAGGCGTGGGAGGCTCGTGTCCGATCCGGTGAGGTTATTGTCGTACAACGAGTTTAACACCCAAGGGAAACAGGCTTATAGTGCGGCGGCGGAGGGGCCACGCGTGGCAGCACGGTGTTCTTCAGCCACGACCGCTGAGCAGCGGTGAACTGTTGCGATGCTGTAGTATTGGAGTACCTCGAAGTCGATGCGTCATTGAATCCAGCAGCTCCAACCTGACCATTCTGCACATAAAACCCTTTACTTTCCGCATTATGCCTCAAACAGCTCCACGCCTGCTTGGCTGACCCGTAAACTACCCATAATTCAACGTAGCTTTGAGGTCCATTGTAGACACCACCAGCATTTTCGACAGTACCCAGCGTATGGTAACCACAATGCACTT
>JAJYQJ010000120.1 GCA_021794655.1 Actinomycetes bacterium | reverse complement strand
GAATCGACAGCTCCGGTAATATCGGAGACGGGCTCAGCTCCACCTAGAGCCGATGATAGGCAACTGTCATCGGCAGCGGTGTAGTGCAAGGGGAACCCCCGGGCTTTAGCCGTGGGGAGGATGTCAGTTAGAGATCTTCAACCACACTTCGCGGGGCTGCGATATCCTCTACTTGGCGCCCGTTGGCTATCCTGCGGCCGCGAGGGCAGTTCCCGCTGCGAGGTGCCTTCCGACGTACTTCGTCACCAACTCCTCAGGTCGGGTCACATGGCTCTTCAACACTGTCTCACGTACTCCTCTCCCCCCGGACAAGCCAATACAGTGCCAGCCACTGGGTGACTTCATACGGGGAGGCAAACATTTTACAGACACACTCCCCAACGGGTGGGGCGTTGGAATCAAGGAGGTCCAATTTTGCGATCAGTTTTTTAATCGACAATATCAATCGATCCCATCATACTGCAGAAGCCCTTTGCCACCCCCTGGCAAGTACGAATTCCGAGTCGTGATCCCCATTGGAGCCTACGTCTCTGGCCCTTATGGCTATCCATTTGTAACAACAGGTCCAACGGTTCCTGCAGTATTCATCGGCAAGGTTGTGCCGCTTTACAGCGCACCAGTAACGATCACCGTCGACAGCTAGTGCGTGCGCTCTATAACGCGAGATTTACAGCTGTGATCGGAGTTCGAGAGTCTTAGGCGTCGGGAGCGGTCGTGCTCGTAGTCGCGGGAAGATTAGTCGCTGCTTCCATCTGGGTCTCTACACGCTTCGCGACCTTGCGTTCCACGATAAACGCGAGGAACGGCAAGAATCCGGCCGCCACCATCGCGATCATCTGGAGAAGTGTGAACCTGGCTCGCCTCGCAAGGTCAAGTGCGGCGAGCAGGTAGACGATGTACAAGAATCCGTGTATCGGGCCGACTATCTCGGCGACTTGAGGAAGCCCGGCGCCGTACTGGAGAGGAACTCCGATAAAGACGAGGATGAGTAGACCAACGCCCACTATGTAGGCCATGACCTTGTAACGTGTAAGTGCGGCGTTCACCTGTGGAGCCAGCTCTTCGCACTGCCGCTGCGAGCCAATTCCCCAAGCCGATCGTTGTACTCGGCGAGCTCGGGATCTTCGTCCTCTCTTCGACGCTCACCGACAACGGCGTACTCGGGCAACTGCGAGACCTCCTGTTGCGACAGTTTCTTTTGAGCCTTCGCACCGACGGTCTCGGGGTCCGTGTGGATGAGGCTCCACCATACGTAGACAGTAATTCCGGCGAATATTGGCCACTCGACAGCGTAGAGGTAACTGAGTGCATTACCGTCCATCGCACGATTCACCTGCCACCACCACGCGACGAGGCACCCCGGAAAGACGACTATCGCCAACAGGTGCAGTAGTAGCGCTCTTTTCGAGAACCAGCGATCTGCCACGCTAAGATGCTAGCTAGTCTCCGACCGCGACGGTAGACGGGGTAACGGACGCGGGCGCACTCGCTCGCTCCAGGGCTTGCCAGCCTCCTCCAGCAGTCCTTCGGGCAATTACCGCACGGTGACCACCACGTATGCCGAACAGGCGTTTTGCCACGAGCAGATAGGCCGCGATCGCGACGTTAATGATGAACGTCGAGAGTTTAAGGACGCTAAGTCCTCTTGTGAGTTCGAGGACCTCGAGGGGGATGAAGAATATCGTCGCAACGAACGTCAGATACTCAGCCCACCGCTTTGCAAACCAGAGTCCAACCATCTCCGTCGCCTCGAGGACCGCGTACGACAGCGCCACGACTACGACTTCGTACAGGTGCGTACGCCCTTCAAAAAGGTAGTGCCGCAAGTGAGCGAGGACACCGTAGATGCCGCCGGACTTTGGTTGCCCGCCGGTGAGTGCGTTCATGACTTGGGTGTAGTCGCGTTCGACGACAGCGCGGTGGCCCAGGTAGGCCATAACGAGAATCGAGAATCCAACCAAGATCAATACGTGAAACAACCTGTCGAGAGCGATGATGCGAAGAACGTAACGGTCGCGAAGTCGAGGACCCCTTATCGGCAGCTCAATCTCGTCTCGAGTTGGGACTCGATCCATCGCGGGGGTCTCAGGTAGAGAGAACGGAACCCACGAATCACACCTGAGACACCGATGCCACCTCAGGGCGCCCAGCTCACGCACCACCAACGCATCGGCGTCAGAGACTTTTTTCGAGCCGACTCCGACGAAGCAGTGTCCCTTCATAGCGCAGGTGAGTAGCTCGTAACGATTCCCCGGCGCCCTATTCCACATGGTCGCGCTCACTCTAATACGAAACCTATGTGGTCTGCTTGGTTGGGCTTCTTTCGATCTAACTCGAGGTACCGAGCATCCCGTGATCGTCCACGTCGTTCATAACCCAGGTTCAGTCGCCTACTATTGCCGAAGATGAAGGTCAGCCTAAAACAAGTCTTGGCCTCCGCCGTGGGCGCGGTCCTCGCCGCGGTCGTTGCGTCGTCCTTCGGGGTGAAAGGAACGATTATCGGGGTCGCTATAGGCAGCGCGGCTGCCACCCTCGTGAGTGCGCTCGTCGCGCAGTCAATCGAGCGGACTCATAAGGCCGTAAAACAGGCGATCGCTCGACCACAAAGCCAAGACGGCTCGGTCGAGGAGAAGCCAGTGGGTGAGCAAACACCCGGCGGTGAGCAAACACCCGGCGGTGAGCAACCCGAGGAGAAGCCGGTAACAGCAGCCGAGAAAGCGGGAAGGACGTTTCGATGGCCTACGCTCGCGGTGACCGCGGCCGTCGTGTTCGCGGTCGCCCTCGGGTTCGTAACGGTGTTCGAACTAGTCGTCGGCTCCCCACTTTCGAGTCTCTTCGGTGGACACGCGGGTGAGAAGCCTTCGATCGTACAGATCTTTACCCCTTCCCCTACGCCTTCACTGCCCCCAACCACCCCGGTGACTAGCCCTTCGACTACGACGACAAGCTCCTCGTCGACTACGACCAGCAACTCGCCGTCAACGTCGTCGACCTCGACTACGACCGCACCGTCGACTACGACTACGTCGTCGCCGGTCACCACGACCACGGTGCCACCGACGAGCACCACGACGAGCACGACAGCGGCCCCCGGTGGCTAGTCGCTCCGTCTCAACTCTTAGACGTCGTACCCGAGTAGGTCCCTCCGCGTTCTCCCAGGACGCTTGGAACTGTGTTCGGCGCCACCAAGAAACACGACTCACGAATACCTAACTGGCGTACCCAACGGTAGTTCCCCGGCGGAACCTGGGGAGTCACCTCGTCTCTAGTAAACGGCTGGTTTACCGAAGTCGACTTGGAAGTTGCCCGTATCGTCGACGTCCACCTGACGGTCGTACACAACAGAATCGCTCCGTACCTCGTCGTGAACGCGTAGCTCCCATCCACCCCTGCTCCCGAGTAGTAGCTAGTCGTCTCCGAGTTTCCCCTCGCACGCCAGTAGCTCTGTGCGTTGGCTATGTCTGTACCGTGGGAAAGCAGATATCCAGAGTTTACAAACGGCGTCACTAGCGGTGCTTTCCCCGTGTCTTTCCACGCCTGCCAGTACTGAGCCAAGTCACCCGGGAGCCTGTTCGCAAACGCGAGCAACGACGGCGGCCCCGGCGGTACCGAGAAACTATCGCCGATCGAGAGAAGCGGGTACCGTCCCCACGTGTAAGAGGTCGCAAACACGATTAGCCACGGCGAATCTCGAGACGCGCGCCTAAAAACGAGATCGGTCAGTTCGGGGATATATCCGCTTCGATCGACCTGGACCTCCGCCAAGAAAGTCGCTGGATAGCTACTTTGTTGAGCGGCAGTGAACAGATGCGGAGGTTCAAGTGGCGCAGGCGTCGTCAACTCGCACTTACAGTCGATCGACGCCTCGTCCCCCAAGAGGGCTGCCCCCCGCTCGATTCGCGACAGTGAGCCGAGGTCGTAGTTGCTCAGTGCCTCGGCTCGCATCGGCCACTCCGTAGAGAACACCTTCTCTGCGCTCGCCAAGTCGATCACGACTCCAGGGGTAGACGGCGTCGCGTACGCTCCAGGGGGTGGAGGCGACGGTGGGCCTTTTGGAAGCGAAGGAGGCGCTCCGATCTTCGCGATCGCAGTGTCGATGGCTTTGCCGACTCGAGGAGCCGCCCAGAGTACCCCGGCACTGATCGCGGCCAACAACGAGACCACTACGACGACGATGATCGCCGTCGAACGCGGCGAGCGCTTCGGAGGTTTCTGCGGGATCAAAGCAGCCGGTACCCACGGCGGCGGTACGCCGCCGATGGGCGGCCCCCACCGCGGCCAAGCCCCGGACGGCGGTTCGAGACGAGGCGGAGGCGCGCTCGGAGGCCAACCTGGGGCCCTCACATCTCGACTTCGACGATCGGCCGGCTCGCCGCGTTCCCCCATATGGAGATCGTATCTCACCCGGCGACTCTCCGGGTTGGCCTACAGCTCGTCTAGGAAGCTTTAGCCAGCGAAGCTGGCACAAATGAGTCAAGTTTCACGCGGCGAGACCAACTTCTGTGATCAAGTCAGCAATAGCACCTTGGAGTCGATCGAAGTGACAGCGTAGCGGTGTGTC
>JAJYQJ010000013.1 GCA_021794655.1 Actinomycetes bacterium | reverse complement strand
TCTGTCCTTGCTGTCGCGATCGATCAAGATCGTCCAACAGGGTAGTGTTGGAGTCGTAAAGCGCTTGGGGGAGTACCGGTCGGTTAAACAACCTGGGTTCACCGCACTACTTCCCTTTATCGACAAGATGATCAAGGTTGACATGCGGGAGTTTCCGATGATCGGGGACCAGCAAGCGGTGATCACGAAGGACAACGTGTCGCTCTGGGTCAGTGCGACGATCTTCTGTCAGGTGATAGACGTGAAAGCGGCGCTTTTCGAGATAAACGACTACGTGTTGGCGATCGACCAACTCTCCAGAACGGCGCTCCGGGCCGTGTTTGGAGAACTTTCCTTGGACCAGTCGCTCTCGGAGCGTGAGACGATTAACTCACGGATGCAAGAACACATGGCTGATCCGACGATGAAGTGGGGGGTGCGTCTAAATAGGATCGAGATTCTCGACATCACTCCACCTAACAACGTGCTCCAGGCGATGTCGGAGCAGAAGGAGGCCGAACAGCACAAGCGCGCCGCGATCTTGAAATCAGAAGGTGACCAGCAGGCTGCCGTCAATAGCGCGGGTGGACGCAAGCAGGCCGCGGTGCTCGAGGCCGAAGGAGCGAAGCAGGCCGCGATACTCGCGGCGGAGGCTCAGATGAAGGCTCTCGAGCTGCAGGCTGAAGGGGAGAAGAAGGCACGACTGTTGCGAGGGGAAGGTGAGGCGGACGCGTTGGCCGCGATCGACAAGGTCGCGATCAACAAGAACACCCTTGCGGTACTCCAGCTCAGAGCCCTCCAAGATATAGCGGCGTCGCCAAACTCCAAAGTGGTCGTTCCCTACGAGTCCGCCGGCCTCGTAGGATCAGCAGAGGCGCTCGTCGAGGTCCTAAGAGGCGCTCCCAAGTCTCCCTCTGTGGCTCCTCCCCAGGAAAAAGGTGCCTGAAGGCCACTCTGGGTCATAACTCGCGAAACGCCTAGTTCTGCGATAGGTCCATCGACGGATCTAGGCGCTGATACACCTGCAATGTAGTCTTGTTCTCGTGCGTCGAGGTGTCCGCACCTTCGGGCTGTAGTCGTATTCGCCCGAAGAGATCTGATCCTCCGTCGTTTGGAATTCGAGACGTTCGATGTCTCCTCGCGTAAACGGGGAGTTCTTCGGCAGTTCTCACTCTTGGAACGGAGAGATGATGATTGCACTTGTACCATCAGCGACTCTACTTGGGACCGTTGGGAGTCCGGTTACCGTAGAGGTACACGTCTCTACCGGTTTGCCCGGATTCACGGTGGTTGGTCTGCCTGACGCGGGAGTGAGAGAATCACGAGACAGAGTTCGAGCGGCCCTCCTGTCTTGCGAGTTACCGTGGCCTTCTCGCAGGATCACGGTCAACTTGGCGCCGTGCCACGTCCGAAAAGGTGGGGCAGGGTTAGACCTCCCGATCGCGATCGGGATGCTCGTAGCTTCTGGAGTCCTGCCCGCGCGCAGCGCGAAAGGTCTGGCGTTCGTCGGAGAGCTGGGACTAGACGGCACGATTAGGCATGTTCCGGGAGCGATAGCGTTGGCGGACGCGGCAGGCGGGACAACGCTCGTCGTGCCGATGAGTGACGTCGAAGAGGCGAGCATCGTAAGGTCGGGATTCGTGCGGGGCGCGTCGACCCTGAGCGAGCTCGTCTCGGCGATGAAGGGCGACGCTCCGTGGCCGCGGTACGACTCGAGTCTCGTGCACGAAGGGAGAGGCCGAACCCAGCTGAGCACAGGTGAGTCGAGCCGATCTACGAGTAGCGACGCAGATCCGGGCGGTGGCTACGACCTCGCCGACGTCGTGGGCCAGCGCGTCGGGAGGCGGGCGTTAGAAGTTGCCGCAGCTGGTGGTCACCACCTGCTGATGGTTGGGCCACCGGGGTCTGGAAAGACGATGCTCGCACAGCGGATCGCGGGTATATTGCCAAAGCTGTCCCACCGGGATGCCTTAGAGGTCAGTCGGATTCACTCGGCGGCTGGAGTGCGGCTTCCCCGAGGAGGGCTCGTGTCGACTCCGCCTTTCAGGGCTCCTCATCACAGCGCGTCGTGCGTCGCGCTCGTGGGCGGTGGTTCGTGGCCGATGCGACCGGGCGAGATCAGTATGGCGTCGCACGGCGTCTTGTTCCTCGATGAGATGGGTGAGTTCCCCGCTAGTGTTCTCGACGCGTTGAGGCAGCCGTTGGAAGAAGGGGTTGTGCGGGTCAGCCGGGCGAGAAGCACGGTCGAGTTTCCAGCCCATTTCCAGCTGGTGGGGGCGATGAACCCGTGCCCGTGCGGCGAAGGGGTTACTCAAGGGGCGTGCAGGTGCACCAGGTCGGCACGGGCTCGGTACGCACGTCGTCTCTCGGCTCCACTCCTCGATCGTTTCGATCTGGTCGTCCCGCTCACGAGGGTAGATCCGGGTGAACTGGTCAAGGGGAGAGTTGGAGAGTCGACGAGCGACGTCGCTGCACGGGTTCGTAATGCGCGGGAGATGTCGGTAGGCCGGGGCGTCAAATGCAACGCAGAGCTAAAGCCAGGCGAGCTTGAGGAGTTCGCGAGCTTGCGACCGGTTGCAAACGGGCTCTTGGAACGCTGCCTCGAAACCGGTCGGGTTAGCGCGCGAGGTTTTCACAGGATACGGCGTGTAGCACGCACGATCGCCGACTTGGACTCGAGCGAGACGGTAGAGGAGCGCCACGTCGCCGAGGCTTTGGCGTTGAGGGCGGCTCGCGGCTCGTTCATGGTTGGAGAATTGGCGTCAACCACCCACGGCTAACCCCGGGGGCTTGAGGGAATCTCCCAAAAGTCCAGGTTGACCAGACCAAGACATTGAAAAGAAGGTGAACAAGATGTCTACGTTGCACACAAGCGAGAAGACCCACCAGCAGATGCTTCCTCAGTCTGCTGCTCTGGAATTCGCGTCAGCAGACAACCTAAAGGGTATGGACGAAACGGGGCGCGAACACCGGGATAATCCGGTAACTGGTGTACAACATGGTCGAGGGGAGACTGTAGGGGATCACCTTTCCCTACAGCGTCACTCTGTAGAACAGGACATGTCCTGTAAAGCAGAAGATCGGGGCCTTACAGCCCCAACTAGAATTACCGCGTCACGGGTGTTCGTAGTCGATAGCCACGGCCACCCTCTCATGCCGTGTCATCCGGCGCGTGCTCGGAAACTCCTGCACGCCGGACGAGCCAGGGTCCACCGCCTGGCCCCGTTCGTGATCCGATTGGTGGACAGAGCAGTAGAAGCATCAGAAGTAAGCGGAGTAGACGTTGGTGTCGACCCGGGGTCTAAGTTCACGGGAGTGTCGGTGTTTCGAGTAAGCAAAGAGAATATACGTCACGGACTCGTATCCATCGAGATCGAACACCGTGGGCGGCTCATTCACAAGCACATGGGCCAGCGTTCGAACTACCGTCGCAGGCGTAGGACGGCGAACTTGCGCTACCGCAAGCCCCGTTGGGCGAACCGGTCTCCCGAAACTTGTGCGAGCTGTGGGAAGAACGCATCTCACGGATCTCGCTACTGTCGCCCGTGCGCCGTTGCGCGAAGCTTTGTGGACAACGGTTACCGCCGGGTCCGCCTTGCACCGAGCTTGCAACACAGGGTGGACTCTGTCGTGTCATGTGTTAACCGGCTACGCAGATGGGCACCGGTCGTGGCCATCCATCAAGAGCTCGTGCGCTTCGACATGCAAAAGATGGAGAACCCTGAGATCGCAGGTGTCAACTACAGCCGAGGCACCTTGGCGGGTTATGAGGTACGTGAGTACCTGTTGGAGAAGTGGGGACGAAAGTGTGCTTACTGTGGAGCGAGTGGGGTCGGGCCTGGCTCTGTGGCGCTCAACGTCGACCACATCGAGTCCAAAGCCCGTGGCGGTAGTGACCGGGTCTCTAACCTCACTCTGGCGTGTGTCTCTTGCAATCAAGCCAAAGGCACGAGCCCGCTCGAAGAGTTCTTAGCCGGGGACCCGGAAAGACTAAAGAAGGTCCTCGCCCAGGCGAAGGCGCCACTCAGAGACGCAGCAGCTGTCGACACCACCCGGTGGGCGCTGTGGCGTGAGCTGAAAGACAGAGGGTTGCCGGTCTTTACTGGATCGGGAGGGCGCACGAAGTGGAATCGAAGCCGGTTCTTGATAGCTAAGTCCCACACGCTTGACGCACTGTGCGTGGGAGATACAAGCGGCGTTGCCTCCTATCCTGGAACGCTTCTTTCTTTGAAGGCGACCGGACGGGGCTCTTATTCCCGCACAACACCCGACGCCTACGGGTTCCCCCGGCTTTCCTTGCCACGGATGAAGGTTCACCACGGGTTTGCAACCGGTGACCACGTGCGAGCAGTCGTTCCGAGAGGCAAACACGCTGGGACTCATTTCGGCAGGGTAGCTGTGCGTAGTTCTGGAAGTTTCAACATCAAGACGAAAGATGCGACCATGCAAGGAATCAGTTACCGCCATTGCACGCTCTTGCAGCGCGGGGATGGCTGGGGATACGAACAGGATAAGGAGGTCGGGCCAAGGACCCGAGTGGGACTATCCCTCCGTTACGAGCCCACGGCTATAGCCGGGGGTTTCTCGTCCCACACCCATTCCCGATGAAGGCCTCCTCGTCGAGTGGTTGCATCCGAGAGGAGGCTTATGCGGTCGCGCTGGCGTCCGTTCGCAGTATCGGCCCAAAGAGAGTGCGCGAATTGCTTGTCGGGTCCTGTCCCAGTGCAGCGTGGGAGATGGTGACGTCTGGGCAGTTGGACGCAGACGATCCAAGATGTAGACGCGAAGCGGAGTCGGTCGACGTCGACTCTTTGTACCGGTCTTACGAAGAGGCGGGAGTGATCGCCTCCTTTATCGGCAGCCGGTCGTATCCGGCTACTTTGGAGGCGGCTAAACATGCGCCGGGTGTGATATTTTCCACCGGAGATATCTCGTTGCTCAACAAGTTCCCCAAAGTTGCGATAGTTGGAACGAGGAGCGCGACACGATACGGATTGGGGGTCGCATCGCAGTTTGCAGCGGAGCTCGCGACAGCAGGAGTTTGTGTAGTCTCGGGTCTCGCGGAGGGAGTCGACACGGCCGCCCACGAAGGCTCTTGTGGTGGGTGGGAAAACTCAAATCGGAGTGGGGCTCCGCCATGCGCGGTTGCCGCGGGCGGCCTCGATCAACGCAGTTGTGGTGGCGACGAACGGATCAGACGCCGGATAACGAGAGGTGGTGTCGTGGTATCGGGCGACCCTATCGGTGTTCCAGCGGCCCGATGGAGTTTTCCGAAACGTTGCAAGCTGATGGCGATGTTGGTCGACGCGGTTGTGGTCGTGGAGTCTCATCTCCAAGGTGGATCTATGCGCACTGTAGATGCTGCCGCACAACTTGGAAAGCCGGTTGGAGCGGTGCCGGGTTCAATACGTAGTCCGGCGTCGGCTGGGACGAACTCGCTCTTGGCGGACGGATGTTTTCCGGTGCGGGACCTAAGCGACATCCTCGTCGCGCTGAGCCTGGATGGGCTCTGGCCACCGGCTCGACCTCTTACGCCGCCGACGTCGCCAATGGACATCGGCGAATCCAAAGACAGCGGATCCGACGAGGTATTGGACGCCTTAGGGTGGGAGCCGTGCTCCCTCGAAGAGCTGGTGGTCCACTTGGACAAGCCGGTTTCGGTGGTGTGTAGTTCGCTCGAACGACTTTCCGGCGAAGGTCGTGTTAGAGGAGGGGAAGGCTATTGGGAGCGCATCAGATAGATAAGGTCGTCGCTTAAAGAACCGGGCCGTCATGATTCAGCAAGGTTTTCTTACTAGTGTGAGCGCTTGACGGTGCTGGCTGCTTTCGCGCTTATCCTTATGATGGATTCGTGAACCTTTAGACGTGATGGGAGACGTAGTTGCTGATTTCTACTTCGATTAACGCGCAGTGGTATGAAGACGTCAACAGTTTTGCTAAACATACCGCGTTCGCACACGGGTTCATGGCGTTCTACTCGCACTTCTTTGGCCTCGGGTTACTCGCTCTCATGCTACTGGTGGCATGGTTGCGAGCTCGTACATTTGCCGATCCAGCGCAGCGTGTCGCCCGGGTTCTTTGGGCCGCCGGCGGGACGGTCGTAGCTTGGGCAATAGCGCACTATATATTCAAACCTCTCGTCGGCGAGCGCCGGCCCTACCTCGTGATAGCACACTCTGAGGTCTTGTTGCAGCGCACGAATGGATTCAGTTTTCCCAGTGGACACGCGACGATCGCTGGCGCTGTAATCGTTGGTCTCTGGCTGTCGCGCGACAGGTTGGTCGCATCGTTCGCGACGATCCTCGGGCTCTTCTTGGCATTCGGCCGTGTATATACGGGGATGCACTACCCAGGTGACGTCTTAGGGGGCCTTCTGTGGGGCGGGATATTTGTAGCTGCGCTATTCCCCGTCGCGGTTTCTTTATTGAACAAGTTTGACGAGGCGCTCCTCGCTAGACCTCCGCTCGATTGGTTGGTCTCTTCCGGCCTGGATCGCAAGAGTAACGAAGGCGAAGAGTCTCCTCGCTCCGAGCAGCTGGCAGATGCTCCTTCAAGGGGAGATTGAGCATCGCTGAGAGGTTCGCGACCGGTGCCGACGTCGCAGTTCAAACCAAGGTGGAACGTAGTGTCGTCGGGTCCAGTTTGTATCGCTAATCCCGACTCGAACTAGCCCGCTCCCCCGCGTTTTAGAGATCGCCCGGAGTATTGAATAGGGCCACGATCAAACTGGTGAAGCTGTGATTCTGATGTTGTCTACGCCCACGCACAGGGCATCAGCCCGTTTTTCACAGACATCTTGGCCGCGTATGGACGAAAGCCCACGAACCCGCATGCCCTCGTTGCGTACTACCACCAGAGGACTCCTGTATTCCATGCACTAGTCAACGTGATTGCGAAGAATCGGTCCGGCGAGAAGTGAGCCATCTCGCGCGCTAGTGTCGGGCGGTATGAATCCTAGGAGGAATCCCAGAAGGCGTCGCGTGAGTTGGTCATTGGTCGCTGTTGGAGCGTTCATGATTTCGGCATTGGTCCTTTCATCTTGTGGAGCGAGCGCTTCGCCTAAGTCCCGTCAAGCGTCACCTGTCGTGAGGAAGCATTCGAGGCAGCCGGCGACGTTTTCGGGACCCTACGGGGTAGAGGCGCGTTGGGTGATCGCACAGAACAAGCTTCCTGGAACTACCAGCTGGCAGATCAACACTCCTCAGAGTGCGACTGGAATTATGGGTTACGCGAATCGCACGCAGGCAAAGGTTGGAGACAGCGTTACGCTTTACGTGTCGACCGTGGCCCCGACGTTCGAGGTGGACGCCTACCGCATGGGGTACTACCAAGGGAAAGGGGGTCGTCTGGTATGGAAGTCGGGAGTGACGACGGGCAAGACTCAAGCTTCTTGTCCGGTGACGCCGGGGATATACATGGTTCAGTGTTCGTGGACACCTTCGATCACCTTTGATATCACGAGCGCTTGGATACAAGGGGAGTACCTGTTGAAATTGGTTGGAAGTGGTGGGCAGCAGAGCTACATTCCGCTGACTATTTGGAGTCCAAGCAGTACGGCTGCATACGTAGTAATGATGGGCACCGCAACGTGGCAGGCGTTCAATCCATTTGGGGGGTATGACCTCTATACTGGCTTGCCCCCTGGACTACCCGGGTATCCTTATCCCACTCGTTCCAGAGTCCTCTCCTTTGACCGACCCTATGGTTACGGAAACGGCGCAGCCGACTTCATGGGAAACGAGTATCCACTCGTCCGGTTCGCAGAAAAGCACGGCTTAGACGTTACCTACTGGACAGATACGACTCTTGCAGTACATGGCAGCTTGCTCGTCCACCACAAAGCCCTCCTCTCGCTCGGGCATGACGAAGAGTGGTCGCAAAGCATGAGGGTTGCCGCTACCAACGCGAGGAATCAGGGTGTGAATCTAATCTTCTTCGGAGCGAGTCCCGTTCTCAGAAAGATACGGTATCAGTCCTCACCCCTGGGCCCTGACATGCAGATAGTCAACTACCGTGATCCAACCGCTGACCCACTTTATGGCGTAGACAACGCACGGGTCACCCAGAACTGGTGGGGACAGCCTCCCGCAAACGATCCCGCCAGTACGCTAGTGGGATCGAGCTATGTTGGATTCAACAATACGACCGCGTTCCCGATGATTGTGACCGACGCTTCGTCGTGGTTGTTCGCGGGCACCGGGCTTCACAACGGATCTCAGATTCCAGGAGTGCTGAGGTTTGACTTCAACGAGTACCTCCCGAGCCGGCCCAACCCTCCAAACGTCCAGTTGCTTACGCACTCGCCGGTGACAATCGGTTTTAGCAATAAGAGTATGTATGCCGATACGACCTACTACACATGGGCTCCGAGTAACGCAGGAGTCTTCGAAAGCGGGACCAACTTCTGGATCCCAGCGTTAAATGGCTGTCCAGCCGGGCAGACGTGTGCGGCGGGAGTCTTGAGGAAGATGACAGGCAATCTCTTGCGAGTCTTTGGGTCGGGACCTGCCGGACTCGTTGCCACCGGCGCTCCGGGATAGTCTTCTCTTAAGACCTGGTGATAAGGGGTATGAGTTTCTCTTGAGGTAGCGGGTCTTCATGTTCTTGTCATGTTCCAGCGGCGATACTGGTCCCATGACTGAGCTGACGGGCACGGATGTGACTTCGGCGGCTCATAGAAAGCCTAACTAGCTTCGGTGTCTTGCCCCAACTGCACTTGCGAACTTGAATGACTACGATCACCTTTGAGCCTCCTGCCTCCACCCGGAAGAAGTCTCGTGCCCAAGTTCCCACCTCACTGCCCTCACGACCACCTCGTGCGCTGGTCGGAAAGTTGGTGCTTCTCGTCGTCGGTCTCGGGTTGGGCGCCACCATCGGATCGGCGCTGACTGCGGAGACCAAGAGCCAGTTGGTGGCGCCTGGTGGTGTGAACATATTCATAGGCAATCTCACGGGGCTAGTCGGCATGTATCTGGCCTTGGTAATGCTGTTACTTGTGAGCAGACTTCCGATAGTGGAGCGGATAGTTGGCTTCGACGGTCTACTGCACTTTCACCGCAGGCTTGGACCTTGGCCGATCGGCCTTCTTGTAGCGCACGCTCTATTCATCACCATTGGATACGCGCAGAGCGCGAAAAGTGGTCTCTTCCACGAGCTGAACGTGATGGTTACTTCTTATCCATATATGATCATTGCCACAGTCGCTCTTGTGATTATGGTTATAATCGGGATTTCATCGATTCGTTTCATCCGCAGTCGGCTCCGTAGGGAAGTATGGTGGTCGATCCACCTATACATGTACCTCGCGCTCGCTCTCTCGTTCGCGCATGTCATTGCTCTCGGGCCGTCTTTTGTCGGTCATCCATTGGCGAGGATCTTGTGGTCGTTTATCTGGTTGGCAACGGCTGGTCTGGTTTTGGTATTTCGCGTGGGACTGCCGGTATTTCGAACGCTGCGACACGGGCTGAGAGTTGTGGAAATTCGTCGGGAATCACCAGGGATCACGTCGGTCATATGCTCGGGGAGGCACTTGGAGCGACTCAGGGTATCAGGTGGCCAGTTCTTCGAGTGGCGCTTCTTGACACCTAAGATGTGGTGGCAGGCACATCCGTACTCTCTCTCCGCGGTTCCTCGCCCCCCTTATCTGCGCTTGACGGTCAAGCATGTCGGCGACCACTCCTCCTCGTTGGTGAACCTTCGCCCCGGTACGCGTGTTGCGATCGAAGGCCCTTATGGAGCGTTCACGCCTCACGCACTTCGTAGCGGCAAAGCCGTGCTCATCGCGGGTGGGATCGGCATCACCGCCATGCGCTCGCTACTCGAAGACCTCTCCAAGACTGCGAAGCCGATCGTCGTGGTGCGAGCTACTCAAGGTGAAGACGTCGTATTTCGTGACGAGTTGGTGAGTTTGGCCAAACACCGCAGGGGTTCATTCCATGAGTTTGTTGGGCCGCGCGATCAAGTGCGTTTTGATGAGACGACGTTGCGAAATCTGGTTCCAGACCTCACACAGCGAGACGTCTACTTGTGCGGTCCCAAGGGATTTGTGCACGACGTAGGACGGATGCTTCGTGAGATCGGTATTTCTCCCGAACGGATTCACCACGAAGCGTTCAGTCTATGAAATCAGGACTGAACGACACGGAGCGTGGGAGATGAAGCGCGTTTGGACGGTCGCAGTTGGTGCAGTTGTGGGACTTGCCCTGGTAGTCGGGCTGCATTCCAAGACGAGACTTTCGGCACTTCCACCCGGCCAAGTTGGCCAAAGAAGTGCGACGGGAGCCGCCCCGCCACGCTCTGGGTCATCAAGACCCGCCGCTAGTTCCCCCCCGCCGGGAGCTTCTAACGCACCATCTAGGGTGACCAAAGGGTCAGCATCGGGTTCATCTTCGAATAGCGCGGTCGGCTCAAGTGAGCAGTACGGCTACGGGATGTTGTCGGTAAAAGTAACGGTGAGTGCCAACAAGATAACCGATGTCACCGTGGTGAATCTCCAGACTGCCGATCAGTACTCCCAGCAGCTCGCGTCTCAGGTGATACCGATGTTGAAGTCCGAAGTTATGTCGGCACAGAGTGCAAACATAAACGGGATTTCGGGAGCTACGTACACAAGCGAAGCATACGCGACCTCCCTCCAGTCTGCCCTCAAGAAGCTAAAATTCAAGTGAGCCTGGCCTCGGAGCAGTCAGAAGTCCTTATCCACGACGAAGAGGTTATGGGTACCGTCGTCTCCTTTGAGCTCTACTTTTCAGGGATATCGAGAGATCGCGCTCGCTCGACTGTGGCAGCAGCGTGTGATCAGTTGCATGTCGTAGACGGAGTGTTTAGTACATGGAAACCCGAGAGCCCGATGAGCCGTCTACGCCGTGGTGAGGTAGGTATTGGGGAAGTACCCCCTCAGATCTCCGAGGTATTAGAGATTTGCTCTTGGGCGGTTGAAGTTAGTTCAGGTTGGTTCGACCCTTGGGCACTGCCTGGAGGTGTAGATCCAACCGGTCTCGTCAAGGGTTGGGCGATCGAGCAGATTACGCATCTGTTGATAGAAGCCGGCATCGACGCCGGCATGGTGAACGCCGGCGGAGACCTGGCTACGTTTGGTCGTCCCCCAAAGTCGGATGCATGGCGGATAGGAATCCAGCATCCGTGGAAGGCGGACGCGTTAGCGTGCGTTATTGAGACGTCTGATTCAGTCGCAACTTCAGGAAGTTACGAGCGTGGGAGCCACCTCTTCGACCCCCACACTGGCCGCCTTGTCAATGAACCGGGATCTGCGACGGTGGTTGGAGCAAGCCTTACAGTTGCGGACTGTTTGGCAACAGCTCTCGCAGTATCTGGAGAAGCTGGTTTTGAACAGATCTCGGAGGTTGAGGGCTACGGTCTCTATCTGATTCTTCCCGATGGCCGCGAAATGTCAACGTCTGACATCGTATTTGTGAACGAAATCTGAAGTCGCACCCTAGGTTGTGTACAGGATGCGTGTTGTTGTACTAGAACGTGAACGGTGAGAAGAGAAGTGGAGCAGTTCGAGTTTGTTCCAGACTCAACTGAGTTAGTCCTTTCTTGGATGTCCAAACTTGACGAAGCTAGCGATGGATGGATGAACCTTCTTCCCGGCCTAACCGATGGATCGACAAGAGCGTCAACGGGGCTTTTTGGTGGGTTTTCTGCGTTAATTGGGCAACCAACGACGATGTCAACCATGGGAACTTACTTGCCGCCGAAACGCTCCAGTCAGCCCGGGGTTGGCGCATCTATTGGCTTACTGCATCCATGCGGTAGCCATGGGATGGGCCAGCTCAGCCGTGCCGGGCTCGATACGCCGCCAACGTGGAAGGTGAGACAAGACCACTCGCGTAGGGGAATTGTTCTCGAGCTTCCCCCAGGCACTTTGCACTCAGATGCCGCAGCTTGGTTGATTGAGGCTTGCACTCTTTTGTGCAGAGTTCAGCTCACCGGTAGTTGGCAGGCT
The DNA here is from genome assembly GCA_021794655.1 of Actinomycetes bacterium. GTDB lineage: Bacteria > Actinomycetota > Acidimicrobiia > Acidimicrobiales > RAAP-2 > JAJYQJ01. Next base: position 8,393 of record JAJYQJ010000013.1, on the reverse strand, counting down.
GTAGTTTACCGGCCACAGATGAAAATAGTTGGTTGACCGAACCCGCTTGGTGAGCGAGGCTGTCCCCAACAGTTGATTTCGGTCTGCGCAACACTTAGACTACTACGAAGTGCCAGTTAACTATCGGTCTCTGGATGATAGGAGTTGTCGGACCAAACGGTGCATTGGGCCGCGTGAGTCACTCGGTCCACCTCCGGAGGAATTGAGGTGCTCGTGAAGATCGACCCGTTCGTTGCGGTCTTCAACCTCAGTGATCCCGGACGCTATATTCATTGGGGTTTTATCCAGATATCGCTCGGTAATCTCGTTGTAATACTAGTGATGGTGGTTGTGTTTGTCGCGGCGATACTCGTTCCCTTCCGTCGCGATGAGGGCAAGGATGGCTGATCCCACAGCTCCCCTCCCCGAAGATGCCAAACAGTGGACCGCCAAACTGAGGAAGGTTGCTGAAGATGCGTTCCCTCCCTCAAAGCTACTTCCTGATCGTCAACCCGCCTACGTAGCGTCGTGGATATACGTCTTTGGTGTGCTCACACTTGCGAGTCTTTCGTTTGTCATCTTGACCGGAATTGTGCTTGCCCTTGGCGGGCCGTCATGGTGGCATACGTCTTCAACCGGTCTATTTGTCAATTCGCTCCATCTTTGGAGCGTTGAGTTTTTCTTCTTCTTCATGGTGGTCCACCTGTGGGGAAAGTTCTTCATGGCAGCTTGGAGGGGCAAGCGCCAGCTCACTTGGATAACTGGAGTCGTGTCGTTTCTCATCTCGGTCGGTGCCGCATTTACCGGGTACCTGTCGCAGCAGAACTTTGACTCCCAGTGGATAGCAACCCAAGCCAAAGACGGCATCAATGCGACCGGAGCGGGATCGTTCTTTAACGTAATGAACTTCGGTCAGATGCTTATGTGGCACATAACTTTGTTGCCGCTCGGAGTCGTAGCGTTGGTTGGGCTCCACGTGTTAATGGTGAGGCATCGCGGGGTTGTCCCGCCGTTCGATAGAGATGGCGAAGTGCAGAACACGGGTGGCCGAGATGGTGCCAGTTCAAGGCGGGAACTCTCTGGGGAGGAGTTGGCCGAGAGTTCGGCGGGCAACGCGGAAGCGGCTGTCGCATCCAGAAGCGGTGGCGATGATTAGTTTAGCGGCGCCAATACATGGGACGGGGCTGGATGCGACGCGACCATAGTGGCGGAAGCCGTTCGTTCAAGCCCGATCGTGATGTCGAGGAGTTCCACGGCGCTTATGTTCCTTATGATTTAGCAAAAGAGTTCATTGTGGCGTTGCTCGTCGTCGGACTACTCGTTGTCGTATTCGCTTTCTTGTTTTCCTCACCTGATGAAGCGCCGGTGACTATCAAGAGTTGGTCAATGAACTCCCCAGTTGGATTCGCGCAGACTGCGATTACCGAACTCGATGGGACCAGCGCGACGGCGAACTATGGACCGCCTTACAATTCAGCAACGCCGGGAGCTACCCAGTCAATCGGGCCGTTATCGCCAGAACGCTGGATGGGGGTACACCACCCTATCGACACCTCGCTTGACTACGTGATCGGACCTCTTAAGACACTTCCCAACAGGCCCGCACTCGATCGCGCCATTGGTCGATACCTGTCGGCACCCGCGTCGATGCGCAATGCTTGGGATAGTGCGTATGAAAAGGCTGTTGCCTCTGCAAGATTCGTCGGCGGCGCAGTGGTCGTGCGTCCGGGCCACTACGGACCCGTCGCGGAGATGATGAGCGCGCTGACCTCGATGGCTCGATCGGGAGCCCTTGACGGGGCGCTACTCAGTAACCGGCAGTTCTATCAGACCGACTATACGAAACCTCTCATGTTTATTGCCGACGGAAGTTACCTATCGAATCTGGCTCAGGCCCGCCATCTCCAGGGCACACAGTGGGGAATGATGAACGAGACGGGTAACTATCCTGGGCAGGCGTGGCTCTGGCTGTACACGTTCTGGTACCAGGTCCCACCAATTAAGACATCTCCCAACGGTGACCTTGAAGTCTGGTCGATCATGATGGTGTTGACAGCGCTCTTGGTCCTGTTGCCGTTCATTCCAGGGCTGCGTTCAATACCGCGGCTGACAGGTGTCTACCGATTGATCTGGCGTCGTCACTATCGATCGCATATCTAGCATTGTTACTCTCAGCAGTGCGGATGCGCGAGTGCCAAGAGGAACTCGCCTTCGTATGCCCCGAACACCTTATCCAAGACGAAACCGGACTCTCGCAGTTCAGATTCGAGCTGATGTGGATTGAACTTAGTGCTTATCTCGGTCAAGAGTTCTTCTCCAGCGACGAATGCAACGGTCAGGTTGATTGTCGCAAAATGGATCGATTGGTCCACTCGCGAGCGAAGCCTCATCTCGATGCGGCTATCGCGGGGAGTCCAAATGGCTACGTGGTCGAAAAGGTCGGGATCGAAGTCAGCCGATAGCCGGCTGTTCAAGACGTTCAATAAGTTCTTGTTGAATCGAGCGGTTACCCCTGACGCGTCGTCGTACGCGGAAACCATGAGCTTGGGGTCTTTTGCGAGATCAGCACCGATTAGAAGATAGTCGCTCGCGTCCATCGAGCAGTTGAGATCAAAGAGAAACTTTTCCCGCTGGAGTGGGGTGAAATTCCCAATCGTTCCTCCCAGGAATGCTATAAGTTGGCGGTCCACTGGTGGAATATATTGAAGATGACGACGAAAATCGCCGACGACCGCCGTTACCTTCAAACCGCTGTACTCTGCCGTGAGCTCATGTGCGGACGTAACGATCATCTCTTCGCTGACGTCCATAGCAATGTAACGTTCGAGCGCGTTATTGTGACGCATAGCGTCGAGCAAGATTCGTGACTTGGCGCACGATCCTGGACCGAGCTCTACTAGTGTCGTGGCTTGTGAGGCTTGAGCTATTTCGCGCGCGTGATTCTTCAAGAGAGCACGTTCTGCTCGCGTCGGATAGTACTCGTCGAGTTCTGTGATCTCTTCGAACAGCCGGCTTCCCTCGTCGTCGTAGAACCAGGTCGGAGGGAGTGACTTAACGGGTCCGAGAAGTCCTTTTCGTACGTCTTCTTCTAATGATCGCTGGATTTCATCAGAAGTCAGGTGAGTATGAACCTCTACGGAGTTTGGCTCGTGCACAGTCTCAGTGGTCCCTTGCGAGCCTTAGTCCGGAGAATGCCCATCTGGAAGCTGCCGGGAAGAAATTTCTGTATGTGGATCTAATGTGCCCCTCTGGGGTAACGCAAGATCCGCCTCGCAAGACGTATTGGTTGACCATGAATTTACCGTTGTACTCGCCGATTGAGCCGCGTGGTTGGCGGAAACCCGGATATGGGGAGTATGCGCTTGAAGTCCACTCCCAAACGTTGCCGTATACCTGACCGCTGCTTGATCCATGTGTGGCGGGTTGGGGATGCAAGACGCGAGAGTCCATGAACGTTCCTTGGACTGGTAGTTGTGAAGCTACGGCTTCCCATTCGAACTCGCTCGGCAGGCGAGCACCTGACCACCGTGCATAGGCGTCTGCTTCGTAGAGGCTTATATGGCAGACAGGTTCGTATGAGTTGAGCTGCTTCTCTCCCGCGAGAGTGAAGATAGTCCAATCACTACGTGATGTTTCAACTGTGTGTCGAGGCGAAGTTGTGGAAGCACCAGACTGCGGCAGCCAGTGTTCAAAAGGGCACTCGTCTTGCGCAGCGTTGTATCTCCAGTAGAGCGGAGAGTGAAGATCGTTGCTTTGGACATTAGCCCACCCGTCGGACAACCAGAGTTCGGGGCGCTCGTATCCGCCGTCGTTCATGAAATCGAGCCATTCTCCACACGTCACGAGACGATCGGATAACTCGAAGGGTTGGAGGAGTACTCTGTGTGCCGGGCCTTCGTTATCGAAATGGAATTCGTTGCCAGAAGTCCCGATCGTGACCTCGCCGCCGGGGTGCGTCAGCCAACCAACCGGTTGTAGTGAGTCATGGGTATCGTTGCGCACGGCCGTGCTCTCTTGGAAGATCGGCGCAACCGGATTGAACGAAAATGCGTGTTTGATGTCCATCAAGATGAGCTCTTGGTGTTGCTGTTCATGATGCAACCCAAGCTCGACGAGGCCAGCGACCTCGTCGGTGGGACCAGCTTCAAAGAGACGAGCCATAGAGGAGTCGACAGCGTTGCGAAGCTGTGCCACTTCCTCACAGCCTGGGCGAGAGATCAGACCGCGCAGTGAGCGTGGGTAGTGAGGGCCGGCGGTTTCGTAGTAGGAGTTGAAAAGGTATGCGTAGCTCGGTGGCATTGGAGAGTGTCCCGTTATGTAAGGAGTCAAGACAAAAGTATCGAAAAACCAGGACGTGTGTGCGAGATGCCATTTGGTCGGGCTTGCTTCTGTCATGGACTGAACGCTTTGGTCCTCGGGTGAGAGCGACGAAGCGAGCAGTTCTGTTAAAGAGCGGACTTGGACGTATCGATGTGTCAGGTTGCAACTGTCGTTCATATCGAGAACCTCGCAGTGATCGAACGTGTCATCGTCTGATCAACTCGAATGGACTGGTGGACTATTCCAGAGACCGCTTGGTCGGCTAGTCTAACGCTTATGCAAGGGTACCTATTCAGGCTAGTCGAGGAGTACTGCGAATAGGGAGCAGCGCCGGTCTTTCGCGCCGCACAGTTAAGGAACAGTTAGAACTTGCTTTCCTCACTGTTCTACGATTTACTCGTCATAACCCTGGGAGAAAGCCGCGGTGGGGCCCATCTGGTTATGAATAGGACCCCCAACACCATTGTTGCGAGAAAGAGTATCTCCCCAGAAATCGCCAATGGGCTACTTCGCAAGTGTTCGCCGAATACTTGTATGCCTACAAGAATGCCGGCCAAAGGCTCTACGATCAACATAGCGGGTTGCGATGCAGAAAGTGGCCCCGCATGCAGCGCGCTTTGAACCATCAGCTCACCTAGGATACCCGTGGCCACTAGAGCATATAGTGGCCAGTGGACGAACATCCCACTCCAGCCAGTTGCCTTTAGAACGAGCGTCGCCGCTTTGACGAAGGCGGCGTCTATTGACCACACGACTGAAGCGGCCGCACCGTACATTGCAGCTCGCCTCACGTCGGATCCTCGCCTCGCTATCAAGAGCAGAACGCAGACAATTGCAGACCAAGCCAGGACTACCGTTGTCCAACGCAGGGCAGAGGTTCCATTCGACGTGTCTTGGGGGTTTGCGGTGACGAGAAATCCCGTCAAACCCACACAAAGGACGGCTGCTGCGAGCCAAGTCTTTGTGGCAATTCGATCGTGAAGCCAAAGCCGGCGGAGGAGTAGTGTCACTACCAGTTCAAGAACGAATATTGGTTGAACAACGACGAGCTGCCCAAAGTAGAGAGCCATCGCCCCGAGAACAAATGTCAAGCTCAAGAATACCGTGCCGATCAGCCAAATTGGATCTCTGAGGAGATCAAGTCCGCGGTGTAACCGCGAAACGTGACCTTCAGACGTCAAGGCGTCTGAATGATCGAGCGATACGTTTGCCTGGTGTTGTGTGAGAAGGGACATGCCGCTTGCGATAGCGGCGAGTACTGCGAACACAACGCTGATTATGGTTCGAGTGGACGTCAGCACTACGCGCAGTTTCTACACTTACCGACAAGAGCAAGGTGGTGGATGTCTATCTTGAACCCAAACTGTATCAGGGCGCCGGCTGATAGCTCTTTGAAAAATGTGCTTGGGACTTCACTCACGCTGCCACACTCTTCACAAAGAAAGTGACCGTGGGCGAGGGAAGAAATATGCGATGCGAGGTGGTAAGCGGTCGGGCCGTGTCCGACGTGGGTATGCACGACCAATCCAAGTTGTTCGAGGTCTTCCAAGCTTCGATAGATCGTTGAGATGTGAATCGTCGGTGCTTGCCGCCTGACCAGGTTGGCCAACTCGTCTGCGGTTAGGTGTCCACGCTCGTTGAAGAGAGCCTCGAGTAGAAGGCGTCTTGTGGTGGTGATACGTCCACCTCTGCTTCGTACTATAGCCAGAGCTTCGTCAATATCGCTGACTCCCGTTCTGGCACCTTGGCTAGGGTGATCGGTCACGTCTCAAGCCTAGGCTGGCTCAGCGCATCCGTGGTGAATCGCGTGGTCGTGCTGTTTGGTCTAAGAAGGCTCGACAGATAACGATCGGTGATGGGTCTGAGTCGATCAACGCTTAACGTTCTTCTCTTGGAAGTAGCCCATTCAAGAGAAGCTGGACTACGTAGTCTGCGACTTCGGTCGCCGACAACCCGTCGTCGGTGACAGCCCGCCTGAGAGCCACTTGTCCCACAAGGGCCGCGATGGAAAAAGCAACCATTCGCGCTGGGGCACGGACAATCGCACCGTCGCGTTGTGCTTGCGTAATGATCGATTCAATGTCGGATATGAATCCTTCGTAGATGCCAAATAGATGACGTTCGATCGCACCGCCCATTGCCTGCGCATCGCGAAAGAGGAGTTTGACGAGTGCGCTGTCGGATTCGAAGAACTCAAACGTCGCCCTGACTGCATTGCGAAACGGAACTGCAGACTCAAGGGTTACTAGATCGTCTTTGCGTGGCCCGGCCGAGATGGCGGCTTCCACATGGGCGCGTAAACTTTGCTCTCCTTGAGCCATCAGCGCATGGAACAAAGACTCCTTTGATGTGAAGTACCAGTAGAGGGATCCATAGGAGATGTCGGCTAACTTCGCGACGTCGGCCATGGTGGTCGCGTGGTAGCCATCGCGGGCGAATACAACCTTGGCCGCGGCCAGGATTTCCTGACGGCGCTGTTCTTTCTCGTCTTCACTAATGGCTCGACGCATCCTGATCTTCATATTAGACTGATGGATCAGTCAATGAATCCTCAAAGTTGAACAAACCGCGGCCGCAATCCACGTCTGCAAGGGCGGGGTCAAGGCCGCTTGATAGCCAGAGGGCGGCCGGGTCGGTTGGGAGACTGCTGGTTCTCGATGTACGTCTTGATGATCTCAAGCGGGGCGCCACCTGCCGAGACAACGCAGTACGAGGGGGACCAGAAGTGCTCACCCCACAGGGCGCGAGTGATCTCCGGCCAGTGCTGTTGGCGCACCCGCATGGAAGAGATCGTCTTCAGCGACATGACGAGCGTCGAGAGCGCAACTTTCGGCGGGTAGGACACCAGCAGATGGGCGTGATCCTTGTCGGTCTCGAAAGCGTCGAGCGTCGCCCCGTAGCGGGCACACACCTCCCCAAACGTCTCCCGCAGGGAATCTGCCACACGTTTTGTCATGACCTTCCTGCGGTACTTGGGGACGAGGACGATGTGTGCGTGCAACTTATAGACCACATGCCGACCTGTTCGGAAACGTCCTACGTCCATCTCGAAAGACTAGCCGTAGACCACTGGCGCCTGATATACTGACATAGATGGCCGGGGAAGAACACAAGAGCGTGCGAACGGCCATCGTCCCGGTCACGCTGTCGGGAGCGAACTACCGGCGAGCCCACGATGCACATCACACTGCCGCTCTTCTCTGGGATCAGGCGGTCGACTGGGTGCATGCGGAGTGGAAAGCGAAGCGCAGTCCCGGCAAGTACGACATCCAGTCGTTCCTTACCTCTATTGCCCAAGAGCAACGCCCACTTCATGCCCACACGACCGAGGCTATCGCTCACGACCTCCACGAGGCGATCAAGACCTCTCGCACCAACGCTAAGAACAACATGAATGTGCGGGCACCGTGGCGAAAGAAGAACTACCGGCCACTGTCGTTCTCCAAAGGATATGGGTGGCGAATACGACCTGACGGCAGGCTCAACCTGTCTCTCGGGCGGGGAAGGCCCGGCATCGTGTTGGACTTGCCGACTGTGATCGACTCTGCAACGGCGGTGCCTGTGACCCACGAGCTCTGGGGCGAGATCCAGCTCTGCTGGGACATCGACAACAGGCAGTTCTCGCTTCACATTCCATATGCGACCGAGCGCAACGTCTCCACCGGCGACAACGTGACCGCAATAGACGAGGGCGTCATCAACTCGATGGCGCTTGCGACCTTCGTGGACGAGCAGACCATCGAGGTGACCATCATCAACGGCCGAGAGGCACGAGCGATCAAGCGGCAACGCAACAAGTCTGTCGGTGGACTGCAGAGCAAACTAAGCCGATGCAAGAACGGATCTCGCAAACATCGGCGCCTCCTGTCAGCGAAAAAGCGCGTCAAGGGAAAGGCCCGCTTGGCACTCAAGGACTTCGACCATCAAGTCGCACGGAAGGCAACGAACCACGTCAAAGAGCACACCACCGGATGCCTCGTCGTAGGAGACGTCAGAGGTATCGAGCAAAAGACCAAGCAACGCCGCCGCATGGGCCGCCACGGACGCCAGCAGCTCTCTGAGTGGTCAAGAGGTGTACAAGAGAAGCATCTGGC
>JAJYQJ010000079.1 GCA_021794655.1 Actinomycetes bacterium | reverse complement strand
GCGCTCAGGCGTTGAACAAGCCGATCGTCGGGATGGCCTCGACCCCTGACGGCAAAGGTTACTGGCTCGTCGCCTCCGACGGGGGTGTGTTCGCCTTCGGCGACGCCGGGTTCTTCGGCTCGATGGGCGCTCAGGCGTTGAACAAGCCGATCGTCGGGATGGCCTCGACCCCTGACGGCAAAGGTTACTGGCTCGTCGCCTCCGACGGGGGTGTGTTCGCCTTCGGCGACGCCGGGTTCTTCGGCTCGATGGCCGGTCGGGCGTTGAACAAGCCGGTGGTCGGTCTCACAGGGACCGGATGACGCTATCCTCGTTCGATCCGATCACGATCTTCGCAAGCGCGCATCGCTTCCCTGAACGCCTCGGAGCGCTCCCGGTAGTCACGGAACGCCCCGAAGCTTGGAGCCGCCGGCGAGAGCAGGACGACCCCACCCGGACGTGACCACTCGAACGCCGCTCTAACAGCGCAGGCTAGATCTCCCTCGTTCACCACTTGGACTCGGTCTTCGGCGACCGCCTCGATCTCCGATCCAATTCGAGTGCCGTTGTCGGGCAAAGTGACGACGAAAGTCGGGAGTGTCCGCTCGCAGATTCTATCCGCTAGAGGGCGGTAGTCAATGCCTCTGTCGTAGCCTCCGAGGATAACGGCGATCCTACGATCGTCGAACGCGTCGAGGGCCGCTATCGCAGAGATCACGTTGGTTGCGAGGCTGTCGTCTACGAACTCGACCCCTTCGACGGTCCCGAGGGACTCCTGCCTGCTCCTCAGTGGCTGGAACCCGACGGACGCGCGGGCCAACGCTTCGACGTCGTACGCATCTTGAACGCCAAGTTCTTGAAGGACCGCCTGGGCGATTAGTGCGTTCGCGCGCCCCGCCTCACCGCGGAGCATCAAGTTGTCAATCCATCTCTCATCTCGAGCGGAAGAACCGGTCAGGCCCGGATCGACCCAACGCACTCTCTCCCCCAAGAGCTCGCGTCGCTCGACAACGAGTGAGCTCTGCGCGTTTGCGACAGTCACGTGTGGTCCAGGTTGAGTGCACGCCGAGAGTTTGTCGTTGAAGTACGAGTCGGTATCCCCATGCCAATCAATGTGGTCCGGGTGCAGAGTTGTAACCGCCACCACCGCCGGCGACACCGTGATGTCGGTGGCCTGGAAGCTCGACGTCTCGACAATCCAGTAGTCGAAGCTATCGCCCGCAGCCGGGTCCCACGGTGGAATCCCGATGTTACCGCCGACCATACATCGGTAGTTCATCCGTTCGAGCAGATATCCCGCGACCGCAGTCGTCGTACTCTTTCCCTTCGTACCAGTAATGCACGCGACCCTATCGAGAGGAGCCTCTTCCAGCCACAGTCCGAGCCCGCCGACAACTTTGACGCCACCGGCTTGAAGTTCAGCGACTTCAGGTCGGTAACGGCTAATGCCTGGAGACTTCACCACCACCTCACATTGGAGAAGTGCATCAAAGCCTTCACGCCCAAAGAGCACAGGTGGGTCTTTGGAGGCGGTCACCCTCGAATCGTCGTCTTCGACGAGGACCGCAGTGTTTCCGAGTGCCGTTAGCTTTCTCAAGTTAGCCCGCCCCTCGACACCGAGACCCCAGACACCCACTTTCGCGTCGCTAAGCTCGCTCCACTTGATCCGGACTCTGGGCGTCATCGGCAACTAATCGGCAATTAAGTAGTCGTCGGGGATGTAGTGATCGCCGAGTGGGGCCAGCAACGTCGTGCAGTCGACTTCAGCAGGGCCTCCAGCGGACGCGTCGCGTAATTCGTTTGCAAGGCGTTGAAGTAGCGCGCTGTTAGAGCGGTCCTCGCGACGCGAGCTAAGGACTATCGCGGCACGGCACTCGTCAACTCCCCCTACACACTCGAAGGGTTTGGACCGCTCGTCGATTCCGAGAAGAGTTCGGAACTTCTCGACGAGATCTGGGTTTTCGAGCGGTTCGTAGGGAGCAAAGATCTCTTTGAGCTCTCTTGCGTCCATGAACGCGGACAGGATCAGATCGATGAAGCAGCACTTGTCGCACTCGCCGCACCACGACTCCAACCTGAGTTCTCTATCTTGATGAAACGCTCGATTACAGCTCCTGAACACCCTGTGATAGGAGCAGAGTTCAGAAAAGCGCTTGGACACCCAGAGCTCACTCCGGGGCCGCAGGATCGAGAAGTACTCCGGTCCGTCCTCGAAGGTATCTGTGAGCAGATCGCGGAACTCCCGCTCGAACTCTACGCCCTTTGACCACTGGTGGTTCACCTCCCGGCCGTCAAAGAGCAGATTTCCCAACGACGCCGACCATTCGTTCGACATGACGACACAGTCACGGCCATGGAGAACAGCGGCCATCACCGCGACCGCTGAGATGATCCCCGTGATCGGAACGTGGCCGTTTAGAAACCCCACTTCTTTAGAGTTGAGGAGCCCTCGGTCGATCTCGCGCTCGCAACGGATCGCTTCTAAACCCGTGACCCCAATCGCATTCTCGATCGCATCGAAGCGTTCACCAGGAGGGCTCACGACGAACAGTGCAGCTTCGGGAAAGCTCGCCTTGACCGACTCCACCGCAACGATCGAGTCGATTCCTCCCCCGAACGGCACGAGAGGCCTGCCGGGGTCGCTCTTGTACTGAACCGGCTCGTGATCGTCGCGCTCAGGACCAACGACAACGATATCGGAGAGATCGAGACGGTTTCGATATGCGAACTCCGCAAGTCCGGACCGGTAGTAGTTGAGTAGGAACTCTCGTTCCGATCCGGTCGTCCTCACGTTCCCCAGATCTATCGTCGACGGAGCCTTCGTCTTGTAGTACGAGACTCCCGCGAGAAGGAATACGAGACGCGCCGCTTCATCTAGTCCTTCTGACATACGAGACTCAGGAGAGTCGAACGTGACGATCTCGTTGAACTCAAGTTCTCCGATCGAGTATCGGCACGTGAGGCGTATCTTTCCCTCGCGACCCTCTAAGTCATACCCCTCGTAGGTAAAGGGGTCGTTGGACGTGTTCTTCCGTTTCACACTTTGCCGGAGTTCGTCTTGCCGGAGTGCGTCTCGTCGGTGTTCGTCTTGCCGGTGTTCGTCTTGCCGGAGTGCGTCTCGTCGGAGTACGTCGTCATCTTGTCCCCATGCTAGCGAGCGACGCGTCGACTCTCCGCTCGACCACCGAGCCTCTTAGTTGCGCAGCTTCGCGAGAAGTGCGAAGCGGCCACAGGGGTTGTGCTGTCTGTGGCTGAAGAATGGACCAGATCCACCGGTCGCCACGTCGGTGACGAGGATGTTCTCGGGATGAATCCCGGAATAGACGAGCATTGTCCTGCTCGCTTCCCATAAGTTGAGCAGCCAACGATCAGACCCATGGGGTGTCATGACTTGAGCGACGACCTCAGGGGCGACTCCGGCACACCGGGAACCGGGGGTGACGAGCAGCATCCTTTGTATCTCGGTCGCAACGTCGTTGCCAACCTGGTACGTCTTTGGGGATGCGGCAGGTCCGATCCCCGCCGTGACGCCAGACGGGTCACTCCCGAGGTCCACCATCGCTGCAACCGCTGAAGCGATGACCCCAGTGACCAGACCTCGCCACCCGGCGTGGACTACACCGAGCGCGGGTACCGCCGGGTCGAACAAGACGATCGGCACGCAGTCGGCAACGAGGACAGCCAGGACAACTCCAGGGTCCACCGTGACAAGCGCGTCGGTTCCGCCGAGCGCGTCACGACGGTCGCGTGCTCCGCGTCCTCGGTGCTCTCCGGTCACCACAGCTGTCCTGTTCGCGTGGACCTGGTCGCCTAGCACCAGGTCGTCGAGTGAGGATCCGACAAGCCGGGCAGCTATAGAACGGTTAGTAACAACGTTGCCCGGGTCGTCACCGACCGTGAGTCCCAAGTTGAGTGACTCATATGGCCCCACCGAGACTCCTCCGTCTCGAGTGGTGACGATCGCCTCGACTCCCAACGCGTCCAGAGGAGGCCACGACATCACCGGCACTCCGTCGCGGTCGCAAAACCAGTGGTTCCATCCAGACGGGTTCCATCCAGACGGGTTCCATCCAGACGGGTTCCCTATCGGAGCGCTATCGCGTCGCATCTCGGACCTCAAGACGCCTTCTTGCACCGCCCCGCTACGACGGAGACGCTCACTGAAGTAGCAGAGCGCTCGGTCGTAACGAGTAGGTGGGACGCGCCCGGTGTCGAGACGATCCTTCCCCCGGTCACTTTCGCACAGTACCCGTTTGGGTAGTGGCTCGAGGATATAAAGATCGAAGTAATAGCGTGGGTACTGTGAAACGGCGAAAAGGTCAACGAGAACGCGCCAGATTTTGGGTCGAAGTAGTAACCAACCGGGATACCAGCCACCAATTGAGGATACGTCCTTGAAAGGACGGCCGCGGACGGCTCCAGCTTACCCGAGTGACTTACCAGGCCCTCTTGCGAGCTACCCGTCGGATCGTTGTAGTACTTCCACGCCCAGTACGACCAGCCGAGGCCCAACGCGTCCGCATTGGCAGTAATCGCCGTGAGCAGTGGCACGCTTCTCGTTGCGCCAAACTCACTCATGAACCATGCGGGCCCTCCGGGTTGATCGGGGGTAGAAAGCCGAACTCGCTCCTGCTCGCGGCGACCCATCGCAACTATCTGCTGGTTGACGCACTCAGTGAGGCTCGTTGGAGCGCCGGTGTGTGGGTTCCGATGGCTGCAGTATACGTGGAAGTTAAAGACGAGCGACGGAAAGTTCATAGGACCCAACAGGTTTGGCCGCTTCCCACTTGTCGTGTAGATGTCCGGCTCTATGAAAAGGAGATGATTTGGATCCGCTGATTGGATAGAAGGGATCACGCCGTAGGCTGGATCGGTTGACGGACACGTCGCTCGTTCTCCGGTCTCGAGCTCGCCCGGGTGAGCCCTGCCCGTGTAGAAGCACTCGAGTTGGGAGTCAAATACTATTGTGTCGTCGACGGTCACCTCTCGAGAGAACGGCTCGTTGTAGGGGTCATAACCGACAACCCACGGGTTATCGCGAAAGTACGATGCGACGACGCTCCAAACGTGGTCGTACTCACCTTGAAGGTTACCAACGACGTTGTTGCTCCAGAAGTGCTGGACCGCAACGTCGAGACCGGGATTCGCGTAGTTCCTCGACCACCGCCCTGGAAGTTTGAAGATCGGCACCGGGTTCGTGCACACCGCCCAAGCCGGTGCCCCCTCCCCTCCGAAGACCTGGTTGTAGACGTCTTGGTGCATATCTAAGAGCGTGTAGATATGGTACTTGGCCAAGAGGTTTACCGTCTGAGCCACATGGGCCAGGTACGCATTCGCAACTGCCAGGTTGAACATGTGGGGATGCCCTGGAGGACCCGGGGTACAGACAGAGGGTTGATTGGGACCGCCCGAGCCAGGTTCGATCCCCTGCCACAAGATGCCGAGGCGCACGACGTTGAATCCAAGAGCAGCGATTCGCCGCGCGTCGTTGGCGGAGAAGTTCCATGGCTTGCCCGGTGCGGGAAACAGCTCGAAGGGGGGATGCTTGTACACCGCGTTTACCCCGTGGAGGATAACAACCGCCCCGTTCGAGTCACGAAGGTAGGGTCCACCGGGAGCACGGATCAAACCCGAGACGCCGGCGGTTGCCGGCAAGTTCACGAAGTTCCGATCTATCGCACGTGCCGCAGTGTACTGCGTGTCAACCGCAGTTACTGAGGCGTTCGAGCTGACGAGCCCGCAGCCGTTTAGAACGGTCACACAGACAATTCCGACGAGACCCGCCCGCACGAGACGACCGTGTACCCCCAACTGTCCTAGACCAGCTCCTAGACCAGCTCGCCACGTTCTCCAAGCACCAGCAATTAGCGACCTTACTCGTATCATCGTCTCGCGCCCACCAGACTCACACCAAACCGAGTTGGGGAAGTGCCTCGTTCATCCCTGGCCGCCTCCCATGGTCACAACTTGCCGATTCTCGAGTCACGGCCGAGATTAGCGCGGAGCCGTACTAGATATTGCTCGCGCCGCGTCAAGGCGTAGACTATCTTTGTCCAGGTCGAGTGGGAAAAGAATCCACGGAGACAGCCGTGGTCACGTGAGGTCTCGACTGGTGGGTAGGGTGCAGCGATGGCCGATCAGGCTAAATTCAGCGAGCTGGCGATGGAGTACATGCCCGCGCTCTACAGCGCAGCGCTACGGATGACGCGCGAGCCTTCGGACGCTCAGGACCTAGTCCAAGAGACGTACTTGAAGGCGTTTCGAGGATTCGCAGGGTTCAGCGAGGGTACAAACCTCAAGGCGTGGCTATATCGGATACTCACAAACACCTATATCAATTCGTATCGTGCCGCCAAGAGGCGGCCGGAAGTCTCCGACGTCGAGGACGTAGAAGACCTCTACTTATACCATCGACTTTCCCCGGTCGGCTCGAGCGCGATCGGCCGGAGTGCCGAAGATGAAGCCCTCGCGAGCTTCACCGACGAAGAGGTTAAGTCGGCGCTCGAGGCGCTTCCCGATATCTTCCGGATCTCAGTTCTGTTGGCAGATGTAGAAGGCTTTTCTTACAAGGAGATATCAGATATCACCGACGTTCCAGTTGGCACGGTGATGAGCAGGATCCACAGGGGAAGAAAGGCCCTCCAAAAGACGTTGCATGAGTTCGCGAGGGCCCGCGGACTCGTTGGAAGTGCCACGGCTGAGTTTGCGGACTGAAGGAGGCGTCACGTGGTAGCGAAATCAATTGACCGAGCAGACGATATGGACTCTGAAACGTGTACCGGCGGCAACGGGGAGGCAGGAGAGATCGACTGTAACGACGCGGTTAGCCAGCTCTACTACTACTTAGATGGAGAACTAACCGACGATCGTCGGCGGGAGATCTCCGTTCACTTGGATCGGTGTCAACACTGTGCCAAAGCCGCCGGTTTTGAGGCCGAGTTGCGGCACGTGATCGCCAATCACTGTCGTGACCGGGTCCCCGAATCTCTCATTGCGAGAGTCGCCGAGTCGATCGCCGCTGAGCAGCGCGATCTTGAAAAGGGATCGTAGCGAGGTGACGGATACTTCTACACAACCTTCTGCGGTCACCTCGGAGTCAAAAGCGATCGATTGGGCAGTTGCTGCGCGCGTTGCCAGCTGGTCAGCTTCTCGATCCTCTGTTCTCCCGTCGTATCGAGTTGCTCCTATGCAAGCTGACTTTGACAACCTGACCAGCGAAGCGGAGTTTCTCGTTACACAAGTTACGGGATGGCTCTCCCCTGCCGGACCCGCCAGGGCGAAGGTTGCGAGTCGCAGCGACTGGGCGTTGGCTAACGTCGCCTCAGCCAAGAGGTTGCTCGGACCCACTCTCTCTCAGGTCGAAATGAGGCGCTCGAAGCGCTTCGCGGGCTCCGAAGATCCGCCTCATCCAGTCGTGGACGACGGATCCCATCACTCAAGTGCCTTCACGCGAATCTTGGACTCAAAGCGGCTGTCGAACAAGATGACAGGAGTTGCCGGAAGTATCAGTGGCTTTCAGCTCGGCCTCTTGCTCGGCTGGATGTCCACACGCGTTCTTGGTCAGTACGACCTCTTGATAACCGATGAGAATCAAGACGAACAGGACGTCGTCTACTACGTGGGGCCAAACGTCTTCGCAATTGAATCGCGCTTTGGGTTTCCATCTCGACAGTTCCGGCTGTGGCTCGCTATCCACGAAGTCACCCATCGCTGCCAGTTCACCGCCGTACCGTGGCTGCGAGATCACTTCGTCACCCTCGTCAACGAAGGACTGTCACCTATCGCTGCGGACCCGGGCCGGATGTCGTCGATCGTTCAAAAGATCGTCGAAGACCTCGTGGCCGGGCGCAATCCTTTCAGCGAATCCGGGTTGGTCGGCATCGTGACCTCCCCTGAGCAGCTCTCTGCGCTTCATAGGGTCCAGGCGTTGATGAGTCTTCTCGAGGGTCACGGTGACGTAGTTATGAATCGTGCGGGTGCTAGCTCGATTCCCGGTGCGAAGAGATTTAGCCAGGTCCTCCATCAACGCCGCACGCAAGTCAAAGGATCGGCGAAGCTCATCCAGCAGCTTCTTGGAATGGAGGCGAAACTACGCCAGTACGCCGAAGGTGAGAAGTTCGTAGAAACAGTTGAGAGGATCGCCGGAGAAGAGCTGTTCGCCCGAGTGTGGGAAGGACCCGTTTGGCTCCCTTCGCTAGAAGAGATTAGAAACCCCGAAGCCTGGATTTCCCGCGCTCGTGCGAACGCGACGCCCGACACGACACTCGTGGGTTGACAGACTTCAACGAGGTAGATCCACCGATGCAAGATCGTCAGCTGGACACTACTGTCAAAGATCTGCTTCAGCGCTGCACATTTCCAGAACCCGGCACAACACTCAACTGCGCCGTCTCGGGCGGTGCGGATTCGTTGGCTCTGATGGTATTAGCTATTTCATCTGGATGTGAGGTAACCGCATTTCACGTGGATCATGGTCTGCGTGACGCGAGTGCCGAGGAGGCAGGCATCGTCGAGGCAGCAGCTCGGAGGTTTGGCGCAAGTTTTGTCGCGAAGCGCGTCGAACTATCCGACGGCCCGAACTTGGAAGCGAGGGCCCGAGACGCGCGTTTCTCCGTTCTACCGGCCGACGTTGCGACCGGACACACTATGGACGATCAGGCTGAGACTGTGTTGTGCAACCTGTTGCGTGGCAGCGGTTTGGATGGGTTGTCCGCCATGCGAGCGGGTAGACGTCATCCAATACTTGGAGTTCGAAGGTTCGAAACCGTCGCGTTGTGTGAAGCGTTCGAGATCACATGGGTGACTGACCCCTCCAACGCAGACCCGAGACATATGCGCAATCGCATACGTCACGAGCTGTTGCCTCTCTGTTCGGAGATCGCTAGGAGGGACGTCGTGCCTATCCTCGCACGTGAGTCGTACTTGTTGCGTGACGACTCCGACCTACTCGACGAGCTTTGTGTAAGGAGTATTCCAGACCCAACCGACGTGAACGCAGTGCGAGCGGCGCCCTTGTCGTTGGCCAGAAGGGCTATTAGGAGTTGGCTCACAGACGACGTAAGCGACATCATCGACCGCCACCCGCCGTCGCTCGCCGAAGTCACCAGAGTGTTGGAGGTCGTATCCGGTAAGTTTGTGGGAACCGAGATAGCAGGAGGGCACAGGGTGTATAGAAAAGATGGTCGTTTGGGAGTCCGCCGGGAGCTCTCGGGTAAGGTTGGCTAGGTGCGGACCGGGGAAACTTCGCACGACGCTGTCGAGTGGGCGGGTAGCGACGTTGGGAAGCTTTTAATAACTCCTGAGGCCATCCACACAAGAGTGAAGGCACTTGGGGCACAGATTACCGAAGACTACTTGGACGATCCACCTCTCCTCGTCGGCGTTCTGAAAGGTGCGATGGTCTTCATGAGCGATCTTTGCAGGTCAATAGCTCTTCCCGTCGACATCGATTTCATGGCCGTATCTTCTTACGGCAGCGCTACACGAACTTCGGGAGTCGTGAGAATCGTCAAAGATCTCGACGCGGAACTAACGGGAAGACGGGTTCTCGTCATCGAAGACATCATCGACAGCGGCCTGACGCTTAACTACTTGAGAAAGTATCTCCAGGCTCGCCACCCCGCTAGCGTCGAGATCTGTGCGTTGCTCGTGAAAGAGGGCGAGCAACGAGTTGATCTGGATCTTAGCTACGTTGGATTCCAGATTCCCCCCCAGTTCGTCGTCGGGTACGGGTTGGACGTAGGCGAGCGTTTCCGGAACCTAAACGGTGTGCACATCTACGACGGCGACGAGAATCGACCGGCGCCTGTGTTAGATCGTCGCAGGAGGGATGACAACATTGCCAGTTGATACGGACAGAGTGAGAGCCGCGGTCGCCGAAATCTTGGACGCGATCGGAGAGGACGCGCGCCGCGATGGCCTTATCGAGACGCCAGCGAGAGTCGCCTCGATGTACGAGGAGCTATTTTCAGGGCTCGAGGACGACCCTTCACGTCACCTAACTGTTACTTTCGCGGCGGATCACGACGAGATGGTGATGATTCGCGATATTCCCTTCTCCTCCCTCTGCGAGCACCACCTGGTGCCTTTTATGGGGGTGGCACATGTCGCGTACATACCTGGATCCGATGGAAGGATCACCGGTCTGTCCAAACTGGCCCGACTCGTCGAGGGGTTCGCCAGGCGTCTTCAAGTGCAAGAACGTATGACGACTCAGATTGCCGATGCGATCGAAAAGGTGCTCGCTCCGCGAGGAGTTCTCGTCGTTGTCGAGGCCGAGCACCTCTGTATGGCGATGCGTGGGGTGAAGAAACCGGGCACTCGTACGGTGACGTCGTCGGTGAGGGGGTTGTTCCGTTCCGACGCTGCAACCCGAGCCGAGGCAATGCAGTTCGTCCATGGCCGATGACCGGCGAGACCGGGCCCACGCAACGTAGCGCCCTGGGCGATCGGGGACGCCACCGTCCTCTCGTGATGGGCATATTGAACGTGACTCCGGACTCCTTCTACGACGGGGGACTCTACTTCCCACATGAACGGGCTATCTCAAGAGCCAAGGAGATGGTCGAACAAGGCGCAGACATCGTTGATATTGGCGGCGAATCAAGCAGGCCGGGTGCTGGGAGAGTAGACGTTCAAGAGGAGTTGCGCAGGGTACTGCCCGTGGTAGAAACACTCGCAGGGTCGATCCGAATCTCCATCGATACGGTCAAACCCGAGGTAGCAAGAGCGGCAGTCGGCCTGGGCGCTACGTTGATAAATGACATCTCCGGGGATCTCTGGAAGGTCGCGGCCGAAAATGGCGTAGGGTGGGTGGCCATGCACATGCAAGGTGAACCGGCCCATATGCAGGAAGATCCACGTTACGACGATGTGGTGCGTGACGTCTACAGTTATGTAGCCGGCCGGGCGAAGACCGCGCTAGCCGCCGGCGCCGAGGAGGTTTGGGTAGACCCGGGGATCGGATTCGGCAAGACCGCGAGTCATAACGTTGCGTTGCTCGCGTGCCTCGGGGAGCTAGTTGGGGAAGCGGAATGCGTAGGGGCCAAAGGAGTCCTGGTCGGGACAAGCCGAAAGAGCTTTCTTGGAGAACTCGCAGCGTCTAACACCCGCAGTCCATTGACCGTCGATCAGAGACTCGAGGGATCCATTGCGACGGAGGTTTGGTCCATG
The DNA here is from genome assembly GCA_021794655.1 of Actinomycetes bacterium. Lineage (GTDB taxonomy): Bacteria > Actinomycetota > Acidimicrobiia > Acidimicrobiales > RAAP-2 > JAJYQJ01. The sequence goes on along the minus strand of JAJYQJ010000079.1, from coordinate 9,566 downwards.
GCCAAAGGGGCCAAGATGGTGAGGGTTCACGACGTCTTGGCGGCATCTCAGGCCGCCTCCCTCGTCGGGGATCTGATGTGCAACGACTCCGAGGCCGTGAGATGACCAAAGGAAAGTGGGCGGCCGGGCTAGCTCCACGCCACTTTACGTGGGTCATAAAGGACAGGCTTGGAATAAGTGAGCGGCCGGGAGGGTTTGCGCCCAACCATAGAAAGGTCCGTCGTCAAGAAGAGATTATCTGGTTACGGGTTCAGGGCTTCACCGAGATTGTGTCGCTGTTGACGTCCAGTCACAACCTGACGGCGTACGACGAACATGGAGTCGCGTGGGCGCACTTTCCGCTTCCTTCGACTTCGGATCCGCGCGGACCACTCAGTGAATGTTACGAGCACATCGAACGAGCTATCTGCAACAACGAAAAGCTCTTGCTTCATCAAGACGAGCTCGGCGACCGGGTCATGGGAGTCGCTGCCGGGTACCTGCTTTGGTCGGGGCGGCTATCTCCGGCGCCTCGGGCAGTCTCGCTCTTGGAACACGTCGTCGGCAAACAGATGGGTGCAGCGGGTAGGGAAGTCGTCGCCGCGGCCGCGTCGATCAAGCGCGATAAGCGTTTGGATCATTCTAAGAGCGGCGACGGAAGCAAAGAGTAGTTGCACGAGGGCTGACGCCTGGGACCGGTGAATCCGAAATGAACGACGACTCTACAGATCTCATAGAAGTCAACCAATTAGAGGTCATCGCGACTCACGGAGTCCTGCCAGAGGAACGAGTTAAGAGCCAGCGCTTCGAAGTCGACTTGAAACTCTGGATCCAAAGCGCCGCCGGCACGAGGCGCGACGACTTAGCGGACACCGTCGACTACGCGGGGGTCATCACCCGCGTGGTCGAGGCGATGACCCCCGAGCGGTCGTACTATCTCTTGGAAGCACTCGCAGAGGCAGTTTTGGAGTCCATCTTTGAATTCGACACCAGAGTGTCGAGCGTGGAGATTGCGGTGAGAAAGATGGACCCTCCCGTCCAGGCAAGGGTCGGGTCCGTAGGGGTGAGGTGTCGCCGTTCCAGAGATTGGAGCGACGCGCGTCGAAGAAATAGGTCGGAGCGTTGAAACGGGCCTTCGTGGGACTCGGTTCCAATCTCGGCGACAGAAAGAAATTTCTCCAAGATGCGTTGAACGAGCTAATACTCGAAGGCGACGTCACCGCCGTTTCGCCGTTGTATGAGACCGATCCCGTCGGGGGACCTGGTCGGCAGGGTAAGTACTTGAATGTGGTCGTCGAGCTTCACACGCCCGATCCTCCGAGGCGGCTCCTGGAGCGGTGTCACGAGCTCGAAGAGCATGCCGGCAGGACGAGGTCGGTTAGATTCGGCCCACGTACCCTGGACGCCGACGTGTTACTCGTCGGTAAAGAAGTCGTCGACGAGGACGATCTCAGAGTTCCTCACCCACGCATGTGGGAGCGGCGATTCGTCTTGGCGCCGTTGCGAGATCTGGCGCCGGAGCTGGTCTCTGAAGCCGACGTCGCGTCCGGTGGTGGTGAGGTGGAAAAAGTTGGTACACTAATTATCTAGATCCGATCACTGAAGGCGACCGGCACCCACGGGGCTGGAACGTCAAGGGAGGTCCGGTGCATACCGTACGTTTCATAGGCCGAGGGCGGGCAGGGGGTTCAATGGCGTCAGCTCTTCGCGACGCGGGTTGGACGGTCTTGGAGCCGCTTGGCAGAGGTGACGACATTTCCTCGGCGGCATCAGGGGTAGACGTTGTAGTTATATCGACGCCAGACGACCTAATCGGATCAATTGCAGGATCGCTCATTCCCAATCCCGATGCGGTCGTCGTGCACATGTCAGGTTCGTTAGGTCTAGACGTACTGAGCCCACACCAAAGACGAGCGTCGTGTCATCCGCTCGTGCCGCTACCCAACCCCGATGTCGGCACACGCCGGCTGCGAAGTGGTTGCACATTCGCCGTCTCCGGCGATCCAATTGCGAGAGACATCGTTGACTCTCTCGGTGGGAGGGCGATTGTAGTTGGCGACGAAGATAGAGCCACCTACCACGCCGCCGCGTGCATCGCGGCAAATCACGTCGTTGCGCTAATGGGTCAAGTGGAGAGGATCGCGAACTCGATTGGCCTCAGCATCGACGACTTCTTGGGGTTGGCGACCGCAGCTATCAAAGACGTGGAGAGACTCGGCCCCGTGGCCGCACTGACCGGACCGGCCGCTCGCGGAGACCGCCAGACCCTAACTCGTCACAGAGCAGCGATCGCTCCAGAAGAACGCCCTGGGTACGACGCGGGAGTTCAACTCGTCTCCCAACTCGTCGCCGGTTCGCATCAGGAGTTGGCCGGCGGGATAAGGGTGCCTATCTATTCGATCGAAGACTACCTGACTAAGTCTCCCGAGACAGGGCCCGTTGTGGCGGCCTCAGCGGGAAGTTGAGGGAGATCGGATGAAAGTCATCGAATCACCGAGCGAGTTCGCAGCGGAGCTCGACAACTCGAGGGTTAGTGGCGCGCGCATTGGACTCGTGCCGACCATGGGAGCGCTCCATGACGGACACAGATCACTCATAGCGCGTGCTCGCTCCGAGTGCGACGTGGTCGCCGTTACTATCTTTGTCAATCCGACGCAGTTCGATGATCCAAGTGACCACGAACGCTACGCTCGTCCCATCCGTGAAGACCTGGCACTTTGCGATAATGAGCGTGTCGACGTCGTCTTTACGCCAAGCGAGAGGGGTATGTACCCGAACTGGCCAAGTGAGCCCTCCGCTGGGATGTGGGTCAAAGGGTTGGCGGACGACTGGGAAGGACACTGGCGGCCCGGACACTTTGGAGGAGTGGCCACGGTCGTCGCGAAGCTTTTCGCGACGAGCGGCAGGTGCCGTGCCTACTTTGGCGAGAAGGACTTCCAGCAGCTGGCGGTGGTACGCGAAATGGTGGCTGAGATGCTCTTTCCAGTAGACGTCGTCGCATGTCCGACGGTGCGCGAACCGGACGGGCTCGCTATGTCGAGCCGGAATTCACGTCTCTCCCCATCCGAACGTGAAGCCGCCCGCGTCTTGAACCGTGCCCTTGCGGCGGGTGTTCGTGCCATCAGGGATGGTTGCACCAACCCGTTTGAAGTCTCGTCGATCATGTCCGATACCGTGCGCGACGAAGCGCTGGTGGACTTGGAGTACGCCTGTGTGGTTGATGCTCGAAGCCTGTCGGTCCCCCACGAACTTGATCGAACGAGCCCACTTCGTCTATTGATTGCAGCACGTGTCGGAGACGTTCGTTTGATAGACAACTGTGACGGAATGTTTGACGAAGAGATAGTTTTGAACGATGAAAGGACAAAGGTGGCCCGATGCGCCGCAGGATGATGAAGTCGAAGATACATCGCGCGGTCGTGACCGGCGCGAACCTCAACTACGTCGGCTCCGTAAGCATATCCAAAGAGCTGATGGCGTTGGCGGACATCCTTCCCTATGAACAAGTCGCAGTTCTCGACATAGACAATGGTTCTCGCTTTGAGACCTACGCGATAGTGGGAGAACCAGGAGAGATCCGCCTGAACGGCGCCGCTGCCCGTCTCGTATCCGAAGGCGATCGTGTCATCTTGATCACGTATGCCGAATACGAGCAGAGTGAGTTGGAGAGCTACGTACCAAGAGTCGTTCACGTTGACTCGCGCAATCGTCCGATCGACGAGGAGTCGGCTCGATTCGACGCGCAGCTATCGTTGTCAAACTTCGTGTGAGTGAGTTAGCGCAGCCACACCCTGGTGAGAGCGACGTACCAGGTCCGCTTGACGTCTTAGTTCTTGGTAGCGGTGTGGCCGGGCTCTCGGCCGCACTCCATCTAGCTACGGAGGCTCGAGGGGCTGGGCTGCGCGTCGGGATCCTCACTAAAGGCGAACTCAGTGATTCCGCGACTCGTTGGGCACAAGGCGGTGTCGCAGCCGTGCTCGGAACAGAAGGTGACTCCACCGATCTGCACTTTCAAGACACGCTCGCGGCGGGTGCAGGTTTGTGTGACGAAGAGGCAGTTCGAGTACTCGTAGAAGAAGGACCTGACAGGGTGAGAGCGCTGATCGCGCTCGGAGCGCAGTTTGACCGAGAGTCGTCGGGGACTCTCGCACTTGCGCGCGAAGGTGGTCACTCCCGTCCACGTGTCATCCATGCGGGAGGGGTCGCAACCGGCATAGAAGTCGAACGTGCCCTCGTCGAGGCGACGCGAAGGGAGGCCGGCGCAGTCTTGGAGCGTTGGTTTGCATCCGACTTGATCGTTGAAGGTGGAAGGTGTCGTGGGGTCATGGCCATCCCTCCCGGTCGACGGACGTCTGAGTCCCAAGTTGAAGTCCGCGCTGACCACGTCGTCTTGGCGACGGGTGGAGCAGGGCAGATGTTCGCGGTCACAACCAATCCACCCGAGGCGACCGGAGATGGAGTTGCGATGGCACTGCGCGCCGGGGTGGCAGTTGGAGATGTCGAGTTCATACAGTTTCACCCAACTGCGCTTCATCATCCTGCGATGCCGAGGCCGCTCATCTCGGAGGCCTTGCGCGGGCATGGGGCGCTCTTGAAAGACGCCGAAGGGAAGCGCTTCGTTGATGAGCTCGCCCCTAGAGATGTCGTCTCTCGCGCTATGGCACTTCGCATGAGCGAACAGGAGGTAGACCATCTCTGGCTGGACGTCACCGGGTTGGACGACTTTCCCGGTCGTTTTCCCAACGTCTACGCGGATCTCGTCCAGGTTGGGTTGGACCCGTCCGTCGATTGGCTCCCCGTCGCGCCCGCCGCTCACCACCTCTCTGGAGGGGTGATTACCGATCTGTGGGGAGCGACTTTCTTGAAGGGGTTGTGGGCCGCCGGCGAAGTGGCCTGTACGGGTGTCCATGGAGCTAATCGCTTGGCGTCGAACTCGTTGCTCGAAGGGATGGTCTTTGGAGCGAGAGTGGCGGAGGCGATATTGACCGGGCGTGACTCTCCGACCACGGGCGACGGAGGGAATATAAGAAACCATGACATCGAGTGTGGTCCTCTCTCGCCCAACCAACCGCCGAGCGGCGCTGCTTTGGAGTCCGACGTCGAAAAGCTACGAGATCAGCTGCAGCGGACCATGACCGCGGGCGCCGGTGTGGTTCGTTCCGCGAACTCTATTAGACAGGCGCGATCCGAGATAGACGAGATAGAAGGTCGAATTTGTCGAGCGGCTTCGACTACGCACGCAGGCGAACTTCGTAACCTCATCACGCTCTCGAAAGCCGTTCTATGCTCTTCTCGGGTCAGGGAAGAAAGCAGAGGGGCGCATTTCCGTATCGATCATCCTGAGTTAGACGATCGATGGAGGTGCCGTCTCGTTGTACGTAGTTCCGAGGTCGCGACGTGAACGTGGATCGATTTGATGTACACCCTCCGCTGCGCGAGGTAATTGAAGCCGTATCGCGAGCGTTGGACGAAGATATCCTGGCCCTGGGCGACCTGACCGCACAGCTCTTGGAACCGGGTAAGACGGCGACGTTCTATGTGGTGTCCAGAAGCGACGGTGTAGTTGCGGGAGAGCGTTGCGTTGAAGAGGTGTTTCGCCAGATAGACACGGACATCAGAGTGGATTGGGTTGTGCCAGATGGGGAGCGGATCTCTCCTGGTGAGGTCGTCGCCGTCGTCGACGGCGTGCACAGTAACATTCTGAGTGCCGAACGTACCGCGCTCAACTTTCTCGGGCATCTCTCTGGAGTAGCGACTCTCACGAGAGAGTTCGTCGACGCCGTTGAAGAGGTGGGATCGAGCACGAAGATACTTGACACTCGCAAGACAACCCCGGGACTGCGCGCTCTGGAGAAGGCGGCGGTTAGAGCGGGAGGGGGAAGGAACCATAGAATGAGCTTGTCCGACGCGGTACTCATCAAGGATAACCACCTGAAAGAGATGAGCATCGAGGACGGTGTCACCAAGGCGCGAGACATGTGGCCGGGTAGGATGATTGAAGTGGAGTGCGACAGGTTCTCCCAGGTTAAAGAGGCAGCCGCGGCAGGAGCGAGCACCGTCTTGTTGGACAACATGACCCCTGAAGAGGCGCAACGCTGCGTCGGTTACCTTAGAGAGCGTGGCGAGGGCCCCAACCGAGTGCTGGCTGAAATCTCCGGTGGTGTCTCGCTCACAAATATCAGGGCGTACGCGTTGACTGGGGCGGACTTCATATCTATCGGGTCGTTGACGCATTCGGCTCCGTCCTTGGACGTGGGACTCGACGTGTCTGAGTCTCTTGACCCAGGGCGGGATGTCTAGTGCTCTTGGCGATCGATGTGGGTAACACCGAGACCGTAATCGGTCTGTACGCGATGACCGACGACGAGCGTAGCTCCGCCCAGCTCTCAGACGCGGCGGTCGGATTTGGGATCGGCTCCGAAGAGCAGCCATCTGGTGGTCTTACGCATCATTGGAGGCTATCGACGGTCCCGGCGCGCACGCCCGATGAACACGCTGTGCTTCTCACGCAGCTCTTGGATCTTGAAGGGCTCGATATCTCGACGACGGTGAGCGCTATGGCGATCAGCTCGTCGGTTCCATCTGTTACCGCGGAGCTCCGCCATATGGTTGATCGCTGGTTTTCGGGCATAACGTGCGTGGTTCTCGGGCCCGGCGTGAAGAGCGGAATGCACATTCTCTACGACAACCCGAAAGAAGTCGGCGCGGACCGTGTGGCTAACGCTATCGGAGCGTTCGAACTCTACGGTGGACCCTGCATAGTAGTGGACCTTGGAACTGCTACTACGTTTGACGCGATCTCCGAGTCGGGTGAGTACCTAGGAGGTGCGATAACTCCGGGCGTCGCAATCAGCCTCGAGGCTCTCTTCCAACACGCGGCCGCGCTTCGTCGGGTTGAATTGGTGGCTCCGCGCAACGTCATCGGACGCTCGACAGTTGAGTCGATCCAGTCGGGCGCGGTATACGGGTTTGTGGACCAAGTCGACGGGATATGCCGCAGGTTCATTGCCGAGTTGGGTCCGTCAACGGTTGTCGCAACTGGAGGACTGAGCGACTTGGTGGCGCCTCACTGCGAGACGATCGATCACGTAGAGCCGTGGCTGACTCTCCACGGACTCAGGATCGTGTACGAACGAAATGTAAACTCCGCAAACGTGAGCGCCAAGAGATAGCCTGCGACGTCTGTGACTAGCAATACCTCTGACGAGATGCCCCCCCCGTATCGCTTCGACCGCACCCATTCCACGGCTGAAGCAGCGACGTACGGCGAGGATCTTGGGCCGGGCGAGGGTTCTGGGATAGAGGTGTCGGTCGCCGGCAGGGTCATGCTCTCACGCCCGCAAGGAAAGGTCGCGTTCGCCGAATTGCGAGAGTCCTCAGGTGCAATCCAGCTCTTTGCGACCAGCCAAACGACGCAGGACTTTGATCGGTTCGTCCGGCTCAATCTAGGTGACTGGATAGGTGCGACCGGGGAAGTTGTGAGGACGAAGCGTGGCGAGATATCGGTAAAGGTGAACGGCTGGGTTCTCTTGGCCAACGCGCGGCGTTCCTTTGGTGACAAGTGGCGCGGCGTCTCCGACATCGAGACTAGATACCGTCAACGTGAGGTGGATCTGTGGGCCAACGCCGAAAGCAGGGAAACCCTGATGCTGAGGAGCCGCGTCGTCCAGCGGATGAGAGAGCGGCTCTGGGCGGACGGATTTGTCGAGGTTGAGACTCCGGTGCTCCATCCGATCCCCGGCGGTGCGACGGCGCGACCCTTCGTCACCCATCACAACTCGCTCGACTGCGATCTCTATCTCCGAATCGCCCCAGAGCTCTATCTAAAGAGACTGGTGGTCGGGGGGTTCGAAAAGGTCTTCGAGATCGGACGGCTTTTTCGCAACGAAGGGCTCTCTCCTCGTCACAATCCGGAGTTTACGACGTTGGAACTCTACGAGGCCTACGCGGACTACGAGGACCACATGAAGTTGTTTGAGAGGTTAGTTGCGGGAATTGCCGAAGACGTCTTGGGCACTACGAATTTGACGTATCAAGGACGGCCTCTCGACCTGAGCGTCCCGTGGCGACGGGCAACACTCGTCGAACTCCTCGCCGATGCGACGGGGCTGGAGTTGAACTTGGATACACCGCTTGATGAACTTCGTCGTGTCCTCGTCGAAGCAGGGTCGCAGCCGGACCCTGCGTGGGGTCCGGGAAAGCTCTTGGTTGAGATTTACGAAAAGAAAGTTGAGTCGGATCTGTGGGGTCCGGTATTCGTCTGCGACTATCCAGCAGAGGTATCACCCCTCGCTCGTAGACACCGCAGCAACCCCGATCTAGCGGAACGATTCGAGCCAGTAGTGGCAGGTCGAGAGTTAGGAAATGCGTTTAGTGAGCTGATCGACCCAGACGACCAGAGGGCTCGTTTCGAGCAGCAGGCCTTGGAGCGAGCACGAGGCGACTCCGAAGCGATGGAGGTGGACGAGGAGTACCTGCGGGCTTTGGAGTACGGTCTCCCGCCGACGGCGGGTCTCGGCCTCGGGGTGGACCGCTTGGTGATGTTGTTGGCAGACGTCTCGAACATTCGAGAGGTGATCGCGTTCCCAACTCTTCGACCGCTACTAGCTTTAGATTAGCGACGTCAAACTAACCGGGTCGAACTAACCGGGTCGAACTAACCGGGTAGCTCGCTTCTCTGGGATCTGATTCGGTCGTTCGGCTTCGTCGTCTTTTCCGTGTCTGAACATTGAGCGTGCCTCTTCCTTGGGTAGCGGCTGAAGACACCACGAGTCAGAGGACGGGGTCACCCGTAGTGATGGACACTTACTTCACCAAGGCGCTCACGGGTAGGGAACTTCGATGAGCAGGTCTGGGGAGAGGTAGGTGAGCGTGGTCATCATCACAAAGACATGCCGACAACAACCTGGATCAAGGTGCCATCCGCCTGGTTGCCCACATACAACCGGAGCTTCCAGACACCGAGCCGTAGTTCCAACTTCGCTCCGCGCATGATCTCTTGTTTGGTCCAATACAAGTCCGGAGTGCCACTCGGATTCCCCCAAAAATACCATCTTACCTGGACTTATCTGGCACGTTCGGAGGGATTCAAACCCCCAACCTGTTGATCCGTAGCCGCGTCCCAGCTGTACAGCCCGTCTGCCCCAGTCCATCAGGCAACTCAGGAGAGGCGCCGGATCTTGCCCGCTGTCCTCCGTCTTGCGCGTCTGCGATAACTTGGTTGCAGTTCAGCAGCAGGCGTAGCGCCAGCCACGACGGCGAGCGGCAGGACGCCGCACCACTGTAAACGAGGTGTGTCGCGGGGCAGGAGTCAGCACCCTCGCGATACACCACCCGCGGACCCGAGCGCTCCCATGAACGCTGCGACGGCGGCGACGGCGTCGTTGGCCAGCACATCGCGATCCAATGCCGGGTCGATCCGGAGCGTGGTCGATGCAAACGCGAGGCTGCCCTGCGCCGTCTCGTCGACGAAGTTCGCCGACAGCTCCGAGAGTGCCGTGACGGTCGCACCAGCGAAGTCGTCTCTGAACTGATCGCGGACGCGTCGCCCGGCAGCGACCGGTCCACCGTCATCGTTGTAATGCAGC
>JAJYQJ010000074.1:1074-21054 GCA_021794655.1 Actinomycetes bacterium | reverse complement strand
TGGGTTATAGAAAATATATCCTGAGCCGAGTCGGCGAGCATCCTGGCCGCACGCGCCGACGCCAGTGACTGGGGGGGGTGGGGGCGTATATGGGTCACGAGAAGTGCGGAATACCGGTTTAGTGGCTAACCCAGCGATCACGCTTGTCTGACTTCCGCTAGCTCGCGAGGTACTGGTCCAGGGCGCGGCGGATGACCTCGCTGGCGGAGGTGTGCTCTTCGGCGGCCCGGTCATCGAGTGCCCGGCGGACCTCGGGTGGGAGCCGGACGGCAGTCAGCTCGGCCAGCTCGTCGCCGATGGTGGGGCGACCGACTCGGCGGTGCAGTCGGGAGGGGTCGAGGCCGGCGTTCGCCTTCTCTTCGGCGCGCCGCCAGAAGTCGTCGTCCATCGGCTTGCCGGTCTTGGCTTTGCGGGGTTCGGTCATGGGAGCAGCCTCCTGTACTTGCGGCGCATCGGCATGGCGTGGAAAGCGATCTCCTCGCCCTGTTCGTCGACCGCGCGGTCAACGCCTCGAGCAGCGTGCCGGCGATGTCGGGGCCGAGGTAGAGCACATAGGGGTCGTCCAGGTCGTCGTAGGCAGCGAGCGCGTTGGTAAGGCGTGGCGGATGTCGTCGGTGCTACAGCCATGCTTCAGCGCCGACTCTCATACCTCCACCAGATTATCGTATAACAAAACGGGCGGGCTGAAGAGGACCGCAGCCGAGGAGGCGCCAATCCGCACACGTCAGGGGAACCCCGAACCGTTTCAGTCGAGGGCTCCGATCTCGGAGGACACAGGTCTCATTGGTCGGCCAGCAGCTCGTTTAGCGAGTCGATCAACGCCACCAGCTCGCCGGTGGCGACCGACCACACGAGCTCGTCGTCGACACTGGCGTAGCCATGTACGAGGACGTTCCGAAAGGCTACGATCCGGCGCGGGTTGGGAATCCTGTTCGCGGTCTCCCCGTCCTGACGGGAGAGTTGGCTTAGAGCCTCGCCGATGATCTCGAACTGCCGCTCGACGCTCAGCGCAATAGGAGATCGGCCTGGTACTCCTCCCAAGACCTGCCCTCGACGAAGACCCTGATCTGGTCGGCGGCCCGGCGGGCGTCTAACAGTAGGTGCGGGGATCACGCGGCATACAGGACTTTGCGGGTGCGCTTTACAGACCGAGCGAAATATGGGTTCTCGAGGGCCGTTGGCGCCACCAGGTCGACAGGGAAACCGAGAAGCTCTTCGAGGCCTTCTTTTGGGCCGAAGTAGGCGTCGAATCGGCTGAGTCCGCCAGCCGGGTCGAACTCAACTTGAAAATCCACGTCGCTACTGTCGGGATCGAATTCGCCGGTCGTGGCCGAACCGAACACCGCCAAGGTGGACACCTCGAACCGCCGACACAGCTCGATGATAGTGTCACGCTGCTCGGTCAAGTGGTGCAACACGATCTCACCTCCGTCGTGGTCGTGAGCGGTGCTGTCCAAGTTACCACGTTGACCTCCTCCCCACGGCTAAAGGGGCGCCTCGCGAAACAGCTCCTGGATCTTCGATTCGAGGCGTTCTACCTCGGCGCCGTTGTCGGCATTATGCCGATGTCGGCATAATCCTTCGCTATCTCAACCGGTGCTACAAACCGGCGCCGAATACCACTATCCACCTGGGCGAACTTCATATCATCGCGGCGTAGCTCGTAAACTTCGACTAGAAGAGGAGCGCTCTATCCGTCCCGCTCTCAACCCCCAGGCGGCGGCGACCCTCGCTGAGGAGTTCTGCTCGTTTGCCTGGTGGAAGGCGCGCGACGAGGGTCTCCCCGCCTCGCTGCTGGTCGTCGAGGTCGCAGATGACGAGTCGAAGGGTCCTGATCACCGGCGCGTCGGATACCGCGGTGCTGTGTTTGAGGTGGAGACGGTAGGAGGTTGAAAGAGCGGGCACTACGAGGTCGTAGAGCGTGACGAGGCAGACGAGCTCGTCGTGGGGTCCCGACGTCGGGTCGACGGCTCTCAACAGCTCAAACACCTCGGGCGCCGGTGGGCGCTCGAGCCAGTGAGGCCGTCTTGGAAGTTGGGAGGGGTCGGGTCTTTGCGAGGCGAGCGAAGGATCGAGTCGATCTGCCCACATCTGTGCACGCGACGCGTGCTGGTTGCTCGCCGTGAAGAGGTGGACGACGAGCTCTGGGTCGTTCACCTGAGACGCCCAGTGGCCGGTGATCTTAAAGAGTTCCTCTTCGCAAACTCTGAACCCGTTGACTGCGGAGATCGCTTCGTCGATGTGTCGGGGGATCGTCGGATCGAAGCGATCAGGCATCGTCGCAGTTTCGAGGTTCTAAAGAGCGTGGGGTCTGAAGAACCCGGTCGTAGTGGTTCGTGATCGGCATTCGGCGGTCCTTGCCAAACGCTTTTGCGGAGATCCGCACGCCGGGGGGCATCTGGCGCCTCTTGTACTCGGCGCCGTCGACGAGGCGGACGACCTGGTGCACGAGCGCCGGATCGAATCCGCAACCGATGAGGTCCTGCGCGGTACGGTCTTGTTCGACGTAGGCGGCGAGGACCGGATCGAGCTCGTCGTATGGAGGCAGGGTCTCGTCGTCGCGCTGGTCTGGGCGTAGCTCGGCAGAAGGAGGTTTTTTAAGAACGGTCTCTGGTATCGGCGGTCGCTGTCCACGGTCGAGGGCGACCTGGTTGCGATACCGGCAGAGAGCGTAGACGAGGGTCTTTGAAACGTCTTTGATAACGGCGAATCCACCCGCGGAGTCACCGTAGAGGGTCGAGTACCCCGTCGCCATCTCGCTCTTGTTCCCCGTCGTCAACACGATCCACCCGTTTGCGTTCGAGACTCCCATCAGTATCACGCCGCGCAGGCGTGACTGGAGGTTCTCGTCGGTGAGTCCCGTCGGGTCATGCCCGAGGATGCCGGCGAGAGTGACCGAGAGGGTCGCGTGGGCGTCCTCGATCGGTGCGGAGAGCAACTCGACTCCGAGCCGGTCGGCCAAGTCGACGGCGTCGTTAACCGATCCCGGACTCGAATAGCGCGAGGGCATCGAGACACCGTGGACGTGTTCGGGTCCGACCGCGTCGACCGCGATCGTCGCGACGAACGAAGAGTCGATCCCACCCGACAGCCCGACGAGCGCGTCACAAAAGCCGTTCTTTTTCATGTAGTCGCGGGTCCCGAGTACGAGCGCCGCGTAGACCTCGGCCTCCTCGGAGAGCGCCTCGTTGGGCACGGATCGGCGAGGTGGATCGCTTCGAGGTTGCGAACCGAGGTCGACGAGACGAACCCGAGGACCGCCTAACTGAGGGGCTGAGCGGTCCTCGCTCCGGTGAGCGACGGGGACGTCTACGGCGAATAGATCGGGTTCGAACTGGCGTCCGGCGCCGAGGAGCGTCCCGTCGGGCCCGAGGACCAAACTCGCACCGTCGAAGACGAGCTCGTCTTGGCCACCGACCTGGTTGACGTACGCGATCGCGGCGCTGGACTCCGCGACCCTTTTCTTAAGCATCGCGAGACGCTCGGCGCGTCTGGAGCGCGAGTACGGAGAAGCGTTCAAGTTGACGACGAGATCCGCGCCGGCGAGCCCCTGGTCGACGACGGGGCCGTCTTGGAACCAGACGTCCTCGCAGATCGAGACTCCGATCGCACAACCGGCTATCTCGTAGAACGTATAGCTGCCGGAGCCGGGGACGAACCAACGTTGCTCGTCGAAGACGCCGTAGTTGGGTAGGAGTCGTTTGTGATACACCCCTGCGACCGCGCCGTTCACACACAGAGCGGCGGCGTTCGCCAAGCCGTGTGAAGCACCGCCTGGAGTCTTAACACCCGTCGCCGGGCGCGGTGTCGAGTCGCCGGGGTCACCGCGGTCACCGGAGTCACCGCGGTCACCGGAGTCGACGAATCCGACGACCGCGGCGCACCGAGAGGTCATCGAGGCGACGTCGTTGAGGCATCTGATGTTGTCGGCGACGAAACCGGGTTTGAGCAGCAGATCCTCGGGAGGGTACCCGGTGATCGTCAACTCCGGAAAGACGCACAGGTCAGCCCCGTCGGCGTCGGCGTCCCTCAACGCGGCGAGAATCAGATCGGCGTTGCCTTTCAGATCCCCGACGACGGTGTTCAGCTGTGCAACTGCGAGCCTCACGTAGGACACGCGGAGAATCCTACCGGGGAACGACGGAGATCTCAGATGTCGTAGTAGAGAGCGAACTCCCAGGGGTGAGGACGGAGTCGGACCGCGTCGGCCTCCTCGACTCTCTTGTACCCGATCCAAGTCTCGATCAAGTCGTCGGTGAATACGTCCCCGGCACGCAGGAAGTCGTTGTCGGCCTCGAGTGCGTCCATCGCGTCCTCGAGGGAGGCGGGCGTATGGGCGATTCGAGCGAGCGCCTCTGCGGGCATGTCGAAGAGGTCCTCTTCCATCGGGGCGGGGGGCTCGATCTCGTTCTGGATCCCGTCGAGTCCCGCCATCAGCATCGCTGGAAACGCGAGGTAGGGATTGCACGACGCGTCGGGACAGCGGAACTCGATTCGCTTCGCCTTGGGGCTCTGGGAGTAGAGCGGGATCCGTACGGCGGCGGACCTGTTGCGCTGGGAGTAGACGAGGTTGACAGGCGCCTCGTAACCAGGGACGAGACGCTTGTAGGAGTTCGTCGTCGGAGCCGCGAAAGCGAGGATCGCACCCGCGTGCTTCAACAAGCCCCCGACGTAGAACCTCGCGAGGTCAGAGAGGCCCGCGTACCCGGTTCCAAAAAAGAGCGGCTCTCCGTCTTTCCAAAGAGACTGGTGGCAGTGCATTCCGGAGCCGTTGTCCTCAAAGAGCGGCTTCGGCATGAAAGTGGCGGTGAAGCCGGCGTCGTTAGCGACGCTCTTTACGATGTACTTGTAGAGCATGAGCTTGTCGGCCATCGACAACAGCGAGTCAAAGCGCATGTCGATCTCGGCTTGGCCGCCGGTCGCGACCTCGTGGTGCTGGATCTCGATATCGATCCCGAGGCGCTCCATCGTGAGGATCATCTCGGAGCGAAGATCCTGGAACTTGTCGTTCGGAGGGACGGGGAAGTAGCCCTCCTTCGGGCGCAGCTTGTAGCCGAGGTTCGGACCTTCTGGCCGGTTCGTGTTCCAATGCCCTTCGATCGAGTCGACTTTGTAGTTCGCGTAGTTGACGCCTTGGCCGTACTCGACGGAGTCGAATATGAAGAACTCCGCTTCGGGGCCGAAGAACGCGGTGTCGGCGACGCCCGTCGAGACGAGGTACTGCTCCGCTTTCCTCGCGATATGACGGGGGTCGCGTGAGTAGGGGTCGTGTGTGATCGGATCGTGGACGAAACAGTTTATGTTCAGCGTCTTGTGGTCTCGAAACGGATCGATAACCGCGGTGTTCGGGTCGGGCAACAGGATCATGTCTGACTCGTGGATCTGCTGGAATCCACGGATCGAGGATCCGTCGAATCCGAACCCTTCGCTGAAGACGTCTTCGCTCAGCTCGTGAGCCGGCGCCGAAAAGTGTTGGGTCATTCCGGGCAGATCACAGAACCTGAGATCGACGATCTCGACTGACTCTTCGTTCAACAGACGGACAACCTCCGCCGGAGTGCGCTTTTGCATTGGTCTCCTTATTTGGATTTGCCTGCGGTCGTCTCCGCAGGTACCAATACTTTGACGGGTCTTGAACGCGATGACAAGCCAGAACGTCGCCGAAGAGCGATGTGTTCACATTGAATTCACATTCCAAGCGCCGTTCCCCTACACGGTTTCGCCGATACCTGCGAGAATGGTCTGCATGCAAAGTCAAAAGGACTACGTCCTAAGGACGGTCGAGGAGCGAGGTGTTCGATTCATCCAGCTCTGGTTCACCGATGTGCTCGGGACCCCGAAGGGACTCAACATAACCCCCGCGGAGCTCGAGACCGCCCTCGAGGGAGGCATGACGTTCGACGGTTCGGCGATCGACGGGTTCAGCAGGGTCCAAGAGGCCGACGTTCTGGCGCGTCCCGACCCGGAGACGTTCCAGCTCCTCCCGTGGCACCGCGGTGACCACGCAGAGTCGATCAACCGATCTCGCGGGGGCGAAGGGGGGGAGACGGTCGCGCGCGTCTTTTGCGACATCTGGAACCTCGACGGGACACCGTTCACCGGAGATCCACGCCACACCCTGAGGCGAGCTATCGAGCGCGCGAGGGCCCGCGGACTCACCTTTTTCACCTCCCCGGAACTCGAGTACTTCTACTTCTCGGACGCGGATCCTACCCACAGACCGGCGTCGATCGACACGGGCTCTTACTTCGATTTGAGCGTCGCCGACGCGACGAGTGAGTTGCGGCGCCGATCGGTTCTCACTCTCGAAGAGATGGGCATACCGGTCGAACACGCTCAACACGAAGACGCTCCCGGTCAACACGAGATAGACCTGCGCTATACCGACGCGCTTACGATGGCCGACACGATCATGACGGCCCGGATGGTCGTCAAAGAGATCGCGCGCCAACACGGAGTTCACGCGAGCTTCATGCCGAAGCCGCTCGTCGGGATCCAAGGTTCTGGGATGCACACTCACGTATCTCTTTGGAACGCCGAGGGAAACGCGTTCGCAGACCCTGACGACGAGTACGGGCTCTCGGACGTCGCCCGCTACTTCATGGCGGGACTGCTGCGCCACGCCCGCGAGGTGACCGCTGTCACGAACCAGTGGGTGAACTCCTATAAACGCCTCGTGAAGGGCTACGAAGCACCGGTCCACGTCGGTTGGGCACGAAACAACCGCACGGCGCTCGTGAGGGTGCCGGTCGTAAAAGAGGGAAGCGTCGAGTCGACGCGACTGGAGTACCGGTCCCCTGATAGTGCCTGTAACCCGTACTTGACGTTCGCGGTCATCTTGGCGGCGGGCCTGAAGGGAATCGAGGAGGGATACGAGCTGCCGAGAGAGGTCGACACGAACCTCTTCAACCTCTCCGACAACGAGCTCGCGGCGAGGTCGATCGAGTCACTGCCGGCGAGCCTGAGTGAAGCAGTCGACGAGATGGAACGATCCGAGCTTCTCGCGGAAACGTTGGGCGAGCACGTTTTCGAGTGGTTCATCAAGAACAAGAGGGAAGAGTGGTCCGCGTACAAGGCTGAGGTCACCCAATTCGAACTCGACCGCTACTTCCCGTTGCTATGAGACTCGTCTCGTCGTCACGACTCTCGGGGTTACCGCAGTGAAGCAGATCGCGTGCGTCGCGCCAGAGCTCCCTGCTGAACTCGAGTTAAGCATCTCGCGCTCGGGAGTCGACTACGAGATCGTCGACGGTTCGCGCCTCGCAGACGACGACGGTCACTCGCCGGAGACGAGATGGGCGGGCGCGCTCGTCGTCGCGATAGGTGACATGACGAAGGCGCTCGCGCAATGCCGGACGCTACGCCGTCTAGAAGTTCAACTCAGCCCGCTCGTCTTGGTCGTCACCCACGATCAGATTGACGACCTGGCGCTCAGAGACGATCTGTTCGACGACTTTTGCGTGATGCCGGTAAGCCCGAGCGAGATCCGCGTCAGGTTCGCGCACGTCTTGTGGAAACAAGGGCGAACGCTCAAGTCCGACGTCATAAGATACGGTCCGCTCCAGCTCAACTTGGACACCTACCAGGCTGCGATCGACGAGAGGGTGATGGACCTCACCTATATGGAGTACGAGCTACTGAAGTTCCTCGTCTCGAGTCCAAAAAAGGTGTTTACGAGAGAAACGCTACTCAGCCGGGTATGGGGATACGAGTACTACGGAGGGGCACGGACGGTCGACGTCCACATACGCCGGTTGCGCGCAAAGCTCGGCGAGGAGCACGCTCACTTGATCCAGACGGTGCGTTCCGTCGGATATCGATTCGGCGAGCCGGAGTGGTCCGTCGACCACTCTTGAGGTCAGCTGCGACCTCTTAACCCAGCCTCTTATCGCAGGCTCACCACGTCGGCCAGCCGGCAGGCAGCGACCCCGTCGGAGGGTTGTTCTGGAGGACGCCCCCGGGCGCGCCGAGGGATTGGAGGAGCTGTGAGAAGTTGTAGCCGAACGCTGTCGAGTTGGATCCGCTGAACTGTCCGTCTGCGCCCGCGAGCGCCTCACCTGGCGGGCTGCCCGGGGCGGCCCAACCGGTCTCTATGCCGTCGCCGCCTAAGTACATCTGGCCAAGCACCGTCGTCGGGGTCACGCTCTGTCCAACCTGCACTGAGGCGAGGACGTCTTCTGCGACGTAGACGATCAAGCCCTTTGCAGCTCCGTTACTGAGCTGGTAGGTGATGAACGTACCTGTCGGCCACCCACTGTTCGTCGTACTCAGCACGGTGCCGTCGCCGATCGCGTAGATCGGGCCTGACCCGCTGTAGTCGACTCCCTGGTCGATCCTCTCGGCGTAGAGCCCGCTAATCGAAGAGAGTGGATTCGAGTAACCCGCTGGAGCCGGTCCACTCGGAGGCGTCGTCACGACAGGAGGCGGCGGCGGTCCCGACGGAGGTGGTGGAGGTGGGTTCTGTCCTGCCGATCCGGCAGCTGCGGCAGCTGCGGCGTTCTCGGCGGCCTGCTGGGCGGCCTGGTTGCGCGCGTTGGCCGCAGCGATCGCCTGTGCGAGACTGCCCTTGGCTTGGTTTAGCAGCGCTTCGTCCGCGGCTACCGCGGCCTGGGCTGACGCGCGATCTGCACTGAGCTGTCGAAGCAGGGTTGACGACCTCAACTGCTCCGCGTGGAGGCTCGCTTCGGTGGCCTGGGTGCGACTCTGGTCGGCTTTCCATCTCGAAAGGGCCACCTCGAGCGCCGCGCTCGACAGGTTGAGATACTCACTTTGAGCCAACGATGTGCTCGCGGTAGACGATCCGGTGAAGATCAACAGGGTCGACGACGCGGCGCCCGAGTCCGTCGTATAGGCGTTGATCGCGGCACGACGGAGCTCGTTAGTGGCCGCAAGCTCCGCCTTGCGGTCCGACGCGAGCTGGGCCTGCTCTCCGGCAATTCTCGCTTCAAGAGTGGTGTTCTCGCTCGCAACTTGGTTGTACCTCGTGACGATCGCCTGGACGGCTGCGCCCTTGGCCATGATCTCTTGTTCGAGCTGGGATATCTGGGCCTTGTCAGAGCTAATCCCACCAAATGCCCGGCCGGGGACCGCGACGACCCCGATGAGGACGGTCGCCGTCATCGCGAGGGCTGCAAAGAGCGCACCGAGGCGCCTCTTTCGCGTCTCTTCAGAGCCCGAACGCGCTCGCGCGAGCCCCTGGAGGTGGCGCTTGTGTCTCTCGTGGGTGAACCTCTGGCAGCGCATAGGGCTCCGATCAGCCTCGTGTCAGGTCTCAACGGCCGCCGATCCACGAGACTCAGAAGATGCTCCGACAACGTCGTTGAGCAGACCACCTGGGTCTTCATGTAACGACGAACAACTAAAAGACTATTTTACCTGGTAGCACTATCCCCGGTCAATGCCCTGGGCAAAACTGCTGCATAAAGCCCATAAACGATCCACGTACAGGGCAGTTGGAAGACCCGGTCGACCTCTCAGGACCCCGTGGTCTAAGATGCGCTCGACTCGACCCAGCGCCTCGTCGCGTGCGCCCACG
Organism: Actinomycetes bacterium; assembly: GCA_021794655.1. Taxonomy (GTDB): domain Bacteria; phylum Actinomycetota; class Acidimicrobiia; order Acidimicrobiales; family RAAP-2; genus JAJYQJ01. The sequence continues at coordinate 11,519 of JAJYQJ010000074.1, read as the reverse complement.
CCTCGACTTCGACTCGCGCACCGAGGGGGAGCGCTGCTACGGCGGCCGTTGTGCGAGCCGGCGGGTTGAGCGGGAAGAACTCTGCCCATATCTCGTTGACTTCGTCCAGGTCCGCCATGTCGACGACGAATACGGTCGCCTTGACGACATCGATGAGACCGACACCTTCTTGGTTCAAGAGTAGCGAGAGGTTGGTGAGCGCCTGGCGAAGCTCGCCCGCGGTCCCACCGGCCACGAGCTCAGCTCCCCTGTCCTCGCCCTGGGATACTCCGAGCTGGCCTGACGTGAGGACCCACTCGCCCACCCTCTTGACCGGAGCGTACGGCCCAACCACGGGACTTACCGGACTGACCGGACTCATATCTACAACCTCCCTATCTGCGGCGTTGCCGCTCTTCGCGATACCACCCGTTCGCCCACCTGTCCTACCTCTACGAGTCGGCCATCGAGGAGGCAGTCCGTCTGCCAACCACGCAGCGCCGGCGGTCGCGGCGAACACCGCGTCAGAAGCGTTCACCGGCCAGAACTCCCCTTGATTCACTACAACCTCCACATTGGGCATCTCGCGGGCATTTACTATTCCAAAAGACCTTACCGTCAGATCCTGGACCTCGCCCAGTTGGTCGACCGATATTCCTTCACTAAAGACCCAACTGACGGCCTGATGGACCGCTCCGATGCAGTAAGAGCGCAACGTGACCTCGTCGAGGACCTCTCCGGCCCAAACCTCGACCAAGACGCTTCCGTCAGCGGATACGACAGACGTCGCCCGCCCACCACCAGGAGATTTGACTTGAACTCGAGCGCCCGGGCCAACCTCGCCGTTTTCGATCGCGTCGAGCGCGGCGACGACGACCGCCGCCTCGACCCAGCCGGCGCCCCTCAAATCGGGAGACGTCGTAGGTCCAAGGATTTCGACGGTCTCGACAGTAATCCCCGGTGCCATGCGGGCGATCTTTCTAACCATCTCGTCCACCCGATGCGCGCCGTCTTCCCGATCGTCGGGCGATACCGCGATCCTCATTACCCCGGTGCCGTCACCGAGAACTCCGATCGCGACCGGTGGGCGCTTCGGGCCGTAGCGGGTGACGTCTTCGCGCGACCACAAGACGCGCACCGCTCGATCGTGTTCGTTCGCGAGTCGACGCGCAACTTCGGGCGCCGTCGCTCGGCGTTTCCCCCCGAACGCGCCTCCGTTCGCGAGCGGGGTCGCGGGGATCCCACCCGGAGTGCACCAGCTCGCGTCGGGCTCTAGATACGCGGGCTCGACCCACGTCGTCTCGAGTGTCAACGCCCAGTCGCCGGGTGGCAGCTCGACCGGGTAGCTGAGCGCGGCAGAACTGTTTCTCCCCTGTACTTTTCCAGACCTGCTCCTTGCCGATCTCAACGTGTCGGCGACGAGATAGCCGCCGTCGCCGTCGGGTACCCCTACGATCGCCGTCCTAGGCGCCGTGTCGTCGGCAAATCCCGCGGCGCCGAGCAGTTGGACGGCGCCGGACGACTGGAACGCGGGACCTTCGATCTGAGCCCGCCAGGAACTCATCAGCGGGTCTCTCACACGCTCTCGGGGTACGCCAGGGCCGACGGACAGGCTTGCTGGATCGAGATCTCCTTCCTCGGTAGCGTTCAACACCCCGAGCGCCGCTTCGACGATCGTCTGCCAACCCGTGCACCTGCAGAGATGCGCGAGGAGCGCGGAGCGGATCGCGGCCTCGTCGCACTTGGTGCGCCGGTTTTCCATCGCGGCCAACCGCATGATGATCCCGGGGGTGCAAAACCCGCACTGGCTCGCGCCGGTTTCTTCAAACGCGCGCGCCCAGCGCTCTCGATCACGAGGTGTGAGTCCCTCGATCGTCGTCACTTTGCGTCGAGCGACCCTCGTGATCGGCGTGACGCAGGAAACCCTCGCCGAGTCGTCGATCCAGACCGTGCAGCATCCACACTGACCTTGAGGGCTACACCCGTCCTTAGCCGACTTTATCCCGAACGTCTCTCGCAGGACTTCGAGGAGCGTCGAGCCGTCGTTTGGTACTTCGACTTCGCGGCCGTTGAGCCAAAACGAGATCGACTCGCTAGCGTCGGGCAACGCGACCTAGCCTCGGAGAAGTTAGCTCAGCTGAACGAAGATCCGCATCCACAAGTTCTGGATGCGTTCGGGTTGGAGATATGGAACCCGGCGTCTTGGAGGCCGTCTGTGTAGTCGAGGGTCGCGCCCGCTATCAGGCCCGCGCTCTGTGCGTCCACCGCTACTCTCACGCCGTCAAACTCCCTGACTACGTCGTCGTCTGCAACTTCGGAGTCGAAAAACATGTCGTAGCTGTAACCTGAGCATCCTCCGGGTTTCACCGCGACCCTCAGAACCAAGTTCTCGTCGCCCTCGCTCGCTAGTAGATCAGCCACCTTCGTCACCGCGGACGGTGTCAACGTCACCGGATTGGGCTTCTTACCGATGCTCACCGGACTCGATAGTGTCGTCACTTAACCCTCCTTGCTCGAACTCGTCGATCACCGATCGATCTCTTACCCGACTCGTTACCACCGAAATATCACGCCTTCAAACGGCCTTGTCCACATTCTAACCGAACTTTGCCTCGCTCACGACGCGACGGCGCACCTCGCCCGGTAGGATCAATCCGTGGTGAGTTCAGAGCAGCCCGCACACGACGATCCGGTTCTAAGAGACGCCTTGAGGACCGTGATCGATCCTGAGTTGGGTGACAACATTGTGGACCTCGGGATGGTCAGATCGGTGACGAAAGACGCCGGCGGCGAGGTCTTGGTTTCGATCGCTCTGACAGTTGCCGGTTGTCCGTTGCGGTCCCAAATAGAGCGTGACGCGGCGGCTCGCCTGAGCTCGATCGCAGGGGTCAGCGGAGTCAAGATCGAGATAGCGGCGATGGACGGCGAGGAACGTGCCGCCGTCATGAAGCGCGCCCGGCTAAAAGCGCGAGAGAGGGCCCCGGAGACCGCAGTTCCACACGACGCCCGGGTAGTAGCGATCGCGTCGGGCAAAGGTGGGGTAGGGAAGTCCTCGGTTGCGGTCAACTTGTCCGTTGCGCTCGCACGACGTGGCCTAAGAGTTGGCCTCCTCGACGCGGACGTCTGGGGGTTCTCGGTGCCGAGGCTGATTGGAATCGAAGGCACGATCGAAGCCGAAGGTGGAAAGATGCTCCCGATCGAACTAACGGTCGGGCAAGGAAGCGTCCGTGTCCTCTCGATGGGGTTCCTCTCGGGGGAAGAGGAGGCGATCATGTGGCGGGGGTTGTTGTTGAACCGGGCGGTCCAGCAGTTTCTCCAGGACGCCAACTGGGGTGACATCGAGTACCTACTCGTCGATCTACCTCCAGGCACGGGTGACGTACAGATGGGGTTGGCGAGAATCCTCCCGCGAAGCGAGATGATCTTGGTCACGACCCCACCGGTCGCAGCCCAAAAGGTGGCCGCGAGGGCAGCCGACATGGCACGCCGCGGGTATCTGCGCGTCACGGGCGTTGTCGAGAACATGAGCGAGTTCACCTGTGATCACGGCGAGACTTACGCGTTGTTCGGATCGGGCGGTGGAGAGAGGCTCGCTTTGGACCTCGGGGTTCCGTTCTTGGGGAAGATCCCGCTGAACCCCGCGGTCGCGGCCGGAGGCGACAGGGGCGAACCGGTCGCTATGGGAAGCGGTCCACTCGCCGAGGTCTTCGCGCAGCTAGCCGAAAAGATCGCGGACGAGATATCCCCGATCGTCGAGACGACGACGTGCAGCGCCCGGCTGATCGAACAGGTCGAGAAGGCGGTCCTAGCGGGTGCGGATACAGCGAGCGCACCGATTTGACCTCGGCGCGTGATCTGAGCCGACTTCAGGTAAGAAGCCGGGACTGAATCTGGGTAGTTGCATCTCTTCGAGGGACAAGTTGCCCAGCTGTCAGCTCGGACGTAAGATTTCATCACTCTGGAGGCGGGGAGAGACGATGGAAGCAGACGAAGAAGCAGCCGTGACCACGGGGGGGCTCGACGAGAGCGCGTCACTGTTGCGTTACGAGTCGTCGTCGGTCGATGCGATGCTCCACGCACTCGTCGAACGTTTCTCGTGCGTGCCGGGACTCGACATGACCGTAACGCATCGTCACGGAAAGCTGAGGAAGGTCTTCGGAGACATCCCATACGTCAACGACTTGAAAAGACACACCGATCCGATCAGCTCGATCGTGATCAAGGTCGGCTCGACCGAGTACTGGGTCAAGAACGTAAAGGGGATCTTACGCTTTGGTGTCGACTCGGCGACGTCGGCGAGTGAAACGGTTACGACCGCCGGCGTCGATAAGTCGTTTTCCAAATGGGCGGAGTCGCTCATCAGTAACTTGACCTCGGAGAGCAAGGCTCACTACGAAGCTATCTCCGCCCTGAGAGATCTAACCGAGCGCGGGCGACCGTAGACAAGAAATCGCCGGGAAGGACTGAACAATGCCACTCTTCGAAGGACACAAAGACAAAGGAATCAAACGCCTCTTCATAGAGATGCCCGACGGGCAGAAGGACAAGATCGCCTGGAAGTGGCCGGACCAACAGATCATCCAGCACTCCCAACTCAACGTCGACCTCGACTATCAGGCCGTCTTTACCAACCTGGGCAAAGTGATCGGTGTCATGGGACCCGGGCGCCACCTGCTCGACCAAGGTGCGTCTCTCACCCTCGGGTGGCTCGTCGATCGGCTAACCGGTGACGCGTACTACGACGCAGAGGTCTACTTCGTCACGACGCGCGACATCACGAACCAGGAGTTCGGGGGGCCCGTCGACAACCTCGTCGACGGTCCGACCGGATTGGTCGTCTCCCTTCGAGTTTTCGGAGAGCTCGCGTTTCACGTGACTGACCCCGCCGTGCTCCTCGCTAAGTTGATCGGCACCGACGGGATCACGGACTTCAACAACGAGATCTCGACGTGGGTTATCGATCAATCGCTCGCCGCGATCCGGATCGTCCTTCCGGACTTGGTCGCGACGCACGGAGTGCTCGCGATGGGGCAGCTCCAGGAGGCGACCGCAACGAGCGCACTCGCGAAGGCGAACGAAGTACTAACGGGATACGGCCTCGCCGTCACAAACTTCGCGCAACTCAACGTGAACCTCCCCGACGCGGACGCCCAACAGATAAAACAGCTCGCCGCGGCGAGGGCCTACACCAACGTCGCCGGATCGTTTGACAGCGCGGTGAGAGGTGAGGCCGCACTCGAGATCGCCCACGGAATAGCCGACGGGAACGTGAGCGCGCAGCCCGGGATAATGGCCGGAATGATGATGGGCGTCCCCGTATCCCCAGGTGCGCCAGGAGCGGCCCCAGCAGCACCGGTAGCCCCAGCACCGGCTGCGGTAGCTTCTCCGCCCGGTGCCGGTGGGGCGCCCGCGGGCGTCCACTTCTGCCCCGAGTGTGGCGGCGCGGTTCCAACCGGAGCGCGGTTCTGCCCGAACTGCGCTGCTTCGCTCGCCGGCATCGGCGCGACGACTCCCACGAGTCCCTCTCTTCCAGATCCGCCGGCCCCACAACCGCACTCCGTCGACGCTCCGCCGGCACCTGGCTACTGGAAGGCCTCTGACGGCAACTGGTACCCGCCGTCGGAAGCCCCGGGTAAGTGACGTACGCGGACCCAGGAGAGCTGACCGCGATACCGACGACGGTCGAGAATCCAGGCGAATGGTCGCAGATCTACCAGGAGCTCTCGGCAGCGCACGGCGTACCCCCGGCGGTGACCGTCGACGCAATTGCGGCAATGGTCGGAAGCGCTCTACCGATCTTTTTTCATGCCGACGCGACACGTGGGATCGATATCATGCGCGGAACGTTTTCAAACCAGGTCATAGCTCAGTGCGGCGCGCATTTGGGTTGTCTCGGAGGCGCGCGGCCAACCTCCGCCTTGGTCCGCCTGATCGGCGCTCCCGCCCGTCGCGACCCGCCCGTCCTAAGGGTGCGAGTAGTCGCTCGAACCGTCACCCCCGAAGGGAACGACGGCACGAACTCGCAGTTCTGGGATATCGAATTTGACAGTGAGACGGTCGTTTCAAAGGGCGCCTGTCCGAACTGTGGAGCCCCACTCGCGGCCGGTCAGCTCGTCTGTAGCTACTGCCACCGTGACGCGAGGACAAAGGTCCAAGTCCCACTTCTCGTCAACCGCGTACAGATCTACTGACGAACGCGCCCGTTCTGAACGGCCCCCGACGCGCGCGTGAGCGGCCGCCGATACCGGCATCGACGAGAGGATCTCGCCCGCCGCCTGTTGGATCCGGTGACACGACGACTTGATCTGATCGATCGCCTCAGCTCCTCCACCCGACCAGATCGTCACGTACCCAAACGAGTAGCGCCCGGAGTCAAGACCCAACGCCGCGCAGACGACATACGCGATCGACTCGGCTTCGAGTTCGGCCAACCGCCGGTCTCTCGTCTCTTCGTGAAGCATCGCGTGCCCTATCTCGTGCGCGAGCGTCTTGACGTGTTGGGCAGGAGAGTTCTCGGTTCGGATACGAATTCTCCTCAGATCAAACGAACAGTCACCGTTAGTGCGTCCCGGCAACTCGGCGTACTCGACGCGATATCCCAACTGCGACGCGACGACCAACAGGCGATCGTACGCGTCCCTCGGATCCGACGAGGACAGGTTCTCACAGACGCTCGGCACCGCGTCGCCTTCGGTCTGGGCTACGTCGAACACCGGAACGTATCTGAAACCTCTTACAGATAACTCCGACGATTCAGTTCCCGCGTCGTCGCTCAACGCCCGCCTGTGAAGAATCGGTGCTCTGATGTAGATCGCCTTTTCACCTCTCGATACCCGGCGACCAAGTTTTTCCCACGCCTTATATCCGGCGACTCGAGTTGCTCCGGGACGCTGGAGCGCGATGAGCAGCACGTTCGAAAAGCTGTAGTCGCGGAAACGACTCTGGTAGTCGAGGTACTCACTCCACTTGTCCGACCTCGAAAGTGCGCTAACCCCGTTCATCAATTTGTCCAACAGATCTGAGTGTCTCGAAATCTCTCCCACAGCGGATCCTTTCTTTCAACGGCCGACCGCCACTCGCTCGTCTCGTCGACTCGCGCACGGCGACGTGACGTCGGTATCTCGTCGGGCAGGTTCGTAAGCCGCCTAATGGGTGAAACTGCCACCGACGCGGGATCACCACTTCGATTCCGGTACTTGAAAACCTAAACCGTCGCTGTGTCATCGGGCCCGAGCCGACTCCGGCGGCCAGGGAGTCAGCTCCGCCAACTGCACAGAAACGCCGCTCGTTAGCTCCGTCGATCTCGGGATCGACGTCTTGGAGCGCGAATTACCTTCCGCCTCGGGACTCAGGACACTTCGAGCGCTTACGTGCGCTCTAAGCTTCGGATCGGACCAGGTCATAGGGGGTATATGGCCTATTGAGCGTTGTCCGACCTCACGTCGGCATCGAGTCGCGCGACGCCGCCGATACGCATTTGAACTAGGGCAGGTCTTGACTTGATCGTCCCAGGTGTATAGACAGGTAATAGAGGTAGTACCTAGCGATCGCTGCTGAGGGGGTGTCGGGTGGGACCAGAAGTTCAGCAAACATGTGAGAGCTGTGGACGTCAGTTCGACAGCTCCCTGCCGTACTGTGGTTACTGCGGTCATCCGAACCCCGCCGCACCACTCACTTCGGTCCCGTCGACCGGCCCAACAGGGCAGGTCACAGAACCAGAGGTGTTTCCCGTCACAGAACCTGCCGTCAGCTTCGTCGCTCCGAAGGGAACTCCGACAAAGGGGCTCGTCGATCCGACGTCTCTCGAACCGCCCAACCCGCTCGCCGACGACGTACTCAACTTCTTCGAACCAACCGATCCCAAGAAGTCTCCACCGGCGCCAAAGGAGCCCGGTACCGCACCTTCGCCCGCTTCGAAGCCAGAACCCGCACCACAGAAAGGTTCTGCGGGCTCGACCGGTGTCGCTGCCGGTGCCGGTGCCGGTGCCGGTGCCGGTGCCGGTGCCGGTGCCAGTGCCAGTGCCGGAATGCCTGGATCGAAGCTGGGATCGGGCGCGAAGTCACCTCTCGCGTCGAGCACTCCCGCCCCCGACGTGCTCGACTTCTTCGACTCTCCATCCAGCTCCAAGGCGCCCGGCGCGTCAAAGGCCCCGCCCCTCGCCGAGCCACCCGCCAACTTCTTCGACACCCCCGTCGCCCCAGTCGCCCGCTCGTCGGGCGGCGCCGCGACCCCCGCCCCGCCGGTACCGCCCGCGATACCCGACTACTTCGCCCCTGAGCCTTCGAAGGGTTCGACTACCCCCGCCGCGCCGTCGGCCAAGACCGGTACTACTCCCACTCAGGTACCGCCCGCGATACCCGACTACCCCGCGACACCCGACTACTCCGCCCCCAAGCCCTCGACAGGTTCGCCTACCCCCCCGCGGCAGTCGAACGCATATCACGGGGTCGGTACCGCTACGCCAGCCGCTACGCCGGCCCCCACGCCGGCCCCCACGCCAGCCGCTGTGCCGGCCGCCAGCTCCGTTACCTCCCCGGCGGTCTCCTACGGCGCCGTCCCTTCTTCCTACGGACCGCGTCCGACGGTCAGCCACGCCGCGGGAGGCGGACACAAGTCGAGGACCGTCTTCGTGCTCGTCGTCGTCGCCGTCGTCGCGATCGCCGTCGTCGCAGTACTCATCACGACCGGAGGGGGTTCGAGTAAGAAATCGGGGCACGGCCAGCACGCTCGCTCTTCGGTCGTCGCCGGCACCTCTTCGGCGCCGTGGGCGCAGCAGGCCTACCCGTCTGGGTTGGGAGTCTCAACCGGCCACCTCTTCACGATCTCTTGTGCGTCTGCACAAGCGTGCTGGATTACCGGTAGTGGCAACGGCACGGGTGGCAACCAGGGCGCACTTATCCTCTCGACGACTAACGGTGGCGCTACTTGGTCCCCCCAAAGGATTCCCTCCAGTTCGGGCTTGTCGTCCAACGGTCACCTCTTCTCGATCTCCTGCCCAGACGCGAACAACTGTCACTCCGTTGGAAGTTCAGGCAGCAAGCTCGTCATCTTGGCGACGACGAACGGCGGCTCGACGTGGACGACCGAGGCGTACCCTCGCGGCATCGGGATCACCAACGGACACCTCTTCTCCATCGCGTGCGCTACTGCGAGCGACTGCTGGGCAACCGGAGGAACCAACACCGGGACGCCCATCATCTTGGCGACGACGAACGGCGGCTCGACGTGGGCCCCGCAGAGCTACCCGTCCGGGTTGGGTCTCGCGAACAACGGCCTGCTATCAATCGCGTGCCCCAACGCGAGCGACTGCTGGTCGATCGGAATCAGCAACGGCACACTCGTCATCTTGAGCACCACGAACGGCGGCTCGACGTGGTCTAGTCAACCGTATCCATCCGGAGTATCACCGTCGAGCAACGGCATCGGCGCGATTCAATGCCCAACCGCTAACGCGTGCTGGATCGTCGGCTATACGAACGGAAAGGGTCCTAACAGCCCTCCACTTATCTTGAACACCACAGACGGCGGCGCTACGTGGGCAACCCAGAGCGTTCCGACGGGGCTCGGACTCACGAGTGGAGGCCATCTGACGTCTGTCTACTGCCCGACCGCACAGAACTGCTGGGCCGTCGGTGGAAGTAGCTCGTCTCCGGTGATAATCGCGACGACCGACGGCGGCTCGACGTGGTCCTCTCAGAGTTATCCGACAGGTTTGAGTTTTGGAAGTTACGGGATCTCGTCCATCAGTTGCCCGGCCGTCTCCGCCTGCTGGGCACTCGGCAGTGACACCAGCGGACGTCCCGTCATCTTGTCGACACAAGGTTAACGCGACGCTGACGCGAGGGTAACGCGAGGTTGAAACCAGGCTGGCGACTACGTCGACCGCCTTTCGAAGTCGAGCGACGTTTGCCCGTTGCTCAGTCTGGTCACGCCGTCGACTGATCCGCTCGGGGACTCGGGACTCTCAGTTCGCCGCAGGCCTGAGTCACTTCCTCGTCGCTCGGAGGACCATACTCGGCCTCCCAGTCTGTCAGATATGCGGCGAGAACCTCGTTACGCAACTTCCAAGCGGCTTCCGCCGGCGAACCCGAGAGTCCGTAGCCGCTCTCCTTCTCCGCGGAGTGTACCGCGTCGCCAAGATCAGGATCGAAGGAAACACCCAGCTTGTCGACTTTCACAAACCGATCATGCCACACTACGTTATGCCACGGTATGAGCAACGTCTGCGGGTTATCGCCGGTTGTAGATACGTCTCGGTCGGGCTGCCCGGATTTGAACCGGGGACCTCTGCGTCCCGAACGCAGCGCGCTAACCAAACTGCGCCACAGCCCGTCGTCGAAACCCTCCCCCAGAAGGCCCGATGGTTCTTAGAACCGGGTCCTCCGAGGAACCAACTGCCCCGACACCTCTAGCTTACTCCACCCGCGCGACAAATCGTGAACCTCCCCGCCCTTGCGGACGGGGC
>JAJYQJ010000074.1:0-1064 GCA_021794655.1 Actinomycetes bacterium | reverse complement strand
GCGACCAACGGGTCTGGCTTAGAAAAGCTGGTGGATGAGTTTGTTTGCTTCGGTTTGCTAGGCAGGGAAGACCCCGCCAAGGCCCGGTTCTGGGCGCTACTCAGGACTCTGGCCGCCACGTGATTAGCTCGGCGGCACTGCACCATATGGTGTGCCTTGCTCTGGTCTGGTGACCAGCGCTTGACAGCCCGGAGATACGTGACACAGATTTTGACATCCGCACCTATCGGGACGTAGTCCCCGTACAACGCTTTTTGGAGGATGTTGATTGCCCCTATAGCGTCTCGGTGACAGACGAAACCACACGCCTTGCACCGGTACTTCCGACCCGTTGGCCGGTTGCGTGCTCCACACGCTGGACAGGTCTTCGATGACCCAGACTCGTTTAAGTGCTCTAGTTCGAGCCCGGTCTTTTCTGCCAGATACTTCTCTTGTACACCTCTTGACCACTGCGAGAGCTGCTGGCGTCCGTGACGGCCGATGCGACGGCGTTGCTTGGTCTTTTGCTCGATACCTCTGACGTCGCCTACGACGAGGCGTCCGGTGGTGTGCTCTTTGACGTGGTTCGTTGCCTTTCTTGCGACCTGGTGGTCGAAGTCCTTGAGTGCCAAGCGGGCCTTGCCCTTGACGCGTTTTTTTGCTGACAGGAGGCGCCGATGTTTGCGAGATCCGTTCTTAGCCCTCGCGAGCTTCTTCTGCAGTCCACCGACAGACTTGTTGCGTTGTCGCTTGATCGCTCGGGCCTCTCGGCCGTTGATGATGGTTATGTCGATCGTCTTGTTGTCTACCCAGGTCGCAAGCGCCATCGGGTTGATGATGCCTTCGTCTATTGCGGTCACGTTGTCGCCGGTGGAGATGTTGTGCTCGGTCGCATATGGAATGTGAAGCGAGAACTGCCGGTTGTCGATGTCCCAGCAGAGCTGGATCTCGCCCCAGAGCTCGTGGGTCACAGGCTCCGCCGTTGCAGAGCCGATCACGGTCGGCAAGTCCAACACGATGCCGGGCCTTCCCCGCCCGAGAGACAGGTTGAGCTTGCCGTCAGGTCGTATTCGCCACCCATATCC
>JAJYQJ010000007.1 GCA_021794655.1 Actinomycetes bacterium | reverse complement strand
TTACCCCCCATCGAGCCGTAGAACTGAGCGTCGCCAAACGCGAATATTCCGCCGTCTGAGGCGACCTCCCAGTAGCCTCCTCCGTCTGGAGTCGACGCGATACCCACTATTGGCCGGTTGAGTGCTTTACCCCCCATCGAGCCGTAGAACTGAGCACCGCCGAAGGAAAAGACCCCTCCGCTTTGTCCGACCATCCTTAGGCCTGTTCCACCCACACCATAAGTTAACCGCGAGCCGGGACTTGAAATACTCGTTCCAAATGGAGTTGTAACCGATACGTCAACACTGCTGCCGTTATCTCCGGGAGGTACCGTCACGTCGACTTCCCCGTAAGAGACAACGTGGAAAGCGGCGGAGGTAGAGCCGACGAGCACTTTCGTGGTGCCGAAAAAACCCGACCCTCTCACGACGACTTGGGTATAGCTCGAGTACGGAACCGTGGAGCGGCTGAGCGACGTCACCACCGGAGCGCCCTCGTAGGCGAATTCATCCGCTGGCGTAACTGCACTCGTCCCGTTGGGACCGGTAACCGTGACATCAAAGCTCTGTGCAGCTGATCCAATCGGTGGAGTAGCGGTTATCGAACTATCTGAGTTGATCACGACAGAACTTGCGGGTTCAGAGCCAAAGCTGACCGCAGTAGACCCGGTGAAACCTGATCCCGATATAGTGACAGGAGTAGGCGACGCTCCAACCTTTTTGAAGTTGGGGCTGACGGAGGCCACGGTTGGAGGGAGACCCCCCATCGACTCGCGCAGTTGGTTGAGATCGAGTGCACTCGGGGGAAGCTTGATCGACCGGTAAGGGTAGTCCCCGTTGGGAGCCATCACGTTCATCAGCACTTGTCCACTCGAGTTGTACTCAGTCATGAAGTCCGCTGGCTGTCCGGGCGGTTGGAGCAGTAATCCCCACGCGACCAGCCGGTCCCCGTTGGAGTCGACATGGGTAAACGATCCGAGCGCCTCCGCCGTAAGTCCTTGAGGTTGGACGAACTGTTGGACCATAGACGCAGTACCGGTCGCGGTATCTACATGGTACTCAACAGCTCGAGCGGGGCCACTGACTCCCGTCCGCGGTGTATGGTCATCGAAGACCGAGATGTCTCCATTGGGTTCAAAACTTGCGTCGTGTTGGCCATAGAAGGCGGTCGCTGGATCCCCGGTGATCTTGAGCACTTGGGCTGAAGCATTCGGTTCGTATGAAGCTGGCGTTACACCACCACCAGTCTGCCATATAACGCTACCCGTTGCGTGGTTGATCAAGTAAACCTCGTCTGTGTTGCGCATGGAGACGAGAAGGTTGGCAGTCGCAGGATTTGACGATGATGGATCAACAGAGAGTGCGTTGCAGTGGAAAACGTCCCATACTTTCTGGGATACACCCGGAAACGTCAAGGCTACCGCCCGTGTCGACTCGTCTGGCCCAACATGCTGGCTGGCCAGCCACGACCATAGAACCTGCCCGGTAGGGCTCAGCTCTTGGACCTGACAGTCAGAAATGGTCTGATTGGTCCCATCCCCAATAGCGCTCAAATTCACGCCGTTGGTGAGATGCAATTGCGAAATTATGTAGTAGTCACCGTTTGGGAGCTGCAAGATATCGTGGGGGTCTGTAGATATTCCGCCGTTTGCGGTGACGGAGTTGAAGGACTGTGTATTGAGGTTGAACAGCATGTAATTGCCATCTGTCCACCACGTAAGGGTGTCGTTGCTAAACAACTTCAGGTTTCCTCCGGCGAAACCCGGGTGCCCGCCGGCTCTCCACCACACCGGCGTGCCATTCGAGTCCAAAATGATCGCGTACGGACTATCCGGTACGCTTCTAGACGGGATTGCGTTACCCGTCAGATACCACCCCGGAGGTGGGGGGCCGTTCGGCTCGGTCACGTTCAGAACCGGAAAGTCGGGCGGTAAGCAGCGTATCCAGTACTGTGTGCTCGAACCGGGGTTGGTTGGACTAGCAGCTTCGACTACGACGGCCTGGCTCGGCATGAGGTCAACTGGGACACTGATCGAGCTGCCGCTTTGACCCTCCGCTGAGATACCGCTGCCACCGGCACCCGACAACGTGAGCGAAAATGCGTTAGCTCCACTACTCGCGCACCGGGTGACGTAGTTGCTAATCAACGGAGAAAACGCAGGGGTGACATTCGTAGGTGACATGCTCACTCCACCTAAAACCCCTCCTACACTCACGATAGACGCGGGAGCAGGGGTCATAACGTCAACCTGCGAACTAACTCCATTGATCGAAGGGTTAGAAGAATCCGTCGTCGTAATCGTCTGGTATCCAACAGAGTTAAATGCGACCTCAAAGGTTCCAACACCCGATGTCAGGTAACCAGATGCAGCCGTTTCATACCCTTTGTCAATAGCGCCAGGAAGCATCGCCAACGGGTCCGAAGAGGTGAAAGAGACTAAATCAGTAAAGCCCGTTACGACGTTTCCAGACGAGTCCTCTGCGGTAACCGTGACCGACGAGTTCTGACCGACGACCGCGCTAGGCGCAGTGTTGATGACGAAATGGGTGGCGGTGGAGGACGAAGCACCAGCTGGATTAGAAGGTGCCCCAAGTGCTAACACCGACACCGCTATCAGCAGCACCAGCACCTTCGTCAAGACACGACGTTGTCTCTTGCAGATGCCGACGACTAATTCAAACGCTCCAGACACTAATGACCCTCCTCAAGCCCGCACGGATCAACTCAGCAGGCATCCATTCTATCGAGATCATTTCCTGGACTCCAGGGCACCTGACATGGGACCTACTGCACTTCTGAGAAGTACCCTCTAAACTGGAAGAAATGTCCTGAAAGCTATAGCTTCTTGATCTTAGAGCTGATAGAATAGATTAGATGACTACGCTCTTCTCAACTTTCGCACTTTTGAGACCTCTGAGTGGACTTTCGCACTATTTCGACTGAATCGAAGCTACCTGCTCGCTGTCCCCGAGCGGCCAGGGCGGCCACGCCGCCGTGAATCAGCTTCAATGATCTCGATGGTCAGCTCGTGTAGCTCAGACACGAGTTCTCTGACACGTCGTGAGTTATCGATAAGGGGCTGGTAGTCCGCTAGCTGCTCGTCGTTGAGTACCCGCGTCACCGTCTTTCCTTTCACCTTGCGAGTCCAGACGATATAGGGCCCGTGAAGCTTGTCCGGGTTGGTCTGGCACGCGCAGGTCTTGTTTCCACAGCGGGTTCGACGAATCTCCACCGATCCATACAATGCAAGCCCAGCTTCTGAGAGAGCCTTCTCGATACGCCGCTTCTTAGCCTGCTGGCGCACGGTAAGTCGGATGTCTGTTGCCTTTGTCACAGCATCCACCCTATCTGGTCGAGCCGTCGGTAGTATAGCCGACGGTAGCTCAACCAAAGAGGAACTATGGATGACCGTGTCTTCGCTGCTAGAGCCGGAACGTTTCGGGCGCTCTTGTCGAGCGTTAGTTCAGCATTTACCTCGCCTGGCTTCGCAGTCTTTTCGGACCTGATCATCGGGTGGGTGCTGGCCCCGGGCCGCCGGACGATCACCGCGATGATCTGTGCGGGTGACCCGGGGGGCATGCGTCCCCACGACACCTACCACCGCTTTGTCCGTTGCGCACGGTGGTCGCTCGAGACGTTGTGGCGTTGCCTGGTCGTCTACATGGTGGCAACCTTGACGCCCGAAGGCCCGGTGCCGGTCCTCATCGACGACACTTTGTTCAAGAAGACTGGTCGCAAGGTCTCTGGGACCGGGATCTTCCGTGACGCGGTACGCTCCACCAGGTCAAAGGTGGTCTACGCGCTTGGACTCAACTTGGTGGTGGCAACCTTGCGCGTCGATCCTCCCTGGGGCGGCTGCCCGATCGCCCTGCCCGTCGGAGTACGGCTCCACAAAAAAGGTGGTCCTACCACCGTTGAACTCGCTATCGAGATATGTCGCCAGCTCAGCGAGTGGCTCCCCGATAGAACCTTGGTGATCTGTGCTGACGGTGCCTATGCAACCCTCATCGGGCGGGGATTAGCGAACGCGACGGTCACCTCTCGTATGCGCCGTGACGCCGCGCTCTACGAGCCGCCACCACCAAAGACGAAACGACCGGGTCGACCTCGGCAAAGAGGAGCACGCTTAGAGACTCCAGAAGCGATGTCAAAGAGACTCTCCGATGATGCCTTCGACGCTATCGAGTATGACTGCCGGGGTAAGACCGTTCGTGCTCTTCTGTGGTCCACACGGGTGCTGTGGTACGCGGTCGACAAGAAGCACCTTGTGACGTTGACCATCGTTCGAGATCCGAACGGCTTCTGCCCTGACGACTTCTTTGTGACCGACGACGCGGAGGCCACAGACGCCGAGATCGTCGCTCGTTATGCTGGACGCTGGGCGATAGAGGTGACATTTCGCGAAGTAAAGCAGTGCTTGGGAGCAGAAGACCCCCAGTCCTGGAAGTTCGAGGGCCCTAAGCGTGCCGCCAACTTGTCGTTGTGGCTCTATAGCGCTATCTGGACTTGGCACATCACCACATTTGGTACCCAACGGACGTGGACTTTGCGCCCGTGGCATCAAAAGAAGGCGACCCCATCGTTCCTCGACGCACTCGCTGCTCTGCGGCGCACGCTGTGGGCCGAACGAATTAGAACGGTATCGTTCAGCGGAGGGCACCACGCGAAAATCATCGACGGTATGATCGACATTCTGGCGAATGCCGCGTAGGTGCTGGGGGTTCTCACCGTTATCTGTCACCCGGTGAGGGGATCAACTGTGCGAAAGTCCAC
>JAJYQJ010000118.1 GCA_021794655.1 Actinomycetes bacterium | reverse complement strand
GCTTGCGAAGTCGGTGGATCGACGAGCGCTCAAGTCTTGGCCGGTAGCGCCCTTTCCATGACACTCTCGTTTGTCGCCGGTTGCATATCGACTGAGACGACGTCCGCTGGGACGAGAACGGCGTGCCCGGGTATAGCGGTTCCGAGTTCGACTTCAACCACGATGGAACCGATGTCGGGTACAACTGGTGGAACGAGCAGTGACATAGCGTGCCCGTCAACTACGACTTGTTACGCGGTGGGTACCAACAGCTCAAGCGAGGACAAGATCTTCTCCACTTCGACCGGAGGAGCGAAGTGGACCCAAGTGAACGCTCCGTCAGGAGTGAAGACGTTATCTAGTATCTCTTGTCCGTCGATTACAACGTGTTACGCGGTAGGAGCCGGCTCTTCGGGCAGTGGTGTCGTCGCCGCGACGACCGACGGCGGCAGTTCGTGGAGGCAACAAGTTGCTCCTGGAGGAATGTACGGGCTGTACGGAGTTGCCTGTCCGTCGATTACAACGTGTTACGCGGTGGGCTCGGAACCCCGGCTTGGAGTATCCGCATTTCGAGCCGGCGTGATAGTCGCGACAATAAACGGGGGCGTCACTTGGACGAGTGAGAACACTCCGCAGGGGGTGAGCCAACTAAACGCAATAGCGTGCCCGTCAACTACGAGTTGCTACGCGGCGGGCGCCGGGGCGGCGAGCGGCGTCATAGTCGTCACAACTGACGGTGGTTTCACATGGAGCACCCAAAGTGCGACGGCGGCCGTCGGTGTCGCCGTCGGTGTCGCGTGCCCGTCAACTACGACGTGCCACGCCGTCGGTAACGACCAACCCGGTGAAGCAGGCTTGTTCTTATCGACCACTCTCGGTGGCGCCGCATGGGTTCTCGTTTACACTCCGTTGCTCGTCCCGACGGGGCGGACGTTTGGTTATGTGGGGGGCATCGCTTGTCCTTCCATGAGTAAGTGCTACGTCACGAGCAACCATCAACCCATGTCGGGGAGCGCTCGTAGCGCTTCGGTCATCTCCACCGCGGATGGTGGAACTACGTGGACCAACGGGAGTCCTCCGTTGCGGGTAGTTTCCCTGAGCGGCGTGGCTTGTCCGACAACTAGCGTCTGCTACGCCGCGGGAGTCAACGTATTCAATTCCACTATCGTCATCTCGACCGCGGATGGTGGAAGTACGTGGGCGACCCAAGGCACGCTGTAACGATTCGGGGTTTACCGCCTATCGGCTTCCGGCGGGGTCGAGTGTTCCCGTGTAGCTTCGAACGGCGTCTTCGAGGGCGGGGATGACGTCGTGGAAGTCCCCGACGATGCCGACGTCGCAGTGGTCGAATACTAATGCGTCAGGATCGGAGTTGATCGCGAGGATCGTACCGGCGGACCGCACTCCGACGATGTGGTTGTACTTTCCACTCAACGCGACGGCGACGTAGAGACGGGGGGCGATGCTCCTCCCGGTGATGCCGACCTGGCGAGCGCGCGGCGCCCATCCCTTGTCGGTCACCTTTCGCGTCGCGGCGAGTTCGGCTCCGAGGATAGCGGCGATCGTTGAGAACGACGAGTACTCGCTGGGGTCGACGCCTTGGCCGATGCCGATGACGACGTCTGCTCGGGCGAGCACCTCGACGTCGTCGTTGTGCTCGGTGCTGACGACGCGTACGCGCCCGACGGGGTTAATAAAGACACGAGAGACGGCGGGCGTCTTTGCCCGAGAGGGCCGGATCACCAAGACGCCGGGCCTGACGGTGACCATCTGGGGAAGGCGGTCACAGGTGATGTCGGCGACGAGCGCACCGGAGAATGCGGGTTTTGCGGCGACGAGGTTCCCGTCCCTCACGTCGAGGCCGATCGCGTCCCCGACGAGCCCGGTCCCGAGCGCCGCGGCGGCTCTGCCGGCGACCTCACGCCCGAACGCGGTGCTCGGGGCGAGGACGGCCCATAGCTCCCGTTGCGAAGCCCACGTCGCTATGTAGGCCGCGACGTCTTCTTCGACTAAGAGGTCAGGCCCTCCGTCTCCTGGTGCGGCGACGAGTTCGACGACGTCGTCGGCCCCGAGCGCGGCGAGGTCGCGTGCCGGTATCGCCCCACCGCAACGAGGGAGGTCGGGAGAGATTGCGACGACTCGCGCTCCGATGTGGCCGGCGATATCTCCGGCGGCCCCGACGAGCTCTTCGGCGACCCGGACGCGCCCTGGCTCCACGATGACGGCGACGACGGGCGCCCGGTCGTCGACCGCGACTCGATCGGCTGATTCAGCGCCGTCACGATGAGATCCGTCGAGATCGTCACTCGGGCGAGGAGTCGAACGTTGCGCAGGGCTAGCGTCCCTGGAGAGCGCTCCGCGTTCGACGAGGAGTTGCACGGCCGCGGCGACCTGTGAGGAGACGTCTGCGTCGAGCCGAACTCCGGCACGCTGATGGGCGACCAACCTGACGGCGCCGACCTTCGTCGGGCTCCCCGCGTCACCGAACGCGCCGTCGCCGAGGTCGGCGGCGGCGAGCCGCCTTATCCGATCGGCGGGGACACTCTTGCGGCGGTCAGGATCGACCTTGCAAGGATCACAGAGCCGCTCGGCGACGGAGAGGACGGCGGGGAGATAGACGTGGCGCTTTTCCGCGCCGTCGTCGAGCTCCAAGTCGAGGTCGAGGACCGGGGGTGAGCCGGTGATCTTCTTCACGCCGCCGGCGAAGGCGAGGTCGAGCATCTGGGCGACCTCGGGGCCGACTTGACCGGTGTCACCGTCGATCGAGTTGCGTCCGACGAGTATGAGATCGAACGGTCCGACGAGACGCAGGGCGGCGGCGAGCGCGGTGGCGGTCGCGAGGGTATCTGACCCGGCGAACGCGGGATCGCACAAGTGGACCCCGGAGTCGGCGCCCCACGCGATCGCCTCTCTCAAGACGTCGTCTGCGCTCGGCGGTCCGAGCGTGAAGACCGTACAGGTCCCCCCGAATAGCTGCGCGAGTTCGACCCCCTTTGAGACCGCTCTTCGACAGTACGGGTTCATCTCGTGGTCGACGCCGTCGCGGGCGAGACGCCCGTCGCTCGTCAAGGTCATCTCCTCGGCGATCGGGACCTGCTTTATCAACGCCGCGATCCGAATCCGTCGCGACGGACCGCTCTCGCCGGTGGAGTCCTCCAAACTCTGCACCCCGCCCGGATCCGCTCGGTTGATCAAATCTGACACGTATGTCAGGATACTGCGAACACCCGGGTCTCTTCGACAAGGCAGCTCACGGCCGGTGAAAGCGACAAAACTGCGACGTCGCCGGATCTGTACCGTTGGGTCACCGGAGTGAACGGACGAGCGCCGCCGTTTACCCGCGAGTGTGCTCGCGGCGTCGCAATCGCCTAGAATCGCTTTGCGCCTCTAGCTCAACGGCAGAGCAACGGACTCTTAATCCGCAGGTTTCGGGTTCAAATCCCGAGGGGCGCACCAGGAGTAACCTGGTGGCAAGGCATTTCTTCACTTCACCACGACACGTGATACGATCAGACCCAACACAATACCCAACATGTGGAGGTGGTGAGGGTGCCTGGAAGTATCCGTCTGGTGCGGGGAAAAGACGTCTGGGAGTTGCGGGCCTATCTCGGAAGGGATGGAAATGGAAAGGTTCGCCATCGCTATGCCACTTTCCACGGATCTCGCCACGAAGCAGAGCGCGCACTCGTCCGCTTGGTCGCAGAAGCAGACCGCAAACCTACTCCGCTCTCGTCCGACGGTCGCCGGTGGGGAGAGCGCACGACGATCAACGACGCAATTGCAGGATGGCGGACCAACGGGTGGGGAGACCTCAGCGCGAAGACGACCAAACGTTACGACGACATCTGGCGCAACCACATCCGTGATTCGATCGGCAAACGGACAATAGCGACGCTCAGCTCCTACGACTTGGAGTGCTACTTCCGTGACCTGAAAGCTTCGGGACTAGCCTACGGCAGTGTTCGCCAGATACGCGCGGTTCTCAACCGCGCATGTCGCCTCGCTCGTAAGTGGAGCGGGGCCACGCTACCAAATCCAGTAGCCGATACCGAGCTTCCCGTCTACAAATTCGAAGAACAGCCGCAACCTGTCCGCTCGCCGACTCTTCAGGAGGTAAGACGCCTCTTGGCAATAGCCGAGGAAGTCGACTTTCGCGTCGCCGTGTTCGTGCGCCTTGTTGCCGCGACAGGATGCCGACGAGGAGAGGCATGCGCTCTCTGCTGGAACGACATCGACGAAGAACACGAGACCATCCGCATCACTAAGTCAGTCATCTCCGTACCAGGAGGCGTACTCGTCAAGTCAACCAAGACCCGAATGAGCCAGCGCGTAGTCACGATCGACTTGGATACATTGCGAATGATCAGTCGGCTACGGGAGACATCAACTCGGCTCGCGCTCGCCTGCGGAGACACCATGACATCCGACGCGTTTGTATTCGCAGCAGAGCCGCCGGGGCTTGTCCCGCCGCATCCAGACTCCATGAGCCATGGATTCTCCAAAGTCCGCGACTTAGCGGGAGTCTCTTCTGAGATCCATCTCCACTCCCTCAGGCACTTCCAGGCAACAGCCCTTGACTCTGTGATCTCTGAGGCCCAAAAGCAGTCCCGACTCGGCTGGTCTACAGTCCAGATGGCCCGCCACTACACAGACGCTGTTCCAGACGAAGACCGCCGGGCTGCACAACACTTGGGGCGTCTCTTGGACGGAGCTTCGAACCCTGAGCCGACTGGCGAACTATCGGAAGCGTCCTCTTCGTAGTCGCTTCCATCCGTCTCTCTTGCAAGCGGATCGAGTCCTTCGAT
>JAJYQJ010000033.1 GCA_021794655.1 Actinomycetes bacterium | reverse complement strand
GGATATCGGCTGAACGCGGGAATACGTTCCTCGACAGGATGATAACGCTCGTCGAAGGTGCGAACCGCCAGAAGACTCCGAACGAAATTGCACTCACTATCCTCCTTGCGGTCTTGACGATCGTCTTCTTGCCGGTCGTCGTCGTCCTACAGCCGTTTGGCCACTACGCGGGCAGCACGGTCTCGGTCGTCGTCCTCGTAGCACTCCTCGTCTGCTTGATACCGACGACGATCGGGGCCCTGCTGTCGGCAATTGGCATCGCGGGTATGGACCGTCTCGTGCAACGAAACGTCCTCGCGATGAGTGGTCGTGCAGTTGAGGCAGCCGGAGACGTCCAGACGCTGCTCCTCGACAAGACCGGCACGATCACGCTCGGCAATAGAATGGCTTCCGACTTCTTCCCAGTCGGAGGACACAGCGAGGCGGAGTTGGCCGACGCCGCTCAGCTCGCCTCGTTAGCCGACGAGACCCCAGAAGGTCGCTCTATCGTGGTGCTCGCAAAAGAGCGCTTCTCACTCCGGGAACGAGAGATCGGTGACGATCACGTCTTCGTTCCCTTCTCTGCGACGACCCGGATGTCAGGCCTCGACTTAGGCGAGCGCCAGATCCGAAAGGGCGCTGCCGAAGCCGTGAAGGCGTGGGCCGTCGAGCAGGGGGGAACGCCGCCGGGCGACCTCGATCCCCTCGTCGAGACGATCTCGCGCAAAGGCTCGACACCTCTCGTCGTGGCCGACGGACCAACCGTTCTCGGCGTCATCGAGTTAAAAGACGTCGTGAAGCAAGGTATTCGAGAGAAGTTCGACCAGATGCGCCAGATGGGGATCAGAACCGTCATGATCACCGGAGACAACCCGTTGACTGCGGCCGCGATCGCTCAAGAAGCCGGCGTCGATGACTACCTGGCTGAAGCGACCCCCGAGACGAAGCTCGAGTTGATCAAGACCGAGCAAGAGGGGGGGAAACTCGTCGCTATGACCGGTGACGGAACAAACGACGCACCTGCCCTTGCCCAAGCTGACGTCGGAGTTGCGATGAACACGGGTACGACGGCCGCGAAAGAGGCCGGGAACATGGTCGACCTCGACTCCAACCCCACGAAACTCATCGACGTCGTCGAGATAGGCAAGCAACTCCTCATAACTCGAGGCTCTCTCACGACCTTTTCCATCGCGAACGACGTCGCGAAGTACTTCGCGATCATTCCAGCTCTCTTCGTCGCCGCCTACCCTCAGCTGGAGACGCTCAACGTCATGAAGCTGCACAGCCCAAAGAGTGCCGTCTTGTCGGCGGTCATCTTCAACGCACTCGTCATCGTCGCTCTCATTCCACTCGCTCTGCGCGGCGTGAGGTTTCGAGCCTCCTCTTCGACAACGATCTTGCGCCGCAACGCCCTCATCTACGGCGTCGGGGGGATAATCGTTCCGTTCGTATTCATAAAACTTATCGACCTCGTCCTCGTCTCACTCCACGCCTACTAAGGGAAGCCGACATGATCGCCCACCTTCGTCGTTCGCTCATATTCGCACTGATCAGCTTGGTGCTCTTTGGCTTCGTCTACGCACTAGCCGGGACCGGCGTAGCTCAACTGTTCTTCTACCACCAGGCGAACGGTTCGATCGGCACGAACGGTTCAACGATGATCGGGCAAAACTGGGCCAGCTCTAGGTGGTTCCACGGTCGCCCGGACGATATGGGCCCCTACGCTGCAAATCCCAAGAAAGGGATACCTGGCGGGGATAACCCACTCGTCGCGAACGGCATACACGGCGAGTCGGGAGCGACGAATCTCGGGCCGAGATCCAAGGTCTTAGTCGCCAACACCAAGGCGCTTATCGCGTACTGGCACAAACTCGGAGTCAACCCGACTCCCGACCTCGTCACCACCTCTGGCAGCGGTTACGACCCCGACATCACACCACAGGACGCGATCGTCCAGATCCCGATGGTCTCAAGAGCTACCGGCGTAACTCCCGCCGCTCTGAAGAGACTCATCGCCGAGTACTCGCGAGGGCCCCAGTTCGGGTTCCTCGGAAGCAGCACCGTCAACGTTCTAAAGTTAAACGAAGGGCTCGCGAGGCTAGTCAACCACCGTCCACGATGAGCACCTGGGAGTTCACCGAGGCATCCTCCTGGGGTGACAGACCCGTCGCGAGGCGCATCTCAGACGTCCGCCCCAGAGGGAGGCTAGTCGTCACCGGAACGATCGTCGCCGTTGGAACCGTTAAGGTTGGGAGAAGCGAATCATTCTCGTGCGAGGTGGACGATGGGACGGGGACGATGACGGTTATATTCGTAGGCAGAACGCATCTACCGGGCATCGAAGTCGGTGCCAAGTGCACCGTGGAGGGGACGGCCAGAGTCGAGAAAGGGGGCGTTGCCGTATGGAACCCTCTCTACAGATTGGAACCTCTCGCAGCTCAGTGAGCAACGTTAGACCGCGATGAGCAATCCCGAGAGCACGAATGCTTCGAGCGACGTCGACACCGTCGTCGAGACGGCGGGTCATTTCAGAATCTACCTCGGCGCGGCCGCCGGGGTCGGAAAGACGTATGCGATGTTGAGCGAAGGACAGCGCAGGCGCTCACGCAACGCCGACGTCGTCATCGGCTTCGTCGAATCCCACCGGCGCAAGTTCACCGAAGAGCTCATCGACGGACTCGAACTGATCCCACGTAAGCAGATCTACTACCGCGAAACACTATTCGAGGAGATGGACCTCGACGCGGTGCTCGAAAGACACCCCAAGGTCGCCCTCGTAGACGAACTGGCTCATACGAACGTTCCAGGATCGGGCCGGCATGAGAAACGATACGAAGACGTCTTGGAGATTCTCGAGGCTGGGATCGACGTGATCACGACGGTGAACATCCAGCATCTCGAGAGCATCGCAGATGCCGTCGAGCAGATGACCGGGACCCAGGTGAGAGAGCGCGTGCCCGACTGGGTCGTGCGCAAGGCAGACCAGATCGAACTCGTCGACTCCTCCCCGGAGCAGTTGCGGCGCCGGATGCTACACGGAAACATCTACCCCAATGAGAAGATTCCTCAGGCGTTGACCCACTTCTTTCGCACGGACAACCTCACCGCGCTTAGAGAGCTCGCACTCAGATTCCTCGCCGACGAGACAGAAGAGGACCTACTCGAGCATCTACAGCGCAACCAGGAAAAGGGGTTATGGGAGACCACTGAACGGATACTCGTCGCGGTCACCGCCGCGCCCGGCACGGACGCGCTCCTACGCCGAGCGGCCCGGATGGCGACCCGGGTTAAAGGCGACTTGGAAGTCGTCCACGTCGTCAGTACCGACGCCGCTCCTCCGAGTTCGACCGACCGGAAAGCGATCGACGATCTAGAAGTCTTGGCGGCCGACGTCGGTGCGACCTGGCACGAACTGAACGAAGACGACCCGGCGACTGCGATCGTCAAGTTCGCCCGAGACCACCATATAACTCAGATCGTGATCGGCTCGAGCCAACGCAGCCGCTGGAAAGAGCTCACCGGCGGTGGATCCGTCATCCGAAAGATCATCCGCGAGGCCGGTGTCGTCGGGATCGACGTCCACATCATCGCGAGACGCGACCGCCACCTCGACGCAGGCCTACTTCCAGAGCAGAACGAGGAGTACAGCTAGATCGTTGACTCTCCAACTGTGACGCTCGTCGCCTAGATCGCCGCCTAGGAGCCGGCGATCCCAACTACGTCGGTCACACCCAGTCCGCCAAGAGAGCCGGCAAAGACAGCGTTTCCAAAGCTGAACACCCCACCGTCAGAGGCGACGAACCGGTAGCCACCTGGAGACTGGGGAGTCGTGAACCCACACGCAGTCCCAGTCCCGACAGTCGTCGTATCGGGGGATACCACCATCGCGACGATCGGTTGGTTCAAGCTCAGACACCCTGTAGAGCCGTGGAACGGGGTACCAAAGGAGAAGATCCCACCGTCGGAGGCGACCTCGTAGTAGCCACCCGTTGGATCTACCGCCATTCCAACTACTGGCTTATTCAGAGGCTTTCCACCCATTGAGCCATAAAAGCTGGCCCCTGGTCCAAACGCGAAGAGCCCACCGTCGGATGCGACCTCGTAGTATCCACCCTGAGGCGTTGCAGTCATACCAACTACTGGCTTGTTCAGAGGCTTTCCACCCATTGAGCCCAAGAACGCTGCGTCACCAAAGGCAAAGATCCCACCGTCTGAGGCTACTAACCAGTAGCCCTTGTTGTCCGGTGTGGCAGCTATGCCAACTATTGGCTTAGACGGTGTTACCCCAAGGGTCACGAGTGATCCATAGAATGGAGCGTCACCACAGGAGTAGACGGCTCCGTTGGCGGTTGCTAGCCAGTAGCCACCTGGGAAGTTAGCTGAGCCTACCCCTGTAGAAGAACAGCCCGGTGGTCCTGGGCTGGGTGCATTAGTCAGGATAAGACCACCGACAGATCCTGTCCCGTACCCCGCCGCGTAGCAGGTCGTAGTCGACGGACACGCTATGGAGTTGAGCCTATATGTGCCGGAGGGCACGGACTGAGAAGTCCATATGGCCCCAGAGTTCGTGGTAACAAGAATCTCGCCGCCATACGACGGGTTCTGCCCGCCCGCGTAGCACGTCGTAGTCGACGGACACGCTATGGCGGAGGGGCCAATAGTCCCAGAGGGCAGAGACTGAAAGGTCCACGTAGCGCCAGAGTTCGTGGTAACAAGAATGTCTCCGGACCCCACCGCGTAGCACGTCGTAGTCGACGGACACGCTATGCCGTTGAGGATATACGTGCCAGAGGGCAGGGACTGCGAGGTCCACGTAGCCCCAGAGTTTGTCGTGGCAAAGATGTCACCGGACAACGAGCCCGAGCCGTTGTTGTACCCAACAGCGTAGCAGGTGGTAGTCGACGGACAA
>JAJYQJ010000045.1 GCA_021794655.1 Actinomycetes bacterium | reverse complement strand
GGGATGCATGACGCCGTTTCCGAGGGGCGATCTTAGAGTAGCTCAGCTGATCATCGACACGATCGGCGCAGCGAGCGTCAGGCACGCTGCCGAGCCTTCATAAGACGCATTGCCGAAGTCGAAGACTCCACCGTCGAACGCGATCATCCGATACCCACCTCCATCGCTCGTTGGTACGATCGCGGCGACTCCTTCAAAGAGTGGTTGACCTCCCATCGAGCCGTAGAACTTAGCGTCGCCGAAGCTAAAGACCCCGCCGTCTGAGGCGACGAGCCAGTAGCCATGTCCCGTTGGTGTCGCGGCGACGCCAACGACTGGCGCGTTGAGGGTGACAGATCCCATCGAGCCGTAGAACTTAGCGTCGCCGAAGCTAAAGACCCCGCCGTCTGAGGCGACGAGCCAGTAGCCATGTCCCGTTGGTGTCGCGGCGACTCCAACGACGGGCGCGTTGAGCGTGTAGCCACTAAGAGAGCCGAACTGACCTGCATCACCGAACGAGAACACGTCACCTGCCGAATCGACTATCCAGTATCCACCCCCGTCGGGCGTAGCGGCGATTCCA
This sequence comes from Actinomycetes bacterium, assembly GCA_021794655.1. Classification (GTDB taxonomy): domain Bacteria; phylum Actinomycetota; class Acidimicrobiia; order Acidimicrobiales; family RAAP-2; genus JAJYQJ01. Next base: position 21,759 of record JAJYQJ010000045.1, on the reverse strand, counting down.
ACGACATCTCCCAACATCTCGGCCGACGGCGCGGCGGGGTTGGAGCTTTGTGACACCGATCCGTAGAAGTGGGCGCCGCCGAACGAATACACGTCACCTTCTGCGTCTACGAGCCAGTATCCAGCGTTGCCCGGCGCGGCGCTACTGCCGACGATGCCGATCGGCGGTGGATTCGAACCCAGCGATCCGAAGAAACCGACCGATCCGAATGCAAACGCGCCACCGTCAGCGCCAACCATTACGTAACCTTCGGACGGGTTCAGGCCCCATTTGACGCACCCGGTCACTTGAGAGGTGAGATACGGACGAACGTTTGCCGCCCAGGTGAACACCATCGGTGGCGTAGGCACCGATGGCTTCACTACTAAGTCCGCGTAAGAAGTCGACCAGCCATTAGAAGACGGAGCACTGAATCCGGCCCCCATTACACACGATGCACACTCCAGTCCAACTCCGCTGTTAAATCCTGGATCGTATCCGAGCAGTTCGTCACGGTGAGCCCAGCATCCCGGTGCACCAGCTTGTGTGCAAGCGCCGTTGAAGGTCCCTTCCGGCCCGCCCCATCCGTCCTCGTACATCCAGAAGTAGTCCGCCTCCAGCGGCGAGGCGACGCCACCGGCCCATGCACCTCCGAAGGGAACGTAGCCGGCAGACATAGGACCCGAAAGTCCACCCGGTGGCGTTGGATCTTGACCAGCCGACGCCGCCTGTTGCGCCGATTGGTCGAGTGAGCCGACCAGCCCGAGGTAGGGAGGTAGTCCTCGGTCGACTCGCTCCAGGTCGGCCAGGACGAACAACTGCTCGGGAACCGTGAGTGACGACCAGTTGGACGGGAGTTGGAGCGGTCTCGTCCCCTCTTGCGCACGCGCTCGATCAATCGCGTTAACCTGTGCGTTGGTGCACACGGTCGACTCGTCGAGTCCAGCGTAACCACACGCGTTGAGCTCGGACTGAGACTCCGGCGTGTTCTGTGACGGGTTAGCGGGGGGAAGGATACCTGCGATATATGAGTTCGACGCGGCCTGCGCCAACTGAAGGTGCGGCGGGCGAGGAGTAGCCACGGTTACCAAGAAGAGCGCGGTCGCGGGCAACACGGCAGCGATCCAAGTCCATGTCGATCCCAGACCTCGAGCCCTCATCTCTCAGCCTTCTCCTCTGTCGCACGCTCAACTGCGTCGCTGTGGCCGTCGAACGTCACACTGTGGCTAACGACCGCCAAATTAGCTCAAGAGCACCCGCTGGTCGTACCACAGCTGGAACAGACGTAGCACGATCCAGATCGCTGCATCGCGTTACCACAGCTATAGCAGTACGGCGCGTCTCTTTGCTCTGCTCTGGCAACGACCGGCCTAGGGGACCCCGAAGACGGAGCCAGACGCTCGGTTGATTTTCCACGATTCGAAACTGGTTCGTGCTCGTTGTGACGACGACCAAGACTGCCTAAAGCAGCGTCTTCGCCGGCGAGTTGCCCTGTTGGCGAGCCGTCGTCGACGATGCCGTGAGAGGGCGTAGCGCTTTCCTCTACTCCTGGAAGAGTAGGTTGAACGCGCTCGGTCGTGGACAGGACTCCGAGGTCGGATCGCTCTTGAAACGTCAAGTAGTCGAGTGCGAGGCGACGGAATATGTAGTCGACGAGGCTGCTCGCTATCCTGAGCTCTGGATCGTCGGTTATGCCTGCTGGTTCAAATTTCATGTTCGAGTACTTTCGGACGTAAGTTGCGAGCGGCACGCCGTGTTGCAGGCCAAGGCTTATCGAGATCGAGAACGCGTCCATGATCCCCGCTAACGTCGAACCTTGTTTCGAGACCTTTATAAACACCTCGCCAGGTCTTCCGTCGTCGTACTCACCGACCGTTACGTATCCCTCACAGTCGGCGACTCGAAACGCGAAGGTGTTGGAACGACGCCGGCGTGGTAGGCGCTCACGAACGGCTCCAACGACCACTGGCTCGCTCTCACGGCTCCTTGCGATCTCGAGCGCGGATTCGAGCTCAGCGATCCTGCGTGCGACTTCTCGGTCCTTGGCCTCCGCGGGCGATCCGGGGGGGGCTTCATCGCCTGCTTCGGGAGTGTCGTCCTTCTTGGTCGCAGACAGCGGTTGGGCAACCTTGCAGTTGTCACGGTAGATGGCAACGGCCTTTATGCCGAGCCTCCACGCATCCAAGTGGAGCTGCTCGATGTCTTCGACCGACACGTCCTCTGGCATGTTCACGGTCTTGGATATCGCACCGCTTATGAACGGCTGTACCGCGCCCATCATTCTCACGTGACCCGTATAGTCGATCGTGTTGTCTCCCATCGAGCAGGCGAAGACCGGGAGGTGCTCGTCTGGCACGTAAGGCGCCCCGACAATCGTCTTGTGCTCGTCTATGTAGGCGACTATCTGATCGATCTGGTCTGGCCCGTAACCGAGCTGACGAAGTGCCCTTGGAACCGTCTGGTTCACGATGGACATGTTTCCACCACCGACGAGTTTCTTCGTCTTCACCAACCCGAGATCGGGTTCGACGCCGGTCGTATCGCAGTCCATGAGTAGGCCGATCGTTCCGGTAGGGGCCAGCACCGAGGCCTGAGAGTTGCGCACCCCGTAGCGCTCGGATAGCTCGACTGCTTCGTCCCAGGACTCCTGCGCGGCAGAGAGCAGCTCGGCTGGAACGGCGTCTTCGTCGATCTTCGCCGCTTCGGCCTGATGCTTGCGCAAGACCGAGATCATCGGATCTGCGTTCTCGTGGAAACCGGCGAACGGCCCCATGCGCGCGGCGGTCTTCGCCGAGGTGGCATAGGCCTGCCCGGTCATCAACGCGGTTATAGCGCCGGCCCACGCCCGACCTTCGTCCGAGTCGTAGGGCAACCCGTTGGCCATCAATAGAGCGCCGAGGTTCGCGTAGCCGATTCCCAACTCTCTGAATCTCCTCGAGTTCTCGGCGATCGGCGAAGTTGGATAGTCGGCGTTTCCGACGAGAATCTCTTGTCCGGTGAAGACGACCGATACCGCCGCCTTGAAACCCTCGACGTCAAAGACGTCGTCGTCACCGAGAAACTTCATCAGGTTCAAGCTCGCCAAATTGCAAGCTGAGTTGTCGATGTGCATGTACTCAGAGCACGGATTAGACGCGTTTATCCTTCCCGTATTCGATACCGTGTTCCACGCGTTGATCGTGGTGTCGAACTGCATACCTGGATCGGCACACTCCCACGCTGCGTGAGCTATCTGGCGAAACAAGTCTCTTGCAGGCACTGTCCTGATCGCCAACTTGTCCGAGCGACGGACGAGGTCCCAGTCTTTGCCGTCGACGACGGCCTGCATGAACTCGTCGGTCACCCTGACGGAGTTGTTGGCGTTTTGATACTGGGTGGAGTGCGCGTCGGCTCCGTCGAGATCCATGTCGAAACCCGCGTCTCTCAGCACGCGTGCTTTTCGTTCCTCGATCGCCTTGCACCAAATGAAGTCCTCGATGTCTGGGTGGTCGATGTCGAGAATCACCATCTTCGCAGCTCTTCGAGTCTTGCCTCCCGACTTGATGGTGCCGGCCGAAGAGTCCGCTCCACGCATGAAGGAGACCGGCCCAGAGGCAGTTCCTCCACCCTTTAACAACTCCTGCGAGGAGCGGATCCGCGACAGGTTCACTCCAGCTCCCGACCCCCCTTTGAAGATCCTCCCCTCCTCGGTGTACCAGTTCAAGATGGAGTCCATCGAGTCCTCGACCGAGAGAATGAAACAGGCGCTCGCCTGTTGGGGTACTCCTGGAACGCCGATGTTGAACCACACTGGAGAGTTGAACGCTGCCTTCTGGTGAACTATGAGATGCTTCAGCTCGTCGCTAAAGATCTCAGCTTCCGCGACGGCGAAGTAGCCGTCCTTGACGCCCCACGCGGTGATCGTGTCGACGACTCTGTCTACGACTTGCTTTAGTGAAGTCTCACGCTCGGGCGTGCCGGGAGTGCCGCGAAAGTATTTCTGCGCGAGGATGTTGGTCGCGTTGAAACTCCAGGTCTCTGGTACCTCGACTCCCAACTGTTCAAAGGCGACGGTGCCGTCTCTAAAGTTGGTAATTCGTGCGTCACGAAGCTCCCAACGGACTTCGTCGTAGGGATGGACCCCTTCGGTCGTGAAGTGACGCCGAATACCGATTCCAGCGCTTTGCGACGCTATAGACATAGTTTCCGTAGACATAGTTTCCGTTGGCCTTTCGCCCTCGCTTCGTACAACCTGCAACCACTGAGACTGGGGGATCCCCCTACCGCTGTCAAAACTGGTCAATAACAACCAATTTCACCATATAACCACAATATGTAGTGGTACCCCCGCTATCGAGACACGAGATAGTGGGTTCATTACAGCACTGTAGTTACCTCGTTGTCAACCTTTTCGGCCGCGGAGCTGCCCAGGTAGATGGCCGTTCGCGAAGGTTTGCACCGAGCGGTCCCAACATCTGGCCCAACTGCGGTCCCAACATCTACCCGGCTCGGCCAAGTCCGGCCGAACCGACCGACACGCGTCGAGGTTAACGTAGTCTTCGATGAAGTTCGTCGTAGCAATTGACGCCGGGACGACCGGGGTCCGCTCGCTCGTCGTCGACGAGCAGGGAACGATCGTCGACATCGCGTACAAGGAGTTGACCCAGTACTTTCCAAATCCCGGTTGGGTCGAGCACGATCCGACGGAGATCTGGCGGGCGGTGAGAGCGACGCTTTTGGAGGTCGCAGAACGCTTGGGGTCCAAAGGATACGGTTCGCCCGAGGTGAGCGCGATCGGAATCACGAACCAACGCGAGACCGTCGTTGCGTGGGATCCGTCGACCGGTGAGCCACTCCACCGTGCGATCGTGTGGCAAGACCGTCGAACGACGGAGCGCTGTTTGGAGTTGAGGGCTGCAGGACACCTCCCAACTATCCGCTCTCGCACGGGCCTCGTGCTCGATCCGTACTTCTCCGCGACGAAGATCGCGTGGCTGCTCGACAGGTTTGGTCTGCGCGAAATCACGAGCGAACCCAACTTTCAACACAAGATCGCGTTCGGGACGGTCGACAGTTGGATCTTGTGGAACTTAACGGGCGGGGTCAAGGGAGGGACGTTCGCGACCGATCCGACGAATGCGTCGCGCACGCTGTTGTTCGACATAAACAAACGTTGCTGGGACATGGAGTTATGCGAGTTGTTCAACGTGCCGAGCGAGTGCTTGCCTGAAGTTCTCCCGTCGTGTGGAAGATTTGGAGTCCTATCACCCGATGCGGTGACACCTGCGAGTGGAGGTCATACCTCCTGGATTGTTGGTACACCGATAAGCGGGATCGCCGGCGACCAGCATGCGGCGCTCTTTGGCCAGGCGTGTTTCGAGCCGGGGGCGACGAAAGTCACATACGGTACGGGGAGTTTCGTTCTAACGAACACCGGAGCGAGCGCGTTGGAACCAGTCGTTGGACTGCTTACGACGATTGCTTGGGATCTCGGAGTCCACGCCGGGACGGAGACGAGGGTTTCCTACGCTCTCGAAGGTTCAGCGTTCTCGTCTGGCGCGGCCATCCAATGGCTGCGCGACGGTCTTGGGATAGTTGAGAGAACCGAAGAGATTGAACCTCTGGCCAGATCGGTGTCCGACAGCGCGGGGGTGGCGTTTGTTCCGGCTTTCGCGGGACTCGGAAGTCCGTGGTGGGATCCGGCGGCGAGGGGAACGATCACGGGGATCACGCGAGGCACCAACCGAGCCCACATAGCACGCGCTGGGGTGGAGTCGATCGCGTTTCAAGTCCACGCGATCATCGATGCGATGTCGGCCGCGTCGGCTCTGCCGGTATCGGTGATGCGGGCTGACGGGGGTGCGGCTGCAATGGACCTACTCTTGTCACTGCAGTCCGATATATCCCAGCTTTCCATCTACCGGCCCAAGTCCATGGAGTCAACCGCTCTCGGTGCGGCGATGCTCGCTGGACTCGCCGAAGGAGTATGGGAGTCCTTGGAGGACCTAGCTCGTCTGTGGCGCCAAGACGCAGAGTTCTCACCGGCTTTGGAGGCCGGAGCGAGCGAGCTCGCTTATCAGGGTTGGCTCAGAGCGGTCGAACGCTCCGGCAACTGGGCCAAGGAGTGATCCACGTGCCGCCTCTTTTGCGAGCGACTATCGTTGTGTGCCAGACCTGAGAGAGGGGTTCGCAATGGCAGATACGGGCTCACCAGCTGGAGCACCACCGCCGAACAGTCCCGGGGAGGGCTGGTATCTCGCGTCGGACGGCAACTGGTATCAGAACCCACAAGCCACAACTGCGCCTCCTACTTATCCCGGCCCTCAGGGCTACCCAGGCGTTGGTTACCCAGGCGTTGGTTACCCAGCACCGTCGCCCTACGGTTACACGCCGATGTACCAGTACGCTCCACCCACGAACGGGTTGGCGATTGCGTCCCTCGTGTGCTCGTGCTTTGGGTTCTTCTATGGCATCCCAGCGATACTCGGTATCGTCTTTGGCTTTGTTGCGAGAAGTCAGGTCAAGAAGTCGAACGGCACGCAAACGGGCCTGGGGCTCGCAGTAGCTGGAATAGCGATCGGCGCGGCGTGGATTCTCATAGGAGCAGCGCTTGTGATCTTCTTTATCGTGGCCCTCCACAACATCACAACCCCGGGTCGTTCAGGCTAGGATCTTGGCCTTTTGAGCGTTGAACTCCTCCTCGGTGATCACACCCTTTTCCTTTAGGTCGGCGAGCTTCGCCAGCTGATCAGCGCTGTTAGACCCTGCGGCCGTCTGTCGAACGTACTCGTCGAATGCCTTCTGCTGGGCTTCAGCCTGGCGAATCGTCCGCTCGTGCATTCCACCCCCACGGGCCAGGAGGTATATAAGCGCTCCCAGAAGCGGCAAGATGATGATGAACAGCACCCAGATAGCTTTCGAAAACCCACCCATGTCGTGACTGCGAAAGATATCCATGAAGATCGAGATGATCAGAAAGATCCAGACGAAGAAGAGAAAGAACTCCAACATCGTCAAGAATATGTCGAGCAACGGGTAAGACGACGCGAGCAGCATTACGTGTTCTCCTTACGGTCCAATAAGACGCGCCCTAAAGAGGTATGCCCCTCCCGAGCCGTTCTATTCCACTTTCAACAACGAGGGTCACGTTACACCATCTAGAACCAGAGCGAAAGGATATCGGACTAGAGCCGTGCACTCCTACGTTTGAACAGAGCCTTTCGCGCTGCTTTTGCGACCTGCTTGGTGGTGGACTCTTCGCCGATCGCCGCCAATACAACTTCGGTGGCAAGTGAAGGCGAGTTCCAAAGCGAGCTAACTGATTCGACCTGGCTCTCACAGTCCCCTGCCATATCGAGGACTTCCCTCAACCCGTCTGGACCGTCCGTGATCAACATCTGGGCGAGGATGTCGACGTAAGATCCCGTGTTGGACCTATCGTTCAAGGCTTCCCTCTCCAGCTTTTCGTTCTCCACCAGCCAAAATAGAGCGAAACCGCGTGCACTTGGAGTTGACACGAGTTCTCTGACGTGAGGCTCGGCAACGTCGACTCCGATCTCGCTCATGACCATTAGGCCCATGTTTATGAGTTCTGGTTCATCGACTACTTTCAAGAAATCGGTGATCTCCGTAGCAGCGTGGTCTAGGTCGCGAGCCTGGAGCCAGGCGCGGATCTCGCCGTAGACGACCGGAAACTCCTCGACGTTCATAGCTCTTAGGAGCTCTTCTGCACTGTCGTGGACATGAGCGCCGGCGACTGGGACCTCAAATCCGTCGTCCTGAAGTAGCCGCCGCACAGTAACTACTCCAGCTGGTGTGAGCGCTACCTTTCCCAACGGGCTCTCACTGGAACTCTCGACGGGGGAGGCCCAAGAGCGCGTGATCAGTCCGCCAAGCGCGAAGGCATCCATGATGTCTTCGATATCGCGTCCAATCCAGACCTTGACCTTGTCGTCCGGGATTCGAAACTCGTACTCGTCGAGGACCATTTCAGTCGCTGTTTCGACGATATCGGTTAGTTCGACCGGCTCTTGGGCACTATAGGGCGGGATGATGACGTTTACTCCCATCGCGTCCAACATCTCGATCACTTCTGGCCAAACGAACCATCCATCGTTTCTGCGTTGTGACTGCAACGGTCCTATCGCGAGCAGAGCGTCTACCGCCTTGTCGAAAGAGTTGGAGGGATCTTTTAAGAGCCCGAGTCCTCGTTTGGTCGCAACCAACTTTCCGTGGACGACGCGTACGACACCAGCCTTCTTGGCCCAGGTCAAGACCTGGGAGAGCTTTGGGAGTTCGCTGGCACTAGTCGTCTTGAAAGTCCTGTCACCAACCTTTGGATCCATTACCTCGCCGGTGCCAAGAAGATCGACCAACGCCCGCGCATCAGTGAGGGTCGGATTGCCCGTCTTGGTCAGCTTTATGCCGTCACCTACGAACTGCGCTAGGTCAGAGAAGATCTTCAGAATCGGAGCTGCCGCCTTTGAGGCCGCTACCTCGTCGTCGTTTGGCAGCACGACTGAGGGAAGACGCAGGAACGGTGACAGATCGATCGCGTCACTAGAAATAGCTGAACCAAGAGCTGAATCGGGTATCAAGCTCCGTCGCTCTTCTTCAGGGAGTTCGTTGTACCTCTCTACCCAGCCACTTAACTCATCTTGATCCGTCGGGTCGATCCCGTCGCTCATCGCGGCCGCGAATAGGGACTTTGCCATGCCAAAGTTCGATGGATCACCCATTGCTGTGAGGAACTCATCAACTCTCGAGACTGCAAATGAAGACAGCGAATCCAATGTGGACGAGCCGGCGCCCAAGATGCCTTCGGAGTCCAAGAACGTCACGAACACGACGAGCGAGAGTGGGATCGGCGCGCTGTCTTCGACCGAGACACTCAGCTTACGAGGACACCATCGGATCAAGAACTCTTCGAAATGGTGCGTGCGCCAGGTTGTAAGTTCCCCGTTCCCGTAGTTCCACTTCCAATCCAACGCCAGATCGACATCGGAGGCCATCTCGTCTACCTCGTCGTCATCAAAACCCCCCGACGACGCAGCCCATCTGGAGAAACGCTCGAGTAGCTCCGCGCTCGCTGCTTTGAATCCGCGCTCGTCACCTTCTTCAATGTTGTATTTCATCATCCCAAGAGCTTCTTGGCTACGACAACACGTTGGATCTGATTGGTTCCCTCGTATATCTGAGTGATCTTTGCGTCACGCATGAATCTTTCCACCGGGAAATCTTTCGTGTACCCGTATCCTCCAAGGAGCTGGACAGCGTCGGTCGTTACCGACATCGCGGTATCTGACGCGAACGACTTTGCCATCGCACCGAACAACGTGAGCTCGCCTCCTGGGTCGTCATCGACGAGCGCACAAGCTCGATATACCAGTGCACGTGCTGCTTCGGTCTTGATCGCCATGTCCGCCAGCATGAACCTCAGTCCTTGAAAGCCAGATATCGTGTCACCGAACGCCTTGCGCTGTTGCATGTACCCGGCTGCGTAGTCGATTGCGCCTTGTGCTATGCCAACCGCCTGCGCGCCGACGGTCGGGCGGCTCCGATCCAGAGTGTGCATTGCAATGTGGAACCCTCTTCCTTCCTCACCAATTAGGTTCTGAGCTGGAACCCTCACGTCGTCGAATACTACCTCACCGGTCGGGCTACCTCGCAGGCCCATCTTGGACTCGTGTTTCGCGACTTTAACTCCCCAGTCTGCCTCCACCAAGAAACACGATATACCCCGGTGTCCCGCATCGGGATCGGTCTTCGCAAAAACTGTGTAGGTGTCAGAGATCCCAGCGTTGGTGATCCAGTACTTCGCCCCCGAGAGCACATAGGAGTCACCGTCTCTCACCGCACGACAGCGCATCGCGGCTACGTCACTTCCAGCGTCCGCTTCTGACAAGCAGTAGCTCGCCTGTGCGTTGCCAGACGCGACCTGTGGCACGTACTTTTGCTTCAGCTCCTCCGAACCCCAGTTGAGCACTGGGATCATTCCCAACTTGGATATCAACATCGTGACCGACGTCGACGCGCACGCTCTCGCCAACTCTTCGACGGCGATCGCCTGGGTAACCGCGTCTGCCCCCGCGCCACCGTAGCTAACCGGTAGGCCGAGCGCCGGTAGCTCCATCTCTTTACAAGCCTTAAAGGACTCCCACGGAAACTCCGCCTCACGATCCGCTGCGGCCGCGTTCGGGGCGACCTTCTCCTCGCAGAACTGACGAAGGGTCTCTTTGAACTGGCGCTGGGTATCTGTGAGTGTGAAGTTAGATGGATTCATCCCCACAGTCTCGCAGAAGTGACCCCGTGTTCCAAAGGCGGGCAATCCTGCTGGTTATCACGTATCGTCGGGGAGTTCATGAGTCCTGAAGGTGCTCGAGCAAGAGGCGGTTCAAGTCCTCGGGAGCTTGTTCGGGTATCCAGTGGCTGACTTCGTTCAAGATCTCGAAACGGTACCTCCCCGCCACCCACTGCGAGGTCAACTCTGCACACCTCCGCCCAAAAGCGAGATCACCGCTCGACCACACGTAGAGTGTCGGCACTATCACAGGGCCGAGCCCTTCGGGAGTCGACCTGCGTGACGCTCTATACCAGTTGAGAGCAGCTGTGAGTGCACCGGGTTGGGTCAGGACTGCAACGTATTCATCTGCAGTCGCTGGATGTAGCCCACTTTCTGCGAGGAACGCCCTCAGTCCCGAGCCGCTCCCGTCGGCGCCGAGGAGTTCACGCTCGGAGTCGCCTGCTCTACGAAACGCTCTCGCGTAACCCAAACGTCCAACCTGCTCTGGATCTTCGCCGCGGAGACTGGCTCTTAGAGCTTCTGGGTGTGGCGTCGATAGCGCTGCGAGACTTCGTACGCGACTCGGAAACCGCGCGGCGACTTCCCAGGCGACCGCTGCACCCCAGTCGTGTCCGAGGAGATCGAAGCTCGCAAGCTCCAACGTGTCGGCAATTGCGATCACGTCAGAGCGCAGATACTCCATCGAGTACGCCTCCACATCCAAAGGGCGCGCTCCGGGCGAGTATCCCCTTTGATCGACAGCGACCGACCAGTAGCCTTTGGCTCCTAATACCTCGAGCTGGCGATGGAACGCCCAGGACGTCTGGGGAAATCCGTGGAGCATTATGACGGGCCGCCCGCTGTGTGGGCCCGCAGCCCTCGCAGTGAAAGTGTGCCCGTTCGCGTCGATCTGTATGCGCTCCGAATTCACCGGATCACTCTCGCTCAGCGGACTACTCGGCCTCGCTTCGAGAAGTTCTAGCCAGTAACTTCACGAGGTCTAGCGAACGAGCCTCGACCTCTTTGAGGGACAGCTCCAAGATATCGGGTGGAACCTGGTCCACTAGTCGTCTCTGGACGTCGTACTCGTGTGACGCGGAACGAAAGTACGACTTCCTCAGCTCAACGAGACCTTTCGGGGCATCTCCCAAGAACCCCCACAACGCAAACGCAACTTCTACGTCGTGAACGCTCGGAGCTCTTCCAAACATCCCCGCCCGACAAGATGCGAGGAGGGCACAACCGACGATCGCGTCCTCAGGTGACTCGTCGGGTTCTAGCCGGAGCCTACCTTCGAAACGTCGAGCCAGGCTAAGTGCAAATCCTTGATCCGGCCCCGGCGTCCCACGACCCTTCTTTGCGCTCAGATCCATCGGAGACCTTGGGACCTTCAGCTCCGCAGGGCGCGCCGGTGACCAAGACCCCGGCACGCTCAAGTGCAGCGCTCTTCGAACTTGGTCGACTTCGGCGATTGGAACAAAACTTGGTTGCGTCATCTGGACTTGATGCTACATCAGCTAACTAGCGCACGAAAGCGCATAGACCAACGAGTCGAAGAGAGCCTGCCAACTCGCCTCGATGATGTTCTCCGAAACCCCGATCGTCGTCCACGTGCGATCACCGTCGCTCGTATCTACAAGCACCCTCGTCACCGCTCCCGTTCCCTTCGCAGTGTCAAGAACTCTCACCCTGTAGTCGGTTAGGTGAACGTCGGCGAGTTTGGGGAAATGGGGAACAAGGGCTTGGCGAAGTGCCGCGTCCAGTGCGTTGACCGGTCCGTTCCCTTCTGCGGTCGCAACGACGCGTTCACCTTCAACGTGCACCTTGACCGTCGCTTCGGTGTTCACCTCCGAGACAGCCATCCAACTCTCACCCGCCGCCGGCATCGGTGCAGCAACTCGATCAGAAGTTCGAGCAGAGTGGTCCGTGATGACCCGAAACGATTCGATATCAAAAAACTCCAGGCTGAGTCCCGCCGCTCTCTTCAACAACAGCTCTAGCGAGCCGTCTGCGACTTCGAAGTGGTATCCCTCGTGTTCCAAACGCTTTAGCTCGTCTAGAACTCGCCCGAGCGCTTCGCCGTCCAGATCGACACCGAGCTCACTCGCCTTCATCGCAAGAGTCGAACGCCCCGCCATCTCGGAGACCACCACTCTCGCTCCGTTACCGACCGTCTCTGGATCGACGTGCTCGTATAGGTCGTGGCGACGCACGATCGCGCTCGTGTGAAGACCGGCTTTCGTCGCAAACACCGAGGATCCAACGTAGGGCTGTTGAGGGTTCGGCGCTACGTTCACGAGCTCCGCTATGTGGTGAGCAACGGGAGTGAGCCTTTCCATGCGATCTGGCGGCAACGTCTTGATCCTGAGCTTCAACGAAAGATCGGGTATCGCCGCACACAGATCAGCGTTGCCCGCTCTCTCCCCATAACCATTGATGCAACCCTGTAGCTGCGTCGCTCCCGCCTGCACCGCGGTGAGTGAGTTCGCAACCGCGCACCCCGCATCGTTATGGCAGTGAATACCGATCTGCGCGCTCACGTGCTCCTTGACGTCGGCCACCGACCACCCGACGTCATCTGGAAGAGAGCCGCCGTTCGTATCACACAGTACCAACGACTCAGCACCGGCAGCCTCGGCCGCATCCAGAACCGAGAGGGAGAAGTCCCGATTCCGGCGGTGACCGTCGAAGAAATGCTCCGCGTCCAGAAAGACGCGCTTACCGTTCTCTCTCAAGAATCTCACCGAGTCACCCACCATCGCAACCGCCTCTTCGATCGTCGTGCGAAGTGCCTCGCGTACGTGAAGATCCCAACTCTTCGCAACTATGCAGACAACTTCTGTCTTCGCCTCGATTAGTTTTCGAAGTACCTCGTCGTCTTGCGCTCTGACACCTGGTCTCCTCGTGGAGCCAAAGGCAACAAGCGTCGCCTCGGCCAAGTGAAGCTCGTCCACCGCACGAGCAAAGAACTCGTCGTCTTTAGGGTTTGCCCCCGGCCATCCACCTTCGATGAACGCGACACCGAGGTGGTCGAGCTGCTCCGCTACTCGTAGCTTGTCGTCTACGGTCAGCGAGAGTCCCTCTTGCTGGCTTCCGTCTCTAAGCGTCGTGTCAAAGATGTCCACCGAGTCCGGCATCTCTGGCAACCGGTATCCATGCGACACGCTCGAGTGCGTGTGGGCCACCTTCGAGCGGGTCGGGTTCGAGCGGGCCACCTTCGAGTGGGCCACAGCCCCTCCGTCGCCTCCCAACCGCGCTCGCTCAGGTGACATGATCCAACCAGTCCTTATACCTGTCCACCTCTCCACGAACCGTCGCGAAGTACGTCGCCTGGATCTCCTTGGTTATCGGACCGGGTTTGCCCGTGCCAACTTCTCGATCGTCCACCGCTCGGATCGGAACTATCTCCGCCGCCGTCCCGGTCAAGAACGCTTCGTCGGCCATATAGAGGTCGGTTCTGATCAGCTGCTCATGGCGGACCTCTATACCGTTGTCCCTCGCTATCGTCTCGACTGAGTCTTGCGTGATCCCGTCGAGTGCCCCTGCGTCAGAAGTCGGCGGGGTAAGAAGAACGCCGCCTCTGACAACGAAGATATTCTCGCCGGTACACTCGCTCACCCTGCCATCCGAAGCCAGAAGGATCGCTTCGTCGTAACCCGCCTTCAACGCCTCGACCTTTGCCAGCGACGAGTTGACGTACATCCCCGTTCCCTTCGCCGCGGTCGGAACGGCGTTCGGATCGTGGCGCTGCCAGGAGCTCACCTTTACCGACACGCCGTTCGCCACTCCTTCGTCGCCCAGGTAAGTCCCCCACGGCCATGCCGCAATCGAAACGTTGACGGGGCACGGCAACGGGTTAAGACCCATCTCCCCGTATCCAAGGTAGACGAGGGGTCGCAAGTAGCAACCTTGCGTCAACGCGTTCACCCGCACTAACTCCAACGACGCGTCAACCAGCTCGTCTTCGCTGAACGGGACGTCGATTAGGAATATCTTCGCGGACGTCAGGAGCCGCTCGATGTGATCCCTCAGCCTGAACACTGCGACGCCACTCTTCGTCGGGTACGCACGGATCCCTTCGAACACCCCCGACCCGTAGTGCATAGTGTGGGTGAGGACGTGAACGGTCGCGTCGTCCCAGCTCACAAACTCGCCGTCCATCCAGATTTTCTCCGTCGGAGTTATTGGCATCTCTTTTATAGCCTTTCTGCGACCGCATCGCCGATAGCCGAGGAGGAGTCGCTCCCAATATCAATGCATGCCCGCACTGCCTCCCTAATTCTAGCGCCGGCGTCCAAGTGCCCCAGATGTTCGACCATCAACGCTGCCGAGACGATCGCCGCCAACGGGTTTGCCCTCCCTTGACCAGCGATATCGTGCGCCGCGCCGTGAACCGGTTCGAACATCGAAGGCCCGGTGCGATCCGGGTTGAGATTCGCCGACGCCGCAAACCCAATCCCGCCGCTCACCGCTCCCGCGAGGTCGGTCAAGATGTCGCCAAAGAGGTTGTCCGTAACGATCACGTCGTAGCGGCGAGGTTGCTCTACGAGGTAGATGCACGCCGCATCGACATGGTTGTAGTCCCAGGCCACATCCGGGTACTCCTGCGCCACGTCTTGAACTGCCCTGCTCCACAGGTCCCCCGCGAACGTGAGGACGTTCGTCTTGTGCACCAGGGTCAGACGCCGCGCCGGCCGCTCCCGTGCGAGATCGAACGCAAAGCGTACGCAGCGCTCGACCCCGAAACGGGTGTTCACAGATCCCTGGGTAGCGACCTCGCCGGGTGTACCCTTCCGCAAGAACCCGCCCTCGCCGGCGTAGCTCCCCTCCGTGTTCTCACGCACGACCACGAAGTCAGCTCCTTCGGCAATGGACCCTGGCACGCCAGTAAAGGGACGAAGGTTCACGTAGAGGTCCAGCTCGAATCGCATCCTAAGCAGCAACCCACGCTCTAGAGTCCCCGGTGGGACAGAGTTGTCTCCAACCGGCGGGCCTACCGCTCCCAGTAGAATCGCGTCGTAGCCGCGCAGTTCATCAAGGGTCTCGTCAGTGAGCACCTCTCCGGTACGCAAGAAGTGGTCCGCGCCCAAGTCGTAGTCGGTGATCTCTAGAACAACCCCTGCGGCCGCGACGACCTTCAGCGCCTCGCGCAAGACCTCCGGGCCGATCCCGTCCCCACCGATCACCGCGACTCTTTGAGCCCGGGAACCGGCCTCATCCCCAGTCATATCCACCTCGTCTCTCTGCTCGCCTCAAACACGTCCTTCTCCCTTGGGGGGGTCGGTACTTCAAAGACCGTCGCCAACCCATCTACCACACTCGAACCGCCCATCAATTGAAAAACCGCCCACCAAGTGGACGGTTAACAAGGCACGCGGCTAGCGCGTGCCTAACGAATAATGGCTACCGAGTTGTGCGAGTGACTCATCGGCCCCAGTTTCCACCACTCCGCGCCCGGTGTCAATACCGGCTTTGACCCCGCGCTAGCTGCGAGCTGCAGCAAGCGCTTCTAGCATCTCCTGCGCGAACTCCCGAGGCGTCGGCGTCGGTGGGGCCAAAACTTCGACTCCGTCGGCGGCTCGTCGAGCCGTGCTGTCGATCGCCGCTGTGATCGACGATATGGACCATGGGTCGAATAGCTCCGCATAACCTCGCGCAATCTCGTTCATCGGATCTATGTCGCTACAGCACACCGGGATGCCGACTTTGAGTGCTTCGACAACCGAAAAACCGTAACCTTCTTCCAGCGATGGCTGGATAAGGAGTCCAGCGGTCGCGTAGATTCGCTCCAGCTCTTCATCGCTACATCGAGGGACTATCGTGACTCCATCGGACCCGATTCTCCGTACGGTCGAGGCAATGGAGTCTTGACCACGCCGGTCAGCCCCAACGACTACAAACTTTCCTCCGGCACGCCTGAATCCAGAGTCACCATAGGCAATCAACGCTCGAACGATGTTCTTGTGAGGGCGAACTCTGCCGACGTAGATCATTGTCAATGGATCAACGGAGAGCTTCCTCCTCAGGTCCTTGATGTACCCATCTCGCCTGGAATCCGACGGCAACGTCACAATACGACAAGGGATGACACCGAGGTCTGCCCTAACACGCTTTTCCGTTGCCGACGATTGGACGAACACCGAGCGGGCAAGCCGGGCAGAAGCGGTGTACAACACTCTCTTCGCGATCCGATGACTAAAACGCTCATCCCAGCGAATCGGAATCGTGTCGTGGATCAACACATCGCAGTTGCGTCCCAGCATCGGTCGTACCGCGTGAAGAAACAGTTTCTGATCAGCATTTGGTACTCTTAGAAGCTCGCGTTGGCCGGCCCACGCGAGTGGGGAGACCGAACTCATCACCCATCTGGCACCCGGCCAGCAACGCTCCGCTATTGGCTCGGGGCCCCAGAGAATCCACCGTCCGGGTGGGGAGAGCTCGTGGAGTCCATCGAGCAGGAGGTCGGTTACCTTTCCAATACCGGTGAACCCTATCCAGCGACAGTCGATCATCACCGTGGTATGACTTGCCACATGAGAATCCTGATTGCGATCACCAAAGGCGAGGTCGGCGGGGCGCAGGAACATGTCGCAATTCTGGCACAGGCGCTCCTTGGCAGAGGACATGACGTTGCCTTGCTTGCAAATGAACCTTCGCCGTTAGCAGGAAGGATGAAGGACTTAGGGGCCTCGATCTTCCCATGGAATTCGATCGTAGGGCCCCCCAACCTGGCGGCCGATATCAAAGCACGTCGTGAACTACGAAGAGCGGTAGCCGAGTGGAAGCCAGAGATTGTTCACTTGAACTCATCAAAAGCGGGGGCACTGGGCGTAGGGATCCTCTCACCCCCCAATGGGGTAACAGTTTTCACATGTCATCACCTGCCCTTTGGCCCAGGACGGCGCTGGCGGAATCGAATCATCGCGCGTCCAGTTGATCAGTTCTTGCTGCCACGTATGGATGGAATCATCAGCGTCGGAATAAGGGATATGCCACTCCTCCAACGAATCGCACCCGAGGTGCCGCTCAGCCACATCCCAAATGCAGTGCCGACACCCGATCCACCCGTCTCAACAGGCGCCGTCCGTCCTCGAGCTATATGGGTTGCACGCATGGCCCATCCAAAGGATCCACTCCTGGCCTGCAGGGCTTGGGAGAGAGTCATTGAGCATCTCCCGGACGCTCACCTAACCCTCTGTGGCGAAGGCCCACTGGAGGGTCGGGTTCGAAAGTGGCTAACGGCAAGCCAGATCGGATCGTCAATTGACTATCCAGGATTTGTCCCAGACTTACGACCCCTACAAGCACAAGCGAGCATCTTCCTGCTCGCATCCAAGGTGGAAGGTGGACTCACCATGGCTACGCTCGAGGCGATGGCTCAGGGTTTGGTGCCGGTCGTCACCGACGCGGGCGACTCCGTGTTCTTGAGAGATAATGAGTGTGGAGTATTTGTATCCGAGTACTCGCCCAAAGGAATCGCCAACGCGATTCGCGACCTAATAGCTGATCCAGATCGGTACTACCGATTGCGCAACAACGCTCTTGAGTACACACGCCGGGAACGTGTTCCAAACGATCTAGTGGAGGAGACCCTTGATTTCTATCGGCGTGTCTTGGAGATGTCGGGAGTTAAGAGGTGCAGGGCGTGACTCAGGGTCTTGACCCGTGGGCCGTTTCGGTGGTTATCGTCAACTACCGGACCGCCGGACTGACACTGGCAGCCGCCCTGTCCGTACTTGGCGAGGACGAGGTGAGAGAAGTAGTGATCGTCGACAATGCCTCGGGCGACAGTAGCCATGTACAGCTCGCCAACGCGCTCAGCAACGAACGAGTCAGGATTCTTGCCAGTCCAACCAACGTTGGCTTTGGGCAGGGAATGAATCTGGGCGTGTCGACGACCTCAACTCCGATCGTACTGCTGTTAAATAGCGACGCCGAGATCGTTGGCGGGTCTATCGGGCCAATGGTTGCCGAACTCGAGGCTGATCCTCGTCTCGCGCTCGTCGCACCGCGAATCCTTGAATCTGATCGCGTTACACTCCAAAGAGATACCTTTGGTGACTTCCCTAAGATTACAACCCTTCTCTTCCCCAAGAGTCGTCGTGTGGAACTCACAACGGATGCCAGTTCACCAGAGTGGGTATCAGGCGTCGCGATGCTACTGCGGCGAGAGGCGTTCGATCGTATTGGAGGTTTCGACTCCAGCTTCATGATGTACGTCGAGGATATTGATCTGTGTCGCCGCATTCGCGAGGACGGATGGGGCATCAAACGGTGCTTGTCGGCTTCGGTCGTGCACACTGGCGGAGCCAGCGAGATCTCAATAGCCAACCGCGACCGCTGGCTGCACGAGAGCATGATCACGTACTTTCGCCGGGCCGGAGAAGCGGACTGGAAGCTTGCGCTGTTAGACCGGATTCATCCCCTCGGACAGCGAATTCGCCGATGGAAAGATCGTTTGAAGTTGGTGTTAGAACGCCTGTAACGATCTAGGTAACCCCACGTCTCCCAAGGGTCAACTTCGCTCCACGCCGGCAACACTCTGGGACTTGAGCAGGACTTTGATCATGCGATCCCAGGCACGCGACAGGATCTTGGTCGGCGCCCCGGGGCCGGACGCAAGAAGTCACGGGTTGTCGCCAGGATGGGTATAAGGTGACGCGGTGGCCTTGGTGACAGAGACGAAGGTACCCTCTTTGAAAACCGCCCAACACGACTATCGTCCCACTACTTTGTTGGAGAGTATCCGGGCTTTGATGTGATGCAGTTGGTTCTCAACCCTGGTCTATGAGCGAACGATCGACAGACGGATCTGCACCGGTTACGGTGATACATCTAGTCCGGGCCGTATATGGCCTTGAGCAATTCAAGGTGTTTGTGGACTCCTTTCGAAGCACCGCCCCCGGCACTGACTACGAGCTGGTGTTGGCAATGAAAGGGTTCGCTTCTTCGGTCGATGCCTCAAGCTATCTTACTCTTTGTAAAGGCATTGACGCTGAGACGGTGCTCTTGCCAGATGAGGGATTCGACCTAGATGTATACTTTGAGTTGGCGAGGCGTTTGCAAAGAGATCGTTACTGTTTCTTGAATTCGTTCAGTCAAATTCTGGCACCAAATTGGCTAGCGAACCTCGACAGCGCGCTACAAGCGCCGAACGTAGGGCTCGTCGGCGCAACGGGTAGCTGGGCGAGCCCAAAGTCGTGGACACTTCATAGACTTCGGCTTCCAACACCGTATCGACATATCTTCCCTGATCGCCGTCACGCGCTAGATGTGTTGCGTACGATAAGGAGTGAGCAGACTGGCCAGGCATCGCCCAGCCTGATGCGACGAAGTCCTAAGGTTACCTCTAGAGTTCGAGGGATCTTTGAACAGATTATGTACAAGGAGTCATTTCCCGCACCGCATATTCGAACGAACGCATTCATGATTCGCGGAATCGAACTTTCGCAAATGCATTTCAACCGCATTCGCAACAAGGCTGACACTTATCGGATTGAACATGGCAGGCGAAGTCTAACTAAGCAAGTTAGCGCTCTTGGACTCAAGACTCTCGTAGTCGATCGATTTGGTACTACGTACGAGCCCGAGCAGTGGCCATCAAGCAATACGTACGCGCATAGGAATCAGGAAGGGTTAATGGTTTCTGATAATCAAACAACGTTGTACCAGGATGGGGATCGCGCTAGAAGATCTGTACTTGGGCGGATGGCGTGGGGAATAGAGCCGGAGATGGATCCGTCACCGAGGGGCTGTAGGACGTGACTTGGCCGTGACAACGTCGTTATTCATGCACTCGACGAGATTGGTCGCGTGGGAGTCGTTGACGAGTTGGATGCCTGTGAACTGCCCCTCATCGCTGGACATCAAATATCTCCCAGTCGTCAAATCCACGGCGTTGTACTGATTTGACGACGATTTCCCGATATTTGAGCCAGCCATTCAGTTGGCAACGAGATTGAATACGTCACGGAACCCGCCGAGTCGATTTGCCAACGGACTCAATTACAGTATTTGTGACGGGTTTGATTTTGCCTCGTCTACTCAGCTGATTCGCTCTAGCCTCCTTACAGTCCTTCATCGCCGGCACGAGCCGGCCGTCCCGAGTGCCTCCCGCGCTACCCCGCCGCTCCCAGTTTCGGCCACGCTCAGGTCTTCCTCCCGCTACTTGGAGGCAGCCTTCACCCACTCACCTTGGCCATCAGCGAGGAGGTCGCTCAGAACGTGTCGTAAGAGAGTGCCCAAGATCGCTTGACAGATTCCTCCAATAGCGATCCGGTATCCGTAAGCTTCCACCAGAGCTACGTCTCCGCCCCCTGTGCCGTCGGGTCATCCTGCGTCAGTCGGGCACCCAACGACTTCGTGGAGACCCTGATCGAGAAGTGCGCAAAGTCCGCTGATATGCTGCGCTTGTGCCTCTACACCTCGTCTTCTCCGTCGGCGCCGACTTGAGGTTTGTGATTCTGCCAAAAATTGGGTGTCTTCCGCGGCTTTGCTCTCGCTCCATCGGAAGTACCTCAGGTCTTGACGGCATGACAATCGAGTGCACTTCACGTGAGGCTGGACGCCCGGGTGAGGAGTCTGGACCACATAGATCGAGATATCAAACTCAGTGCCAGATCCACTCAAGAAGCCCCGTAACTCTTCGGCTGGTCAGACCATGAAGGTCGTCATCCTTGCTGGTGGCCGCGGCACTCGACTGCGGGAGGAGACCGAGTTCCGCCCAAAACCGATGGTGGAGATCGGCGGTCGCCCGATTCTGTGGCACATCATGAAGCTATTCGCCTTCCATGGGCTGACTGAGTTCGTCGTCGCAATCGGCTACAAAGGTGAAGCAATCAAGGACTATTTTCTGAACTATCAAGCCCGTAACAACGACTTCACGGTCACTCTCGGCAAGTCCTCCGACATCGTCTTTCACAACCATCACTTGGAGTCGGACTGGCGGGTGACTGTGGTGGAAACCGGTCAAGAGACCCAAACTGGCGGGAGGGTTAGGCGCACACGGAAATACGTGGACGAGGGACCATTCATGGTCACTTACGGTGACGGAGTTGCAGACGTCGACATAAACCGACTGCTTGCTTTCCACCGCTCGCATGGCAGGTTGGCTACGCTCACCAGCGTGCGGCCAGTATCGCGCTTTGGTGTGTTGGATCTTGACGAAGACAACGGCACAGTCAGGCGGTTTCGTGAGAAAGGACGGGGCGACGGTTGGGTAAATGCGGGGTTCTTCGTCTTTGAACCCGCCGTTTTCGGATATCTCGACGGGGACGGCTGCGTACTCGAGGAAGCACCGCTGAGGGCACTTGCCGAGGACGGCGAGTTGCGAGCCTACATGCACGATGGCTTCTTTCAACCGATGGACACCTACCGCGAGGCTCGCCTGCTCAACGAACTGTGGGCGACGGGTGCACCCTGGCGGGTATGGCAGTGACAACGTCGCAGGCCTGGCGTGGTCGCCAGGTGCTCGTGACCGGAGCCACCGGATTGATCGGCTCCTGGCTAACAGATCGGAA
>JAJYQJ010000053.1 GCA_021794655.1 Actinomycetes bacterium | reverse complement strand
CTCGTGAGATCACTTGGATCGAGCAGGCCAAGCAGTCGGGCTATGAACGTACCTGTGCCGGTAAAGGGATCGAGGATGTGCACGTCGTCCGCCCCAAGATGGGCACCGAACTCTTCTCGCAGTATGTGATCCGCGCTCTTTAGTACGAAGTCGACCAATTCCACTGGGGTGTAGACGATGCCGAGGCGCTCAGCGCTCCGCGGGAACGCTCTCTGGAAGAAGATCTCGTAGAGTTCTTTGACGACCTTCTGGCGACCTTCTAAGTTGTCGATCTCCTCAGCTCGGGTTCGCACCGACGCGTAGAACTCTGCCAACTCGGCGCGCTCTGTTGCGATCGCTTCCTGGCTGTGGAGCGCCTCGATCACCTCTGCCATAGCCTCGGAGACGGGATTGCGCCTTGTGAACTCAGAGTTGCCAAATAGTGCGTCAAAGACCGGCATCGTGATCAGGTGTTGGGCGAGCATCTCAATAGCCTCGCTCTCTTCAATCGCCGGGTTGATAGTTGTTCGCAGTCCCGTCAAGTAGCGGTCGAACGCCTCGTCTATGTCAGCGTTAACAGTTATTGCGGTCTCGATTCGGGTGATGTGGGACTGAGCTATCCGAGCGACGTCTTGTGCCCAGTCCTCCCAGTAGGTACGAGTGCCGACGTGTTTTACGATCCTGGCAAAGACCTTGTCCTCGAGACCCTGCCAGGCGAGCGAGAGCTGGTGAGTGTCCAACCTGTCCCCGACGCGCTCGGCCTCCCCTCCAACACCTACAACCTGGATACGCGCTGAACGCTTGCGTTGGAGGTCGAGCTTGTTCACCTCGGCATCGAAACGGTCGTCGTGGGCACGCAGAGCCTGGAGCACCTGCCAGACCGCCTTGTAGCGCTTATTGTCGTCGAGGACGTGTTCTGGGTCTTCGCCAGCTTTGACTGCAACCGGGATGATGACGTAGCCGTAGCGCTTACCCTCAGCCTTGCGCATGACCCGCCCTACCGCCTGGACGACGTCGATCTGGGAGTTACGAGGGTTCGTGAAGATCACCGCGTCGAGCGCAGGCACGTCTACTCCTTCGGAGAGACAGCGAGCGTTCGTGAGTACCCGACAGGTCCCCTCCGGGGGTTCCTCACGGAGCCACGCGAGCTGTTGCTCTCGTGCGAGCGCACCCATCGTCCCGTCCACGTGACGAGCGTCACAGCCTGTCCCGTGTTCGCCTTGATCCAGGAGCGAGTGGACAACCTCTGGAAGCGCTGCACAGATACGCTTCGAATAGGCGATCGTTGTCGAAAACGAAACTGCGCGGCGCATCGGGGTTGGGTCGTAGATGAACTCGTCTTCGTCTACGCCACGCTTCGAGAGGCCCCGCCAGCAACCGACCAAGCGCGCCGCATCTTCTAGTTTCAGATCCAGCTCTGCGTCGCTCAGTGCGTCGTGGGCTGCCTCGTTGACGTAAGCCTCATCGACCATCAGCACAACCACTCGGTAGTCGCTGAGCAGTCCTTCGCCTACTGCCTTGCCAAACCCCAGGTAGTGAAAGTCTGGGCCGTAGAGTGTCTCGTCGTCCATCGAACAGACCACTACGTCTGACCCAGCTGCTTTCGCCTTCGCACGCTCTGAGTAGAGCCTGGGTGTTGCAGTCATATAGAGGCGGCGATGTGCTTTGAGGCGCTCATCGTCATGGACCATCGTGAAGCCTGAGTAGCCCTCGTCGATGCTGAACGCACCGGTGCTGCGATGAGCTTCGTCTGCGATCACGAGGTCGAAGCTAGGCACCCCGAGGCGCTGGGCTTCAGCTACCCGCTCCAGTGACTGATACGTCGAGAACACCACGATGAGGGGGTTCTTTTCGTCGTCGGTCTCGTTCTTTGCAACGAGGAGGTGCTCCGCGATCCGGGTTGGGTCAGTCGTCGCAGGGAGTGCCAAATCGTAGACGTGTATGTCTTCAGAGTCCTTCGTGACCTGAGCGTCAGAGCACACAGCTAGGCATTCGAGTGGTCTCTTTGCATCCGCACTCCACGCCCGCAAGCTCTGGGAGAGGAGCGAGATCGACGGCATGCAGAACAGTACGGTGCCACCAGAGGGAACCAAGCGTTCAGCTATCTGTAGAGAGGTGAACGTCTTACCCGTACCACACGCCATGATGAGCTTGCCGCGATCGGTGCTCGTAAAACCTTGAACTACGTCTTGAATCGCCGCTATTTGGTGCCGGCGAATCTCTTTCTCACTGTGACGGCGCAGCTGCTCTGGGCGCTCGGGTTGGTGTCGCGACCAGTCGAACGGGCTCGTCTCAAGCTCCGCGATCCCGATCCGCTGGACTGGAACTCGCTGGTCGGCTATCACCTTTTCCGCATGAGCGCTCCAATGCTCAGTTGTCGAGACGAACAACCTGGACGTGAACGGGGACCTGCCTGAGGCTACGAGAAACGAGTCGATGTCGGCTCGCGCGATGCGCTGGTTGTCGCCGTAGAACTTGCACTGGACCGCGCACACTCCTCCGTCTCGCTCTTCTGCGACGAGATCGATCCCGGTGTCTGGCTCACCTCTTTTACCAGGCCACTCACTCCACAGCCAGACCCGCCTGAAGCGTTGGCGAAACAACGGGTCCTCGCTCAAGAACGCCTTGATCAGGCGTTCGAATACCTGACCTTGACCCTGAATCGTTGGGACATGGGAGCGGATCTTGTCGAATAGTCCATCTGGGCCCGCAAGGAGTGCCATGGGGGTCACCGAGAGCGACGGTGTTGATGTGGCTGGGTCGGAGGTTGGCACAGTGTCCACCGAGACATCTTCTCACTTCGACGTCTGCTCAGCGCGAATGTCGCGAATCCCCATCCGACAATCGCGATTCACCCACTCTGAGTATGCACTATCTACACGACGGACTCGTGGGCATGCATGAGGACTCGTGGGACACGACGAGGTAAACGACCTGTTCGTTTCGTACTATTGGGATTCTTCTCCAATAACGGCAAGCTCGGTTTCGTTTCCGTTCAACGTTGCCTCTACGATCGCTTCTGCTACCTGGTCTGCCGTGAGGAACTCATTGCGTAGCAGACCACGTTCTTGCCAACCGCTAAACGCTTCGGCGGTCGCCGCTTGATCCCACCCGTCTGCGAACCCGGTCAACGTCGGTCCAACCGAGACGGTCAGGACTCGAATAGAGCGCTCCTCGTTTCTTAGGCCCCTCGCGGTCGTCTCGAGAGCCGCCTTACTCGCCGCGTACGCGACGAGACCCGGCCAGGGGTCCGCTACGGAGTGTGAGGACAAAAAGACGGCGGTAGGGTGATCCCCTCTCCTCAGGTGCGCTAGGGAGGCCGATACGACGACACCTGCTCCTACAACGTTTGTGTCGAGTAGGTCCCTCCACGCGGCGGCGTCCATCTTCTCGAGCGTTGACAAGTTCGTGCTCGCGGACGCGTAGACGATCTTGTCGAGCCCTCCCAACCACTCGACGGCGGAGTTGACGGTGTTGCGGCAGGCGACCTCGTCGGTCACGTCGCACGCGAAAGCCTTCGCCTGGCCGCCCGATCCAGTGAACTCCCCCGAGGAGACCGAGCGGTTCGCATCCGCGGCGCCTTGTTCGAGCAGGTCGACCCTGCGGGCCGCCATCGCGACAAGCGCTCCTCTCCTAACGGCCCGCTTCGAGATCGCGAGCCCTATCCCGGAGGAGGCGCCGACGACGAGAACCTTGGGGGCAGCTACCACCATTACCACCAGGGGGTCGAGGTGATCGCGGGGATCCACGCCGACACCTGAGGGGCAGGATGCGCCGCGGTGCCAGGGCTCACCGCGGTGCCAGAACTCGCCGCGGTGCCAGGGCTCGCCGCGGCGCCAGAACTCACCGCGGTGCCAGAACTCACCGCGGTGCCAGGGCTCGCCGCGGTGCCAGGGCTCGCCGCGGTGCCAGGGCTCGCCTCGCAGCTCGATTTCAGGTGAGTTTTCAAACTGGGTTGGTTGTTCGCTTCGAAGGCTTTGTGACCCGACCGGCTCGAATGCACGACGTACAGACGTTCAGCCTCTTTGTGGTGCCGTCGACGACCGCCCTTACGTGTTGGATGTTTGGGTTCCACCGACGCTTGTTTCTCCGGTGGGAGTGGCTGAGGCTCATCCCAAACGATGGTTTCTTGCCACAGATCTCACATACTGATGCCATTAATCGGTCCTCCTCGGGATCCTCATCGAAAGCCCTGAACCTGAGGCCGTAGGGCCTATATCACATCAGGGAACCGAAGGAAGGTTAGCATCCCATTGCATGAAGGTCCGCTTGGCCCTGAGGGCAGCTGACATAACCGAATCTATGGCTTCGTACCGAGACGCTTTGCGTTCTCATCAACGCGCCATCAACAGCCTCAACGTTTACCCTGTTCCAGACGGTGATACGGGCACCAACATGGCGCTCACCCTAGAAAGCGTCGTGGGGGAGCTCGAATCCGTCGAGGATCCAAACTGCATGGCTGAAGTGTGTGCGGCGGTCGCACACGGGTCCTTGATGGGGGCGAGGGGCAACTCTGGGGTCATACTCTCACAGCTCCTGCGTGGAGTAGCGGATCGTTTGGCGACGGCCCAAGAGGTCGGTCCAGCGGATCTCGCGGAGTCGTTGATACTCGCGAGCGAACTCGCAGACAAGGCTGTCGTGAGGCCGGTGGAGGGGACGATCTTGACCGTCGCGCGCGCGGCGGGAACTGCCGCGGGTCAAGCGGCGGAGCGTGGCATGGCGCTCCTGGAGGTTGTCGAGACCGCTCGCACAGCTGCGGCACAGACGCTGTCAAAGACGCCGGAGTTACTCGATGTGCTAAAGAGGGCCGGCGTCGTGGACGCGGGTGGCTCTGGGTACCTGTTGTTCTTCGACGCGCTACTCACGACGATGGACGCGAGGCCCCTACCGACTCCGCCGTTGCCAGGAGAACCACATGGATCATCTTGTGACGGGTTGGAGAAAGGCGTCTTCGAAGCTCACGGTACCCCCGTGAGCAAGCTCCGTTACGAGGTGATGTACCTCCTCGACGCCCCCGACGACGCTTTCTAG
>JAJYQJ010000132.1 GCA_021794655.1 Actinomycetes bacterium | reverse complement strand
GACACACCGCTACGCTGTCACTTCGATCGACTCCAAGGTGCTATTGCTGACTTGATCACAGAAGTTGGTCTCGCCGCGTGAAACTTGACTCATTTGTGCCAGCTTCGCTGGCTAAAGCTTCCTAGACCGTCGCTCCCCGCCATCTTAGAGTGCGTGAGCGCCCGCGCAATTACTTGAGACCAACAAGGAGAGCTACGGGTAAAGGGTCGAAAGCAGACGAACGACGGAGTTGGCAGACCTGCTCGACGAAGCGATCCGGGGTACGGTTTTGGTGTGCCGTTTCGAATTGGTTCTAACCCCAGCGGTCGAGAGAGTCGAGCGACGGAGCGAAGCGCTCCAACTGCCGATGTGAGTTCGCGAGTCGACACCGGAACTGGCACCGGAACTGGCACCCGAACCGATACCCGAACTGGCGCCCGAACCGATACCCGAACTGGCATGCCGACTAACTCTCTCGACGAGATAGACCGGCTCTTTGTCCAGGTGTTTGCCCTCGTCGGGGAAGCGATAGCGGGGGCGACGCACGCGCTGCTGGCGGGAGACAGGGAGGCGGCGAAGGAGCTCGTGACGCGCGACGAACTGGTCGACTCGCTCATTCGCGAGATAGCTCGGCTCGCTCAAGACGAGCTCGTGGTGAAGAACACCGACGAGGCGCAGAGGACTGAGCTCGTAGCTGTGTTGAGAATGCTTCCCGACTTGGAACGCAACGGTGATCTGGCGGAGCACATTGCTCGCCGGGCGGCTCGAGGACTCGGGACGGAGATGTCGGCTCGCAGCCGGGGCCTCGTTGAGCGAATGGGGGAGGTCGCGGCGACTATCTGGCGTGAGACGTCGGACGCGTTCGCGGAGCGCTCTGTCGACGGCGCGAACAACGTCGACGACTTAGACGACGAGCTCGACGACCTCCACGTCACGCTGACCGCGGAGATCGTCTCTGGAACGATGCCGTTGCCTGTCGCGATCGAGCTCGCGATGGTTGCTCGTTTCTACGAACGCTTCGGTGATCACGCCGTAAATCTGGCCCGGCGAATGGCGTCGGCGGTTTCTGGAACACCGGAACCGGGCTCTTCGGGACCCGACTGAACGACGACGTTCGAGGAGCGACTCCGTCAACTTCGCAAACGAACGATCTCCTCGGCGATCTGGACGGCGTTGAGTGCGGCGCCCTTGCGCAAGTTGTCGCCGACGACGAAGAACGCGAGGACGTTGGACCTGTTGTCGCCCTGCCTTATCCGACCGACCAACGAGACGTCGGTTCCCGTTACGCCAAGCGGCGTCGGCAGGTCGCTCACGCGGACGCCTGGGGCCGACTCCAAGAGTTCGGTTGCCCGCCTTGGGGGCATGTCGTCGTCGAACTCGGCGACGATAGCGGCGCTGTGGCCGGTGAAGACCGGAACTCGCACACATGTGCAGGTGACGACCAGGTCGGGAAGACCGAGAATCTTACGTGATTCGTTCCTATACTTCTGCTCCTCGTCTGTCTCACCTGACCCGTCGGCGACTATCGAGCCGGCGAGCGGGATCACGTTGTGGGCGATCGGGGCCGGAAACTTGACGGCGGGTGGGAACTTCAGATGTGCGCCGTCGAGTGTGAGACCGGCCGCGTCGTTCACTGTATGAGTCAACTGATCCCAGAGTTCGTCGACTCCTGCACGACCTGCGCCGGAGACGGCCTGGTAGGTCGCGACGGTAATTCGAGTCAGTCCCGCAACGTCGGCGAGTGGCTTCAAGACGGGCATCGCGACCATCGTCGTGCAGTTCGGGTTGGCGACTATTCCTTTAGGGATGGAGCCGAGTGCGGCACGGTTGACCTCTGGAACGACGAGTGGAACGTCGGGGTCCATGCGCCACGCGGACGAGTTGTCTATCACAACCGCTCCGCTCGCCGCGATCTTTGGCGCGAGGCGCGTCGCGGCGGCGGCGCCGGCAGAGCAGATCACGATATCGAGTCCGCCAAAATCACTCGTCTCGGCGTCTTCGACGACGATCTCTGCGGGGGCGTCACCTGCGTCCCAGACGATCCGAGAGCCGGCCGATCTGCTCGACGCGAAGAACCGGACGCTCTCGACTGGAAAGCTCCGCTCGACTAACAGCGTGCGGGCGACGGTTCCGACCTGACCGGTCGCACCCAAGATACCTATCTTCATGGCGAAAGTCTACGGCGTCGACGCCAGCGGCGAGTACCTGGGCTCAACTCGTCTGGGTCAGGTCGTCTGGGTCAGGTCGAATGCGGAGTGGAGGAGCCGTACTGCGTCTTCGACTAAGTCCTTTCTTACGATACACGAGATCCGGATCGTAGAAGTTGAGATCATGTCGATGTTGATGCCGTTCGCGGCGAGAGTCTCGAACATCTGGGCGGTGACGCCCGGGTGAGACTTCATGCCGGCGCCGACGAGGGAGACGCGGGCGACGTCGTCGTCGAACGCGACCCCGGTCGCTCGCAGCTCGTCGCGCAACGCCTCGCAGGTCTGAACCGATACGTCGAGATCGACCCTTGGAACGGTGAAGGATATGTCGGTCGCACCGTGGAGAGAGGTGTTCTGGACGATCATGTCGACGTTGACGGAGCGATCGGCTAATGCGCGAAATAGCCGGGCGGCGACGCCGGGGCGGTCCGGTACTCCAGTTACGGTCACCTTCGCCTCGGAGTCGTCGTGTGTCACCGCGGTGACGACGGCTTGTTCCATCTCCAACTCCTCCTCGACCACCCACGTCCCGGGTTCCCAGGTAAAACTACTTCTCACGTGGAGTGGGACGTTATGGTTTCTCGCGAATTCAACTGAACGTAGCTGTAGAACCCTACCGCCTGTCGCGGATATCTCCAACATCTCTTCGAAGCTGACCCTTGCGAGCCGGCGTGCGTTGACGACGATACGCGGATCGGCGCTGAATACTCCGGTTACGTCGGTGTAGATCTCACACACCGTTGCACCGAGGACGGCGGCGAGTGCGACGGCGGTCGTGTCGGATCCTCCGCGACCGAGAGTGGTCACGTCGTGGTCTGTCGAGACTCCCTGAAATCCGGCGACGACTGGGATCTTCCCCGAGTTCAAAGCGTCGGTGAGTCGATCGGCGCGAACTTCGAGGATTCTCGCACGGGAGTGCTCGGTGTCGGTTATGACGCCCGCCTGGCTTCCGGTGAAAGAGACCGACTCGACACCGTTGCCGGCGAGCGCCATGCACAAGAGCGCCATAGAAATCCGTTCTCCCGAGCTCACGAGCATGTCGTACTCACGTGGCGGCTGGACGTCGCTCACGTCGCTCGCGAGCCGGATCAGGTCGTCGGTCGTCTTGCCCATCGCGCTGACGACGACGAGGAGGTCGTTACCGTCTTTCTTGGCACGCGTCAGGTGGTCGGCGACGGCACGTATCCGATCTGCGTCCCCGAGTGACGTCCCACCGAATTTCTTGACGATCAGCATTTCTTGACGATCAGCGCCATCTAGGTGACGATACGAGCCATCCGCGCACCTGGTCAACTGTCGCCGGCCCGGCGCGGTCCGCTCCAGCGTGACGTCGCTTTGGCGTTGCGAATCCACACGGGCCGGCCCGAGCGGGTATCGTTTCACACCGTGCCGAGTGAGAAACGAGCCCGCCAGAGGGCGGCGAGAGAAGCGAAGCTAGCTGCGCAGGCGAAGACGGCGAAGAAAAAGAAGCTGATCAAGAATTCGATAGTCGCTCTCGTCGTCGCTGCGATCGTGATCGGGACCGGGTACTTGATCTTCCACAAGTCCTCGAAGTCGAAGTCGGCGACGACGACTTCGACGACGGTCCCGAGCACGTCGACGACGACGCCTGTATCGCCTGCGAACGCGAAGGCTCAGGCGCTGGCGAACAAGATCGCGGTCTCATCGGGTTGTCCGAAGAACCCGATGACGAGGGTGAACACGCTGACGTGGACCGCACCGCCTCCGATGACGATCAACCCGGCTAGCACCTACAAGGCGACGGTGAAGACGACTGTCGGGACGTTCGTGATCACGCTCGATCCAAAAGCCGCGCCGATTGCGGTCAACAACTTCATATTCTTGGCGAAGCACAACTTCTATCGCTGTGTCATATTCCATCGCGTGATACCGGGGTTCATGGACCAGACCGGAGATCCAACCGGCACGGGGACGGGAGGACCTGGCTACTCGTTCAGCGAACCCGGACCGCCGGCGTCGAAGAATCCGAACACCCAGTATCTAATCGGGGCGGTCGCGATGGCTAACTCGAACAGCCCGGCGACGACGGATCCGACGACGAACGGGAGCCAGTTCTTCATAGTGACGGGACCACAAGGTGAGTCTCTCCCCCCCGACTACACGCTCTTTGGCCAGGTGACGTCTGGAATGAGCGTCGTCCAGAAGATCAATGCCGACGGGAGTCCAAACGGGGTACCACCCAACGTCATCCAGCGTATGCTCTCGGTCACGATCACGTGAGCGAGCGGCGGCGAGACTAACCACAGACCCGAACACGGCCACAGGCCACAGGCCACAGAGCACAGACGAGAGAGCACAGGAGGAATCGACGATGTCGACGAACGAAGCGCCCGCAGCTGACGGGTCGAGCGAGCAACGCCGGAGGTTTGAGGCGGAGCCGGATATCTACATCGACCCGTCGAAGAGGTACACGGCGACGATGACGACGTCGCACGGTACGATGACGATCGCGCTGGATCCGATCGCGGCTCCACGTGCGGTGAACAGCTTTGTCTTTCTTAGCAGGTACCACTACTTCGATGGAGTCGCGTTCCACCGGATCATTCCGGGGTTCGTCATCCAAGGTGGTGACCCCGAAGGCACGGGGAGGGGAGGTCCCGGCTACCGTTTCTCCGACGAGCTCCCTAAGGCGGGACGCTACGAGGTCGGGTCGCTAGCGATGGCGAACGCGGGCCCCGACACGAACGGGAGCCAGTTCTTCATCATTAGTGGACCAGATGGAGTGCGTCTCCCACCCAAGTACTCGCTTTTTGGCGCGGTGACGTCGGGGCGCGAGGTGATTACGAAGATCGACGCGTTGGGTTCTAAGTCGGGCGAGCCGACGGAGCCGGTGGTGATCGAGTCGGTTACGATAGACGAAGCGGACTGAGGACGCTTACGATTCGTCTGCGTTCAGCGCTTTCGGGTCAAGAGTTCCAAACCCGAGGGTTCGCCGTCGACGAAGACGGCGACGGTCCCCTCACCCGCACTCCGCCAACTACCCGTCGGGTCACGGATCAACGCGGTTCGCTTTGGAATCCCGACGACGGGAAGCCCCCTCGGGGCGAGGACTATCGAACGGTGTAGCTTCTCGCCGTGGGCGTCGTCGCCGGCGTCGCCGTAGTGGGGGACGACGGCGAGATCCTTTACCAATCCAAGACCGACGGTCAACGCGCCGCCGCGTGGATCCACCATCGGATCGGTCAGCACCATCGCGCCGGCGGCTGAACCCGCGACGACGGCGCCGTTATTCCACGCTTCGACGAGAGCGTCGAAGACGGCTGAACCTTTCAACACGGAACGCAAATGGAGAGGGGAACCGCCGCTTAGGTAGACGAACTCCGCGCGGCGGACTACGTCGGCGGCGCCGGGGTCCTCGGCGTCTCTTCGACCGACGACCATCAGTCCTTCGACTTCTGCTCCGAGTTCACGGAACCACTCGACGCTTCGCGCGACGACGCGCTCGGGGTGTTCGTAGGCGCTGGCGGTGGGCAGGACGACGACGTCGTTTCCACCTGATGCGGCGAGTAGCTCGGAGTCAAAGGAGCAACCCTCACTCCACTCTGATCCCCCGACTAAAGCGAGCGTTCCCGAAGAGGCCATGAGCTTAACCATAACCTCGAACGACGACCGCATGGCAAGCGTGTAGCAGGCGTGCTTACCGGCCGGTAACATGTAGCCCATGTCCATTTCCAAGGTAGGTATAGTCGGCACCGGTCTGATGGGGTCAGGGATCGCCGAAGCGGCGGCGGCGAGCGGCCACAGCGTCGTCGTGCGGAGTCGCAGCCAGGCGACGGCCGACGCGACGATCGCGGGTCTGGAGAAGTCGTTGGGGCGCCAGATCGAAAAGGGTAGACGTAGCGAGGCCGACCGGGACCTGATCCTGTCACGGATCTCTGCGACGGCCGACTTGGGGGCGATGGCGAGCATGGACTTGGTGATCGAGTCGGTCGTAGAGGATCTAACGACGAAGAAGCACTTGTTCACCGAACTCGACCGGATATGTGACGACTCGACGATCCTTGCGACGAACACGTCGACACTCCCAGTTGTGGAGATGGCGATGGAGACGGGCCGCCCGGAAAAGGTCTGTGGTGTTCACTTCTTCAACCCCGCGCCGGCGATGCCGCTCGTAGAGATCGTGCGACCTATTACGGTCTCCGAGGAGACGATAGCTTCGGTTACCGAGTTTGCGGTTGCGTGCGGAAAGGAAACGGTCGAGGTGAAGGATCGGGCGGGGTTCGTCGTGAACGCTCTACTGTTCCCGTATCTGAACAACGCGATACGGATGTTGGAACAGGGGATAGCTACGAAAGAGGGGATCGACTCCGCGATGAAGGGGGGTTGTGGATTTCCGATGGGTCCCTTTGCGCTGTTGGACTTAGTCGGGCTCGACACGTCGCTCGCGATCCTTGAAGCGCTCTATGTGGAGTATCGAGATCCAAACTACGCGCCGGCTCCGCTACTTCGCCGCATGGTGACCGCCGAGCAACTCGGTCGCAAGAGTTCCCGGGGTTTCTACGACTACCCGAAAAAGTAGACGTGGCACCTAACGAGTCACGAGAGGGGTCGACCGGCCCCGAAAAGAGAGACGCCCCGTGGATGATGCGGACCTACTCGGGCCACTCGTCGGCGAAGGCGTCGAACGACCTCTACCGGACCAACCTCGCCAAAGGCCAGACCGGGCTTTCGATTGCGTTCGACCTCCCGACGCAGACCGGGTACGACCCCGGAGATCCCCAGGCGAAGGGAGAGGTGGGAAAGGTTGGAGTTCCGGTCGCGCACTTGGGACACATGCGGCAGCTCTTGGACCAGATACCGGTCGCGGAGATGAACACGTCGATGACGATCAATGCGACGGCGGCGTGGCTACTCGGACTCTACGTAGCGAACGCGCAAGAACACGGCGTTGATCCAGGGCTGCTCGCGGGGACGACCCAGAACGACATTATGAAGGAGTACTTGAGCCGAGGGACTTACATCTTTCCTCCCACCCCGAGCCTTCGCATCACCGTCGACACGATCGCGTACACGCTTCAGCACATGCCTAAATGGAACCCGATCAACGTATGTAGCTACCATCTCCAAGAAGCCGGAGCGACCCCGGTCCAAGAGATCGCGTACGCGATGGCGACGGCTATCGGAGTCCTCGACGGTGTACGCGAGTCGGGAAAGCTGTCCGACGACGACCTCCCGACGGTCGTCGGGCGTATCAGCTTCTTCGTCAATTCGGGAGTTCGCTTCGTCGAGGAGACAGCTAAGGTCCGGGCGTTCACGAAGATGTGGGGGCGCATATGCAAGGAGCGCTACGCGGTCGAAGATGAGAAGCTGACGCGATTTAGATACGGGGTCCAAGTCAACTCTCTCGGGTTGACTCAACAACAACCAGAGAACAACGTCGCGCGAATCGTCTTGGAGATGCTCGGGGTGACGCTGTCGAAGTCCGCGCGTGCGAGGGCGATCCAGCTTCCGACCTGGAACGAGGCGCTCGGGTTGCCGAGGCCGTGGGACCAGCAGTGGTCTCTTCGAATTCAACAGATCCTGGCGTACGAGTCCGATCTCCTGGAGTATCCGGACATTTTCGACGGTTCGACGGTCATGGAGAAGAAAACCGCGGAGTTGGTCGACGCGGCGACTGCGGAGTTGGAGGAGGTGCTGGAAATCGGCGGCGCGTTCGCGGCGATCGCGGAGCTGAAACGACGCCTCGTAAAGAGCCAAACCGAGCGAGTCAGGAGTATCGAGACCGGCGAACGAAAGGTCGTGGGGGTCAACTGCTTCCAAGAGACGGCTCCGTCTCCACTGACGAACGGTAACGAGTCAGAGTCGATCTTGAAGATCGACCCCGAGGCCGAAGAAGAGTTGGTCGAAGAGGTGGCGAGGTGGAAAGCGAACAGGAACGCCGATCAGGTGAGTAGAGCGCTCGACGAGCTGCGCCGAGTCGCCGAAGACGGCGGACCAACGGCCAACCTGATGATACCGACGATTGAACTCGCGAGAGTCGGCGGGACGACGGGAGAGTGGGCCGGGGCGCTCAGGGAAGTGTTCGGGGAGTACAGATCGCCAACCGGGGTAGGAGAGGCGACGAGCACGTGGAACGGTGAGCTCAGAGACGTTGCGGCCCGGTCGCGATCGATCAGCGTTCGAACCGGCTCTCCCCCACGGATGCTCGTCGCAAAACCGGGATTGGACGGCCACTCGAACGGCGCCGAACAGATAGCTGTGGCCGCGAGGGACGCCGGCTTCGAGGTGATCTATCAAGGAATTCGACTTACTCCTGCCCAGATCGTCGCAGCCGCTCGAGACGAAGACGTCGACGTGATCGGGCTCTCGATACTCTCTGGATCCCACATCGAGCTCGTCTCGGACGTGATGGAGCAGCTCGACTCTGCCGGGGTGGACGCTCGGGTTGTCGTTGGTGGGATAGTTCCTCCTGACGACGCTCGATCCCTCCTGGCGATGGGGGTCGCCGCTGTGTACACCCCGAAGGACTTCGACTTCGATCGGATACTGGGAGAGCTCGTCACCTTGGTCGAAGAGCACAGGGAGGGCGCCCGCAGCGGGCTGAACGGAGTCACTCGCGACCGCTGAGCTTGACGGAGAGTCAGACCCGAAGGACTGTCGCCTCTACCCGGCGACTCTGGAGCAAAGCGTCGATATCTCCCACGTCGCTCGTCAGAACAGTTCCTTCCGGCTCGACGAGTAGCGCTACGTGGGCGTCGACAAGGTCGTTCGTTTCGTTCACGGCCAAGAGCTCACCCACGCTCTTTGCATCTGTTTCATCGACTGCGACGACGTCTAGACCACGCAGCACCCGCGCCAAGTTCGCCTGTCGTGCTCCACTTCGCCAAACCTGTGCGACTGCTCCCGCACTTGTTCGAAGAACTACCTGGTCACGCTGGAGAAGCCGCAGTATCGCTCCAACCTTGCGGTTGCGCTTGTCGATCGCGATGAGCGCACCAGCGTCGAGGACCACGTTCACGCCGAGGCGCCCGGCGCGACGCACAAGGACGCCTTTGCGGCATCGAGCTCTTCGTCGCTGAAGGAACCATCCTCGCGCTCCCAGGCGTCCAACGCGGCTCCGAGCAACTCGTTGCGCAAACGCCGCGATGCGGCGGTAGCCAGCCAGCTGGAGACGCTCGTCCCCTCGCGATTGGCAGCGTCTCGAACCGCGGCCCCGATCTCCGGCGCCATCGTTACAGAAAAGCGATCAACTTGACCCATACATACTACGGTAACACATACTACCCGCCGCGTTAATCAACGACTCTGTAACATCGACGGCCAAGCTAACCCGACACGCCGCAACTACTCGCGGTGGCCAAACTGTCCAAAGACTCTCACTTACCACGACGGCCTCCAACCATCGCTCCGGGAGACGTTAACGGCGATCTCGACGTGGCGGCGAGCCCAGAAGCGTTCGAGATCCCTTCGGGCAACCGGGACGGCGCCGTCGTCTTCGACATCGTCCAAGTAGCCCAAGCTTCGAATGAGCGCCCCGACTGTCTGTTCGGGAACCCGAGGAGGATAGCGGGCGAGAAATAGGTCGACGCCGTGCTCGAGTGGGTACGGCGTGTCTTGGTCTATCCGCATAAGGTCGAAGTAGTCGCGCAACTTCGCTCGCCCGAGGACGGCGTTGACCTTCATGGCGAGAATGTCTGGAACAGCAGCCACATTCACGGCGCCAAAGCTGCGCGTCGCGCTGAGTCGGTGCTCTGCGGAGACACCGAGAAACTGCACTGTAACCGTTTCGCAGAGGACGTTTAGAGTGTTGGAACCCATGCTTCGGGCGACGAGTGAAAGGTCTAAGCACGAGAGTTCTTCGTAGATGGCGCCCGGGTCGAAATCACCGTGGACGAAGAAGTCGAGATCGGCGCTCTGGCGGTGGTGCAGATAGAGCGCGAGGCCGGTGCCGCCTGCGAGGTAGAACCCGTGGCGGGAGGCGACGTCGGTGACGCGGTCCCACACCGGGTGGGCACGCGCGCTCATAACGCCGTCTAGGAGGTGAGCCATTGCTCCTGATAGTCGGCGATGTCCGCGGCGAGCTTGCGAATCTCTGGAGTAACACCTCGCTGGGCGTTCGCGACCCGACGAAATGCGTGCGGCGGCAGAGTCATCACCGCCCACGCGAGCGCGTCGGTGTCGTCCTGTTCGAGAATCGACGCGACGATACTTGGCCCGTGGGTGTCGATCGCCAGGTGGGCGATATCGGTATTCCAGAAGAGGTGCTTGAACCGGCGGGGCACCGAGCGATCGGTCCGTCTAGGGTGGGTAACGGTCGGCGGCGCCGTCGCCCGTATCGCCTTTGCGATGTCCTCGGTGATCCAGTAGGGGCTGAGTCGGATCTTCCATAGGACGACCTCGGTCGGTCGTATCTCCGCGACGGTCGTCGCGTAGCGCTCCACCATCGCGCGTGCCTCCAGGCTTCGCAGCACCTTGAGGGCCGTTGCGGGCTGGACGCCGGCGAGTCGGGCGGCAGCCCTGCCCGAGCGAAGGCCGAACGGGTGTCTCCAAAGGACCGAGAGGACAAACAGCTCCTCGCGGGAGAAGTCCACCCGTTTCGGCGCCTGCCCGAGATGGGCGGCGAGACGATCCACGTCTTCGGGGCCGAGACGGAGATGGCCCTTTGGACCGCGCTCTGGGGCGATCCCGAGTTTCGAGATCGCCCGGTGGACTCTTGGAACGGTGGTACCGAGGTAGGACGCGATCTCAGGTGTAGAAAACCGCCGTCCTTGCATGTTCATTTCATTATCTTAGCGCCTCCGACTGAGGGGCCGCCCTCCGAGGACCGGCATTCCAGGCGTGGAAGACGACGAGGCTCTCGCTCCGGAGTCCGGGTGAAAAGTCGGGCTCGAAGTTCCATTCGCGCTTCGATGCCGCT
Source organism: Actinomycetes bacterium (assembly GCA_021794655.1). Lineage (GTDB taxonomy): Bacteria > Actinomycetota > Acidimicrobiia > Acidimicrobiales > RAAP-2 > JAJYQJ01. The sequence continues at coordinate 11,665 of JAJYQJ010000132.1, read as the reverse complement.
AGAGTGTCGACTCTATGCGCCGAATACTCGCAGTTATCGTCCTTGCAACAACGGGAGTCCTCGTCGCGGCCTGCGGAAGCTCGTCTTCGTCCTCGAGCGCCGCCAAAGCGCCATCACACTCGTCGACGACGGTCTCTCACTCAACCCACCCATCCACGTCGACCGCCTCTACCAAGAACGGATCAAACCCCTCGTCGTCGACGTCTACGTCGACGACACAGCCACCGAGTTCGCTCCCGGCGGTCAAGAACGCCACAAACCTCGGTGTAGAACCCCTACCAAGTCCAGGCACGCCCCCTCCCCCAACGAGACTCCTGGAAAAGGACCTGGTACAAGGGACTGGAACGATGGCGACTGCCCAGAGCACGGTAAAGGTCCAATACGTCGGAGCGAACTACGTCACCGGGACGATATTTGACTCCTCCTGGTCTCGTGGTCAGCCGGCGACGTTTCCGTTGAACGGGGTAATCCCGGGCTTCGCACAGGGGATCGAGGGCATGCGAGTTGGCGGCAGGCGAGAGGTGGTGATTCCCCCCGCGCTCGGCTACGGAGCACAAGGGTCCCCACCTAACGTCCAGCCAAACGAGACCCTCGTCTTCGTAATAGACCTACTCGCCGTCAAGTAAGAAGCCGCTGGGTTCAATATCGGATGTCGGGACGAGCGCGCCTTGCCTGAACTGGCCGATTCCACCAACGTCCGCTGAAACGCCAAGCCCGACCGGTTTCATCCGAACGGTCGTCTACGCCGGTAGACGTCGATCGCGACCAAGTCATCTCAACCGCAGCCGCGATCACCGCCAACGTCTCTTCATCAGGAGGCGTCGGCCCCAAGTACGCAAGCGGAGCCGCCGACGGCTTGGTCATAACGGAACGTTACCGTGCTTTCTTTGCGGAAGCTCCTCGTGCTTGGATACGAGAAGGTCGAGGCTCCTGCATAGGACCTTTCGGGTATCGGCCGGAGATATGACGTCGTCAACGTATCCCCGCTCGGCTGCGATGTAGGGGTTCGCGTATCGCTCGGTATACTCGTCGACGAGCTCCGCGCGACGAGCGACGGGATCTGCCGCCTGTGCAAGTTCTCGCCGGTAGACGATCTCCACCGCACCGTTTGGTCCCATCACCGCGAGTTCGGCCGACGGCCACGCGTAGGCGAGATCTGCGCCGATGGACTTGGAGTTCATCACGACGTACGCACCACCGTAGGCCTTCCGGGTGATCACTTGAATCCTCGGCACGGTCGACTCGCAGTAGGAGTACAACAGCTTCGCGCCGTGGCGGATTATGCCTCCGTACTCCTGGTCCGTGCCGGGCATGAAACCGGGGACATCCACGAAGGTTACCAGTGGAATATTGAACGAGTCACAGAAACGTACAAACCTCGCCGCCTTCTCAGAGGAGTCGATGTCGAGAACTCCCGCGAGGACGGCCGGCTGGTTGCCGACTACCCCGACGACCCTCCCGTCGAGCCGGGCGAACCCGCACGTAATCGACATCGCCCAGTGGGCGTGGACTTCCATGTACTCTCCGTCGTCGACGACCGCGGATATCACCTGCTTCATGTCGTAGGGCTGGTTCGGCGACGACGGCATGATGTCGATCAGCTCAGGAGTCTCGCGCTCGGGATCGTCCCCAGAAACCGTTCGAGGTGGCGCCTCCAAGTTGTTCGACGGCAGAAACGAGAGGAGGAACCGGACGTCATCGAGACACGCCTTCTCGTCCGCGGACACAAACGTCGCGACCCCGGACTTCGTCGCGTGGCTCATCGCGCCACCTAGTTCCTCGAGCGTCACGTCCTCGCCTGTAACGGTCTTCACGACGTCGGGCCCGGTGATGAACATGTGGGACGTGCCCTGGACCATGAAGATGAAGTCCGTCATAGCCGGGGAGTAGACCGCCCCTCCCGCACACGGGCCCAAGACGACGCTGATCTGAGGAATTACTCCTGAGGCTTCGACGTTCCGATGGAATATGCCGCCGTAGCTGTGGAGCGACACGACGCCTTCTTGTATGCGTGCTCCCGCTCCGTCGTTCAAGCCGATCATCGGGACGCCGATCGACGTTGCCAAGTCCATCACTTTGTGGATCTTCTCCGCGAAGACCTCTCCGAGCGCCCCTCCAAAAACCGTGAAGTCCTGGCTGAACACGCAGACCCTGCGCCCGTCTATCGTACCGAATCCAGTCACCACCCCGTCGGTGTAGGGACGCTCCTCTTCGAGGCCCATCCCGTGAGCCCGGTGTCGAGCGAGCATGTCTAGTTCCTGGAACGACCCCTCATCTAAGAGATAGTCGAGGCGTTCGCGCGCGGTGAGCTTTCCTTTCGCGTGTTGGCGTTCGACAGACTTCTCGCTACCCGCGTGGAGAGCCTGCTCCTTGCGAGCGAGTAGCTCTTCTATTCGCTGTGCCATCGAGTGTTCCATGGCACACGAGGCTACCGGAGAAAAGCGGGCTCTCGCACCCGGGAACTCGGTCCGCTCCGGCTCACTCTTGTACCAGCTCTATCAGCGTTCCGAAAGCCGTCTTCGGGTGCACGAACGCTACCGTCGTCCCCCGGGACCCCGGTCGCGGCTCCTCGTCTATCACCCTCGCACCCATCCTCTTGACCGCCGCCAACGCCTCCGAGCAGTCTTTGACCCGGTAACCGACGTGGTGAAGACCCTCCCCCCTTTGGGCCAAGTACCTCGCGACCGGCGACGTCTCAGACGTCGGCATCAAGAGCTGGACGTAAGAGTCCGCTACCGCGATCAGGGCCTCTTCTACCCCGTCTGACTCCACGAGCTCTCTGTGCACCACTGAAGCCCCGAACGCATCCTTGTACCATCGAACAGCCGCATCTAGATCGTTAACCGCTATCGCGACGTGATCAATCTCGGTGAACAAGCTATCCGTCACGCCCCGCTCCTTCTAAAAAGCGTTATTCGATCAACGCCGATCCGCTCCCGCATCTCTTGATCCTCTATTCCCATACCTTCACGTGGGGCCAAGCAGAGCACCCCGATCTTTCCCTCGTGGAGATTCCGATGGACTTGATAGGCGGCCTCGCCGACGTCGGATAGCTCGTAGACCGCAGACAGTGGGGGAACGATCTTTCCTTCACACACCAACTCGTTCGCGTCCCACGCTTCTCTATAGTTCGCGAAGTGGGAGCCCTTGATCGTCTTTAGCTTCATCCAAAGATGCCTGTTGTCGTATTCGATCATGTAACCCGACGTCGCAGCACACGTTACAACCGTCCCGGCCCTCTTGCAGGCAAACACCGACGCTCCCATCGTCTGGCGACCAGGGTGCTCGAAGACTATGTCGGGGTCGTCGCCCACCAACGCCCGAACGTCCTTACCGAACCTGCGCCACTCCGCCTCGTCTTGGTTGTGTTGATCCTTCCAGAACTTGTACCCCGCACTCGCACGGTCGATCACCGCCTCGACGCCCATCGCTTTTAGAAGCCTCACCTTGCTCTCCGAGGATACGACCGCCACAGGTATCCCGCCTCCGTTCAACACGTACTGCACCGCGAAGCTACCCAACCCCCCGCTCGCCCCCCACACAAGAACACGATCACCTTGGGTGACCGGCGCCCCGTTTCTCGACGCGAGCATCCGATACGCGGTCGAATTGCACAGCGCGTTCACCGCCGCCTCTTCCCAACTCAGATGTCGGGGCTTTTCCATTAGCTGATTCGCCTTGACGACAGCTATATCAGCCAATCCCCCGAAGTTCGTCTCGAATCCCCAGATCCTCTGGTTGGATGCGAGCATCGAATCGTCGTGAGCCGACGGGTCTTGATCGTCGACGTAGTTGCAGTGGACGGTGACCTTGTCTCCCGGCCTCCAGTTGCGAACCATCGAACCCGTCCTTAGGACCACTCCGGACGCGTCGGATCCGACGACGTGTCGGTCGAGCGCGTGCCGGGCTCCCCAGTAGCTCTCTTTACCGAGACGATCGAGGAACCCAAACGTCGGCAACGGTTCGAATATCGACGACCAAACCGTGTTGAAGTTGATCGACGACGCCATCACCGCGACGAACGCCTCGTCGGGTGCGAGTTCGGGCAACGGCGCCTGCCCGACGTGCAAGGAGCGACGTGGATCCTTCTTAGAAGACTCCACTCCCTTGAACATATCGACGTCGTCCCTGCTCACGAAGGCAGCCCGATACGTCTCGGGGAGTTCAACTTCGCCCAGTTCGGCGCCGTCAGCTCCGTCCAACACAGCTTGTAGGATCTCGTTCATGGCAGCAAAGTTACTAGCAAACCTACAATCGGTTTCCAACCGGTAACTTAATACCCGTCCAACTGTGCCAAGAGGCGACAGGACCGTTAGGAGGAATCGACATGCCAGGATCGATCATCGTGTCGGGGGCCCGTACGCCGATCGGGAAGCTCGCAGGCTCTCTCGCCGGCTTCTCCGCGATGGACCTCGGTGCTATCGCGATAGCCGCCGCTCTCAGACGGGCGGGTCTCTCCCCCGAACAAGTTGACTACGTCTTCATGGGACACGTGCTCCAGGCCGGGCAAGGGCAGATCACCGCTCGCCAGGCCGCGGTGAAGGCAGGCATCCCGATGACCGTACCGTCCACGACGATCAACAAGGTCTGCCTTTCCGGTCTCAACGCGTTGTACCTCGCGGACTTGATGATCAACGCCGGAGAAGCCGACGTCGTCGTCGCCGGAGGGATGGAGTCGATGACGAACGCTCCATATCTTCTTCCCGGAGCGCGCTCCGGCCTGCGCCTCGGTGACTCCTCCGTCGTCGACTCGATGATGCACGACGGCCTAACTTGTTCGTTCGATAACTGCGCGATGGGACTCGCGACCGAACGTGGTACCCAAGAACTCGGGATCTCTCGTGAGCGCCAAGACGCTTTTTCGGCGATCTCCCACGAACGAGCCGCCGCTGCAATGAAGGCCAGCCTGCTAGCCGACGAGATCGTCCCCGTCGAGGTTCCCCAACGCAAAGGCGACCCGATCCTCGTCGACTCCGACGAGGGAGTCCGCCCCGGTACCACCGTCGACTCACTCAACGCGCTGAGGCCCGCCTTCGACAAGGACGGAACCGTCACCGCGGGCAACTCCTCTCAGATATCCGACGGCGGCGCTGCCCTCGTCGTCGTCTCCAAAGCCAAGGCCGACGAGCTCGGCGTCACACCGCTCGGCGAGCTCATCGGATACGGCCAGGTCGCGGGCCCCGGCACCTCGTTGCTTCATCAACCCTCCCGCTCTATTTCCAAAGCGATCGAGAAGTCCGGACTCATGACGGATCAAGTGGATATATTCGAGATCAACGAAGCGTTCGCCGCCGTCGCACTCGCCTCGATCGACGAACTCGGTGTCCCAGAGGACACCGTCAACGTAAACGGCGGCGCCGTCGCACTCGGACACCCCATCGGCATGTCGGGAGCTCGCCTCGTCCTCACCTCGCTGCTCGAGTTAGGGCGTAGAGGGGGCGGCACCGCCGCGGTCGGCCTCTGTGGTGGCGGCGGGCAGGGCGACGCCGCCGTCCTCAGGTCAATAGCCTAAGTCGCGGCCACAAAAATCCCTAAAACGGCGGTACGAACAAGCCGAGGAGTGTCGCTCGCTACCCCGGATAGGGCCTCGACCACACCGGACTTCGGTGGGAGGAGTGGGAAGGGCTCGTGTGTAGACGCATTACACCTCGTATCCACCCCGGCCCGTGCTTTCCTCCAGCCGATCTCGACCTTGGATGGCGTCACGAAGCCGGCGAGGTACGAAGGCATGGGGACCTCGATAGGCAACCTCTGCTCCGTACCGTCTCTTCTTCCGAGAGAGAGCATCAGCACAGGGCCATCTGGACTTGTACGGGGGTCTGGCTGCCTGAGCCACGCTCCTCGGCTGCCACCGGCCCGTAAGGTGTATCAGTGCCGCACGTTGATCGTCGCCTCGCATCTTGGAGTGCCGGCAGCTTCTGAGGACCGACTGCGGACACCGGTTCCAGCCGCCTTAGTGTGCTACAATAATCTGGTGGATCGAAACGTCCGGTGGTTTCGCTCCGCTCGGCGCCACCGGATCGGGAAGGCCCACGCGATGTATGTGCTCTCGACGACAGACCCGGTCCGGGTGCGAGCGACGACCAACCTTGACGCAAGGTTGGTCTGGGTAGGGGCCGACGATCGTGGGATCGAGTTGGAGATCGTCGCGCTGGACCTTCCAGAGGCCATAGTGGTCATCCACGTGATGCCGACGGCCCTACGGAGGTGACGGAGATGAACAAGCAGTCTCGGTACCGGCTCGGACCGGATGTCAAAGACGAGGAGGTCCTACGGGATCGACGAGGTCGTGTAATCGACGACTCTTATGTGGAAGAGGCAGTCGATCACGCTCTGCGAAAGGTGCGGGGACGTGGTCGACCCTCGCTGTCAGACGTGGGCGAGTCACCGCTGCTTCGAGTTCGGCTGTCCCGCGATCTCGACGATGCGGTCCGCACGGCAGCCGAACGTACCGGCAAGTCACGAGCGGACTGGGTCCGCGAAGTCCTCGCCAAGGCGAGCCGGCGAGCGGGGTAAAGGGGCGTCGGTTTCGCGCTTTGCGAACAGAGAGCAAGGAAACGTCTCGCACTACAACTACGCGGGGTTGACCCCAGCCTCTCGACGCGATGCATCTCGTCCCAGCCTGCGACGCGACCGCAGCCACGGTCGGCCAGATCCGCGTCCTCACCGTGCTCTTGGCCAAAGACCGTGAGATTTCGCTGTTCGTCTTCGACGTCGGCCACGACGCGATCGCGCTCGGCCACGAACTCTCCGGCGAGCGGGTCGAGATGCTTTGCCGGATCCGGGACGACCGGTTGTTCTACGACAACCCGCCTCCCCGCCCGAACCGGCAGCCTGAGGGTGCAGCGGGGGGTCAAACCGCAAACTAAGTCGCGGCAGCAAGAACCGTTAGAACGGCGGTACGAACAAGCCGAGGAGCGTCGCGCAACCCCAGTCAAGACTCGACCATCGATCTGCCGAAACCCTCAAGACCCCGACCGCACACGTCGGAAACCCCTTCGTCTCGACTCTCCGGCGGCCGGGCCCGTCTTCTCTTGCGAGAAGACCGACGACGAGTTCCGCACTCCCCGGGTTGTGTCCGACGATCATGATCGAGCCGACATCATCAGACGCCGACCTCAGCTCGTTCAACAGGCCCTCCGCCGACGCCGCGTAGATCGACCTTCGATACTCCACCGGCGGTGCACCAGTAAACCCGCCTATCACCCGATCGAGCGTCTGCACCGTCCTCGTCGCAGTTGAACACAGCACCAGCTCGGGCAGGTCTAACTCCGCCATCTCGAACCCGTCCGCCCCACTTCGAACTCTCTCTCCGAGCGCCGCCGCGTCCGCCTCTCCTCGCCGCGCCAACTCCCTCTCGTGATCGCCGCCTCTACCTCGCGGCTCAACACGCGCCTTCGCGTGACGCAACACCCACACCGTTCTAGGACGTCGAACTGTGCACCTCGACTCCGTGAGAGCGCAGCAGATCCGACGCCTTCACCGGGTCGTCCGGCGTGATCTGCTCGTACTTTGTGTGCTTGGACCCGAGCCAGGCGGTGTAGTTCTTCACCACCATCTCATCGTCGCAACAGGCGACTCCATCGTCTTCGTACTCCACGCCCGCTAACTCTACCGGCTCCTCCGCCGCCTCTACTCAAGTACGGGGACGGCCAAGTGGCACGACGACGGCTCACGAGGTCCACAGAACGCCCATTCGCCGGTCGCCGATTCGCCGGTGCGACACAGCTTTCGCTAGGATGCTTGCTGTGACTCGGAACACACGAGTTCGACGCGACGTTCGGCGACTCCGCCTCGTCGTTGTTGGGTTGGTGACAACCGGACTCGTCGCGGTTGCACTCAGCGCGTGCACGACACCTGGAACGTCGTCACGTCGTTTCTCGGCGAGCTCAGCTTCGACTACTCCGGTTGTTTCGACGACGACTACCCAAGTTGCCCACTCCGCTGTCACCTACGGCGTCGACGTCAACCAGTTCGACGGCGATATCGGACCTAGACGCGTGCCGCAGGTTCTCTCGATGATCCGCGAGGCCGGGGCAACCGCGGTACGAATCGGTGGAGACTGGCCCGCGACGGAGCCCGCGCCCGGCCGTTACAACTTCGCGAGCGTCGATCGGCTCCTATCGCTCGCCCATGCAGACGGGTTGACCGTCCTCTTCGAGCTCGGCAACGAACCGACGTGGGACGCGACCGGTGGCAACGAGAACGCTCCACCGAGCGACTGCAACTCGCCGAGCTCGGCGTGCACGTCGGTTACAAGCTACGTATCTGCGCTCGTGTCCCACGCGGCGCCCGAGGGCCTCAAGTACCTGATCGCTAGAAACGAGCCGCAGAACTTCAACAAGAACTGGGTCGGCGGAACTGCGGCCGGCTACGCACGTTTCCAGCAAGCCGTCTACCAGGCTGCTCACGGGGCGGATCCTGGAATCAAGGTGCTAAACGGCGGCACCGAGTCGATATCGGCGTCTCTTAGAGCGCTCGCGAACAGGATCCAACCGCGTACCCTCTACGAGCAGAAAGTGACCGCGTTCTCCAATAGCCTCTATTCCAACCCCTCGTGGTGCGACTCACTCGACATACTCGACATACACGTCGGCGACCACGGACCGCTCTACTCGCCACAGATCGTCGACAGCTCCGAGGCCGCGTTGCAGGCCTGCAACGGTGGCAAGCACGTACCTGTATGGGTGACCGAGGTCGGGTATCCCTCCATCTCCGCGTTGCAGTCTTCGCGCGTCTATCAGATCGAGCTCAACGGGGCCTACCAAGGAGGCGAGTCCGGACAGGCGCGTTTTCTGACCGACACCTTCAAAGCGCTCGCGAAGGACCAAAACGTCGTCGGGATCGACTGGACGTTCATGATCGACCCCAACACGACGAACGTCGTCCCACCGGGCACGACATACAACAAAGCGTTCAGCGCCGGGATGGGCGCTGGACTCGCCTACTCGTCGTACAAGACCAAGGCCGCGTATCGGGCCTACCAGGCAATCACCGGTGCGAGCGGATGAGGAAGCGTCAAGCGCGAACGACGGGCGGAACTATCACCGCATCCCCATGACTTCGGCGACGACCGTGATCGTCGCCGACGTGATCACGATGGACCGCGCCAACCCTAGGGCCGAGGCGGTCGCGTTCCGCGGAGGCACCGTCGTGGCCGTCGGACGGCGCGCCGAAGTGTGTGCGCGAGCCGGTCCTCACTCGACGGTGATTGAACTCGAAGGCACCGTCGTCCCGGGTTTCATCGACCCCCACCATCACCTGTTCCTCGTTGCCGCAGACCGCTGGGGATGGCGACCACCGGACCTCGCCCCTCGATCGATACCCGCACTCCTCGCCGAAATCAGGGCGATCGCAGCCGCGGACGATGACGACGGCTGGCTTCGGATCCACGGGTACAAACCGCTCGCTCTCGCCGAGCGACGATCCCCGACGGCGGCCGAGCTCGACTCCGCGTGCGAAGACCGCCCCTTGCTCGTCCTCGGGCTCACCTACCACGAGTCGAGCTTGAACAGCCTCGGTTTGGCTCGCCTCGGGTGGCACCACGCGACACCGGACCCTCCCGGCGGCCGCATCGTACGCGACCGGCGTGGTCGTCCGACCGGCGTCGTTATCGAGTCGGCCAGCCTCATCGCCGAGGCGACGTCTCGCAGCACGCTGATACGGCCCGATAGCGCCGCTCGTTGGTCCGAGAGGGCGCGCCGCCACGCTCTCGTCCTGGCCCACGCGGGGATCACTCGAATCGGCGACGCCGCCGTCCCTCCCGTCGGCATGTCCCTCTACGACGATCTCGTCTCGACGGGTGGTCTAGCGGTCACCGTGCATCGCTTCCCAGTCGGTGAGTCCGCCGTCAGCACACCGGTAACCGATCCGCTGCCGACGACAGCTCGCAAGAACGACTTGACCGGCGCAGCGCGCGCGCCGGTTGGACCCGCGAAGCTCCTCGCTGACGGCGGCGAGCGGTGCGCCCTGTGCATGACGGGTCGCCAGGTCCTCTCCTCCGTCGTCTCGACGGTCCGCTACACACTCACACGAGGTCTTCGCGTCGCGACGATCGCGAATCGAGGTGGGCGGGCAACCCGCGGCGACGATCACCGCTACTACACCGGAATGCGGGTCCTAGACGACGACGGGCTCCACGATTCTGTCACACGCCTCGCCGGTCACGGTATGCAGGTCGCTATCCACGCGATCGGAAACGCCGGCGTCGAGGCGAGTCTCGGCGCTCTCGAAGCGGCCGCCGGAACTCTCGCCGGCCTACCCGGGGCGCCTCGCCTGGAACACGCGATGATCCTCGACAAGCCTCTCGTCGAGCGCATCGCGGCCGCACGAGTGCGAGTCGTCACCCAGCCCGTCTTCCTCCGTGACCTCGGCGACGAGCTCGCAGCGCTGCCGTTGCCGCGCCCGCTACGCCTGATGCCGACGCGCAGCCTTCTCGACGCAGGCGTCGTCGTCGCGGCGAGCTCAGACTTCCCCGCCGCCTCGCTCGAGCCGCTCACCGGGATCCAGACCGCGATCACCCGGCGACTTCGCGACGGATCACAGGTCGCGCCAGAGGAGGCACTTTCCCCAGAAGAGGCGCTGCGACTCTATACGACGTCAGCCGCCGACTCGCTCGGTCTCACAGGTCGCGCCGGTGTCCTGAGTGAAGGAGCCGACGCCGATCTCGTCCTACTCTCGGGCGACCCGTTGGCCACCGACCCCGAGCGCATCTCAGCGATCCGCGTCCTTAAGACGTGGGTCGCGGGACGCCTCGTCGTCGGCGAAACTACCTCTCACGACCGGGCCTAGCGGAGCGGCCGCGTCGAGACGCTCGGCCGACGTGATCTGCTCGTACTTTATGTGCTTGGACCCGAGCCAGGCGGTGTAGTTCTTCACCACCATCTCATCGTCGTTACAAACGACCCCGCCGTCTTCGTAGTCCACGCCCGCCAACTCTACCGGCTCCTCCGCCGCCTCTACTCAAGTACGGGGACGGCCAAGTGGCACGACGACGGCTCACGAGGTCCACAGAACGCCCATTCGCCGGCCCGCTCGTCGCCCCGTCACCGCCGGTGTCGGTCCCGCGCCAAGCTGGGTAGCCGACGACTCGCTCGCATGGAGGCCGCCGCACCGACCAGCCATTGCGGCGGCGACCACGAGGAGCAGGAAGAGGAAGATCCCGCCCTCGTGGCCTGGGATCCGGCTCCCGGTAACCTGACGGTGACCCTCTCGGAGGCGGGGACGACGGTTAGCTGCGCGCCCGGATCTGCGCTGTGGCGGGTCTAATCCGGGTACAGAGCTAACCAATCGGTTAGGATCAAGCCCGGAAGAAGCCCACAGCGGGATTCGTCCGGGTATGGAGCCAACCATGGGAACGGACCAGCCACAGGCCAAGAAGGGTGTCAAATCGGACCGCCGGATCCCCGGTTGGGCCGCGGGCGTGCTGGCGCGCCTTGCACGGGATCGTCCCGCGGTCGTAACCAGGGAGGACATCGAGACCGACCTCACGGAGTCAGGCTCATCTCGGCACGTCGACCCGACGGTCCGGGAGTTGCAGCGGCTCGGGTGGCTGAAACCGTTCCCGGTGAGTGTGCAGTAGTTGCACGCTCCTTCGGCGGCCCGTGAACTTCGGGCCGTGCCGTTGTCTCGGACTGATGCACAGACATCAGGTCACCGCCTTCTT
>JAJYQJ010000066.1 GCA_021794655.1 Actinomycetes bacterium | reverse complement strand
TGCTTTCAGGGTCGCGGCGATGTTGCCTTTGAGGGCCGGATCTGAGCTCCAGAGCAGTGCGACGGCTCCTGCCACTTCGGGGGCTGCCACCGAAGTTCCGCTCATCGTGGTATAGCCACCGCCGAGGGCAGCCCCAACAACGGTTCCAGGAGCTGTTATGGCGGGTGAGATGGGGCCTCCGGGAACGGGGCCGCGGCCGCTATATGGGGCAATAAGGTCGGACGCGACGCCCAATGCTCCTACTGCGGTCACCCCGGTATAGTCCCCGGGGCTGAAAACGGAACCGCATGTAGGACCGTAATTTCCAGTCACTACTACGTTGTAGATACCGGCATTGGCAAGTGCGGTGAACGCGGGTTGGAGACCGCAGAATGGACAGATGTAGGAGTTGCTTACGACGTCAGGCGCCATGGCCGGATTCGGGTTCTTCCCGGAGCTGTCAGTTGGGGCGAGCATCCATTGCAGGCAGTCAAGAACAGTAGCAGCCGAAGCTCCCGGACCGAGGCCCCGACAGGCGATCCACTGTGCCTGTGGGGCCACGCCAATGCCGTTGCTTACCATCTCACTCATCGTGAGCGTGCCGTGGCCTTCGGCGTCGCACGGCGACGTGCAGGGCGCGCTGGAGGGATCGTACCAGTTGTAGTTATTGTTGACCGGTTGGCCCGGGCCCTGGTAGCCCCGGTACTTCGTTGTTAGCAATGGTTGGGTATCTGCGACCCCGGTATCGATGTTGCCGACCACGATACCGCTACCTCTCACCCCTTGTTGGTGAAGCTGCCGAGCGCCGATCCAGTTTACGTTCCACCCGTTGAAGAGTGAGCCGGGAGGTGACGCGTTCGGATGTGTTCTCGTTCCAGCTGAGGCCAAGAGCGACGTTATCGAAGCTGGACTGGGTCCATCCACAAAGGTTGGTGTCCCAACGGGCCTGATGGCAGCCACGCCGGGAAGCGCTGCGATACGCGATAGCGATGCTGGAGTCGGCGACCCTTTGATGGACTTGGTGGCCAAGATCTCGTTGACTATGAAGTACGGAGTCGTCGTGAAGCCGAGACTCTTGAGCTCTGCTTCAACCGGGGCCTGACTAGCTTGGGCTGCCTGCCGGAGCTGATTGAATACGTAGGAGGTCTTAGCATTCTTGGTCGCAAGCGCAGAGGCGCCCGACAGGTTCGCCTGCCGATGCAAGACGACAAAGAACTGTTCGAGGGTGCCCCGGCGAGCCGCGTTCAACACCTGTGCGTCGATCTTCGCTGAGACTTGTGCAGCACCTGCGGTGGTAGCTGGAATCGCCGCGAGTATCCCACCGAGAGCAATGGCCATGCAGGCTACGACTCGTGTCCCTATTCTCATCACAGCCACTGCCCCACCTCCGTATTCGCTGCTTGTAAGTCATTCAAAGTGTTGGGCCGAGAGGCTACCACACCTCTCCAGGTTCACAAGTGCGCTGTCCCGACGCGAGGTTGGAGCGCTTCGGCTACGGGCGCATGGATCCGCTCTGCTGTTGCGGTAAGCCTCCAGGGAAGGTGCATAACTGGAGGTAGGACACGTAATGGTTGCCCTGCCAGCGCTGTTGTCTGTGTCTTAAATGAGGATCTACAGGGCCCGTTAGTCTCACAAACGGCGCTCGGTTGGATCAATCACGCTTGCAACCGCTAGGGTGGTGATATCTCACCGTCCGGTGAGATCTTGGGACTACTTCTATCAACCCGTGTGCTTATCAGCGGTCGCCTCAGATGACGAGGTGCGGCGCTCGGGCATAGTAACCGACTGAAAGGAAAACGAATATGGCCGTCGTCTCACTTCGCCAGCTGATGGGAGCTGGGGTCCATCTGGGCCACCAGACTCGTCGCTGGAACCCAAAGATGCGTAGGTACATCCTGGGTGAGCGAAATGGGATCTACCTAATTGACCTCCACAAGTCCTTGGAAGGGATAGAGGCTTCTTACGCTTACATCCGCGACATGGTCTCTCAAGGTGGGGTGATCCTATTTGTGGGGACGAAAAAGCAGACCCAAGGGCCGATAGCCGACTACGCACAGGCATGTGGGATGCCCTACGTGAATCAGCGCTGGTTGGGAGGGATGCTGACCAACTTCGCGACCGTCTCCGGGCGTGTGAAGCGGATGCAGGAACTAAGAGCGATGCAGGCAGCCGGCGACTTTGACGGAATGCCAAAGAAAGAGGCCCTTCGACACGTACGAGAACTCGACAAGTTGAGTAGGAACTTAGGCGGCATAGCAGGCCTCAGCCGGCTTCCCGACGCGATCTTTGTCATCGACACGAAAAAGGAGCAGATCGCTGTCACCGAGGCGAACAAGTTGGGTCTTCCCGTCGTCGCAGTCGTCGACACCAACTGCGATCCAGACGTAATAACCTATGTAATCCCGGGCAACGACGACGCGATCCGTTCGGGGGCGCTCATGTGCCGTGTCGTCGCAGAGGCGGTGCTCGAGGGCTACTGGATCAAAGAGAACCGACCCGCGACCCCAGCGACGCCTCCACCTGAGATCGGAGCGGCTCCGGGTCAGGTATCTGAACCCATCGCAGACACACCAGACACACCAGACACACCAGACGCGACAGTCGTGACCGCAGTCCAGACGCTCCCTACTGCTGAGACATTAAACGAGAGCGGATCTCTAGATGTGAGCGCAGCAACTCCTGCGACTCTCAGTGTGGAGGCGTGAGGATGGCTGCGATTTCGGCAAAGGACGTCCAGGGACTGCGCCAGAGCACGGGAGTCGGCATGCTCGACGCGAAGAGAGCTCTAGAAGAAAACGGGGGCGACGTAGAGGCGGCGACAAGGTGGCTACGTGAAAAGGGCCTTTCTGACAAGGCAAAGCGACAGGATCGCTCCGCTCTTCAAGGCGCCGTCGCGATCGGGGGAGACTCCGAGGTTGCGGGGTTGGTTCTTTTAAGGTGCGAGACCGACTTCGTCGCAAAGTCCGACGAGTTCGTCGCACTGTGCCAAGAGCTCGCCGATCTAGTTGCCTCAAAAGGAGAGGGGGCGGTCGCTGATCTGACCGCAGAGATCGACCGGCTGAGCCAGACGTTAAAGGAGAACATCTCCGTCGGTGAGGTAGTGCGACTGGCGGCTGGGTCCGGCGCCACGATTGGAACCTACCTTCATCGCCAGGCCGGTCGCGGCGTGAACGCGGTTGCGGTCATTCTAAGCGGTGGAGACGAGTCGTTGGCACACGACGTCGCGGTGCATATCGCGTTCGCTAAACCTGCGTACTTGCGAAGGGAGGACGTGCCAGAGCAAGAAGTAGCCTCCGAGCGTGCGACAGTTGAGGCGATCTCGCGTAACGAAGGAAAGCCCGAAGCCGCGATGGAAAAGATCGTGGAGGGGAGGATGAACGGTTGGTTCAAGGAGAGAATTCTGCTGGAGCAGGCCTACGCAAAGGACGAGAAGAAGACCGTATCGAGTCTGCTCGGAGCGGCAGAAGTCCTTCAATTCGCTCAGGTCCTCGTGGCCTCTTGAGCCGTAGACTTAGATCATAAAGGGGAGGGGATCTCCTGTGGGCCGACCGAGACGCATAGTTTTGAAGATGTCGGGCGAAGCTCTCGCGTCGTCCGCGTCCGACGAAACGATCGACTCCGAGACCGTCGAGCGCTTGGCCGGCGAGATCGCGGAAGCTCTTGGAGTACTCGATCTCGAGTTGGCGGTAATGGTCGGCGGTGGAAACATCTGGCGAGGAACGACGGGAGCGGGCGCCGGGATGGACAGGGCAACATCGGACACGATGGGAATGCTCGGTACCGTGATAAACGCGCTCGCGCTCCAAGACGCCCTGGAGCACCACGGTCAAGCAACGCGCGTGTTGAGCGCGGTCCATATGGCCGAAGTCGCAGAACCCTATATAAGACGAAGGGCGATCCGCCATCTAGAGAAGGGAAGAGTCGTCATCTTTGCCGCAGGAATGGGTAACCCATACTTCACCACCGACACCTCAGCAGCCCTGCGGGCAGCCGAGATCGAGGCCGAGTTGCTCTGTAAGGGAACCCACGGTGGCGTCGACGGCGTCTACAGCGCGGACCCCAAAGTCGACACCGGCGCAGTCCGCTACGAAGAGGTCTCGTTCATGGACGTCGTCTCCAACGATCTGAGGGTAATGGATCTCACCGCGATCACTTTCTGTAAAGACAACAACCTTCCAATCCTGGTATTCGACCTAATGTCCCCCGGGAACCTCCTCCTCGCGCTCGGCGGCGAGCGGATCGGTACGCTGGTGCGGTGATGGACGACGAACTCGCCGCAATCGTCATCGAAGACGCGCGCGACAAGATGGACAAGGCGGTCGACCACGTTCGCTCCGAATTCACCAACGTGCGAACCGGGAGAGCCTCGCCCGGGCTGATCGAGCACCTCGGAGTCGACTACTTCGGGACCCAGACCCCGTTGCGCCAACTCGCCGGCTTCAGCGTTCCCGACGCGATGATGCTCGTCGTATCTCCTTACGACAAGAGTTCACTCGGTGCGATCGAGAAGGCAATCCAATCTTCTGAGTTGGGCATCAATCCAACGAACGACGGGAACGTGATCAGGCTGGCCTTCCCCCCGCTCACCGAAGAACGTCGCAAGGATCTAGTGAAAGTTGTGCGCCACAAGGCAGAGGAGGGGAGGGTCGCACTGCGAAATCTGAGAAGGGCCGCACGTCACGAGCTCGACTCGTTTCAAAAGGACGGGTCCCTGTCGAGCGACGAAGTCGAACGGGTGGAAAAAGATCTCGAGAAGATCACCCACGAGCACGTCGCCGCCGTCGACGCTCTGCTCGCGCGAAAAGAACAAGAGCTACTAGAGGTATGAGCGAAGCGAACATGGGCGACAACAACGAACAAGAAGAGTCAGAGCCCGCAGAGCCCGCAGAGCGCGAGACGATTAGCGAGCGCGTCCGGATCACCGGAGCCGTGCCGGTTGTAAGACCCGACGTCGACCCCGTTGCCAGTCCCGGGTCGGAGCCAGGTGTTAAAGACGACGATCGCGATCCAGCCGACGCGTCCCTTCCCCATCCCGAGATGGCTCACTGGACCGAAGCGCCAACAGGCGAGGTCCCAGCTGTCCTCGCGAGAGACTCGGGTGACTCCGAGAGCCCCTCGGATCCGTGGTCCTCTCTTCCGCCCCCCGCGTGGCGTGAAGAGCACGCGGACTGGGAAGCGAGCGAGGTCGCGTTCGAGCCGGCGATGCTGGCCCAAGACGAGGAGCGCCTCGGGTCGTTGGACGACTCTCCCGACGCGGAACGTCAGCCCTGGACCTTCGACCTGGATGAACTCGGCGAAGAGTCCGGAGACGACCCCTCAACGGCCGCGGAGTCGGTTCTAGATCGAGACGATCGGTTGCGCTTTGACTCTCTCGACCTCGACGGTTACGGAGACGAAGACACGCTCGTCGCTCCGCCCGTGCCCGTCGTGCGGGTCGCGAAGCCTCCTCATGACGACGAGGAGCTTTCGAAGAGACCAGTTGAAGGAATCGATCGAGACGAGCGATCGGGCTCGGACTCGCGTTCTAATACGGCTCCGGTCGAGAGTCGGGAAGACTCGGAGGCACTCCATGACGATCTGCTCGGTAAAGACGAGGATTCGGGCCTACTTCGATCGAGAGAAGAGCCAGAGTTGCAAGAGAGCGCCGGTCGCTCCCGGGATCCTCGTGACGCGACCGATCGCGACGACCGACGACGCCGAGCGCGTGGTCGCCGACACGGTCGCGGCGTGAGTAACGATCGAAGTGCCGCCGAAAGGAGTCGTGAGCTCGACGACGACGCAAGCGACAGCGAGAGTCGACCTCACCTGCCCGGTCGCAGGCCGCCCTTGAGGCCAACTTCTAGCCCACAGAGCTCTCGCAACATGCCCGCCGCCGTCGCAATCGGGCTGATCATGTTCTTGGTCGTCATAGGGGCGTTCGACCTCGGGGCGCTCGCCGCGCTCGTCGTCTCCACCGTCTTCGTACTCCTCGGCTCCATCGAAGCGTACGCCGCGTTCAGGCGCGCCGGCTACCAGCCGGCAGTTCTCCTCGGGTGGGCGGGAACGGTCGCTTTGATGGTCGCGACCTACGACAAGGGCCTCGCGGCTCTCCCACTCGTCCTCGTACTCATGGTCGCCTTCACGATGATCTGGTACCTCTCGGGAGTCGAGCCGGGTGCAGACCCCGTCATCGGAGCCGCGTCGACACTCTTCGTCTTCGCTTGGGTCGGCGTCTTCGGTTCGTTTGCCGCGTTGTTGCTCAGTCCGTCGATGTTTCCGCACCGCCACGGGGTCGCCTATCTGATCGGTGCGATCGTCGTCACCGTCGCCTACGACGTCGGCGCGCTCGCCGTCGGCTCCCGCATCGGCAGTCACCCGCTCGCCCCCGGGGCGAGTCCGGGCAAGACGTGGGAAGGATTCTTCGGTGGAGCCGTCGTCGCGGTCCTCGCGGCCGTCGGGATCGTCCAGTTCATCCACCCCTGGACGGTCACCGCCTCGGTCGCGCTCGGAGTCGTCGTCGCGATCGTCGCGCCGATCGGCGACCTCTGCGAGTCCCTCGTAAAGCGCCACTTAGGCCTAAAAGACATGGGCCGACTCCTGCCCGGCCACGGCGGGGTCCTCGACCGAATCGACGGGCTCTTGTTCGTCCTTCCTGCGACGTACTTCTTGGTTAGGGCGTTCGGACTCGGTTGACGTGTCAACTCGGGCCGGGCCTGCGATGCTGGTGCCATGTCGCGAGACCCCTCCACAGGACGTGTGTTCGATGCGTGATCGGTGTCGGACTCACTCTCTTCTAACCTGCCACGAGACGAGGAGGTCCCCGTGGAGTTGACCGCCGTTAGCGTCGTTGGTTCGACCGGATCCATCGGGACCCAATCCTTAGAGGTGATCGCCGCGAACCCCGACAGGTTCCGCGTCGTCGCACTCGGTGCACGCAGGTCAATCGACGCCTTGGCCGACCAGGCACGACGTTTCCATCCAGACGTCGTCGCGGTCGAGGACGAGACGTCCGCGCGCAAACTTCGCGAGACGATCCCAGACGACATCGACGTCCTCGCCGGTCCGGACGGACTCGTCGCGATCTCCCAACTCGGCGACACCGTCCTCAACGGCGTCGTCGGATTCGCCGGACTACCCGTCACGCTCGCCGCACTCGAGTCGGGAAAGAGGTTGGCGCTCGCCAACAAGGAGTCCTTGATCGCGGGAGGACCCGTCGTCCAGCGTGCACGAAAGACTACCGGCGCCGAGATAGTGCCCGTCGACTCCGAGCACTGTGCCATCCACCAGTGCCTCAACACAGCTCCTCGTGGTTCGGATTCATCGGGCGTCGCCCGTCTGCTCGTAACCGCCTCCGGGGGACCATTTAGAGGACGGTCACGCTCGGAGATGGCCCGGGTAAGCGTGGAAGACGCTCTCGCGCATCCGACATGGTCAATGGGAAAGAAGATAACGATCGACTCGTCGACGTTAATGAACAAGGGCCTCGAGGTCATCGAAGCCCACGAACTCTTCGGTCTCCCCTTCGACCGTATCGACGTCGTCGTCCACCCACAGTCGATCGTCCACTCGATGGTCGAGTTTTCAGACGGCGCAACTATCGCTCAGCTCTCTCATCCCGACATGCGCCTTCCAATCGGCTACGCAATCGGGTGGCCCAAGCGTCTTAAGACCCCCTTTGGAGCGATCGACTGGTCCAAAGACATCGAGCTGACCTTTGAACGCGTGGATCGTGAACTATTTTCCTGCCTCGACCTGGCATACTCGGCCGGACGCGAAGGCCGTTCGGCTCCAGCTTGGCTCAACGCGGCCGACGAGGTCGCAGTCGCCGCGTTCTTGGACGCCAGGATCGCGTGGCTCCAGATCGCCGACGTAGTCGCCGAGACGCTCGACGCGTGGAGTGGGGAGGATATGACCTCTGTCGACGACGTTCTAAGAGCAGACCGCGACGCACGGCGTTGCGCCGAAGCCGCTATCGTCAGACACGAGAAGGCGGCATGAACTCGTGACGGAGGATATAGACACGCCAGAGACAGATACCACCTCACACTCTCTTGAGAGCACCGATGAAGCTGAGGTTGAACCACAGCGCGCACCCGAGGCGACATCAAACCTGATCGCGCTCGTTCGCCTCTTGGTCGTCTTGGCCGCGATCGTCGGCGTGTTCGTCGCCTTCGGCCTCGGAGCCCTGCTCGTCGTGATCGTCGCGATCATCGTCATGGTGATGGTCCACGAGCTCGGTCACTTCTTGACCGCGAAGTGGAGCCATATGAAGGTAACCGAGTACTTCGTCGGGTTCGGCCCGCGGCTTTTCTCCGTTCAAAGGGGTGAGACCGCCTACGGGATTAAGCCGATCCTCGCCGGCGGGTACGTGAAGATCATCGGCATGACAAGCCTCGAGGACGTGGACCCCGCCGACGAACCTCGAACCTACCGCCAGCAGCCCTTTCACAAGCGAATCATCGTCGCGTCTGCCGGTTCTTTCATGCACTTCGTTATGGCGTTCTTGCTCGCGTACTCTGTGATCTTGTACTTCGGAGTGCCCTCTACCAACGGCGTCGAGGTAGGTGGATTCGTTCATTGGGCCGGTCATACGCTGAACGCCGCACAGCGGGGTGGGCTTCACGCGGGTGACGAGATCGTCGCCGTGAACGGTCGCTCGATCACCAATCCAAGCCAGCTCACGACCGCGATAAACGACTCCCCGGGGCGTCCCGTTACCTTGACCGTCCAACGGGGCGGGCGCCGTGTCAACTTGAGCGTCACCCCCGACGTTGGACACGCGCTTTCCAACGGCACAGAAGTGCTCGGGCCATACTCGAGTAGCGGTAAGCCCGTCGGCCTCATCGGAATCACAACAGCGCCCGTCAGAACGAGCGAGGGACCGGTTCGTGCCGTCGGCACGGCCGTGATTGATATCGGTCGGGTCACCGCAGCTACGGTTGCCGGGCTCGGACACCTCTTCTCACTCCACGGGTTGAGCTCTCTTTACTCACAGGTCACAAGTGCTAGAGCCGCAACCAAGGCTTCCAACAACGGAACCCGAATTGAATCGATCGTCGGAGCGGTAAGGACCGCTACTCAAGCCGAGCAGGCCGGGATGATAAACCTGATCGAAGTGCTCATCGCACTTAACATAGTGATAGGTATCGTCAACATGATTCCAATGCTCCCACTAGACGGAGGTCACGTCGCCGTCGCGGTTTACGAGCGGGTGAGGACCCGAAAGGGACGTCCCTACTACCGTGCCGATACCGCGAAGCTCATGCCGGTCGTCTACGCGTTCGTCGCCGTCTTGCTCGTAATCGTCGCCTCCGCGGTGTTCTTGGATATCGCACATCCGATGGCCAATCCCTTCCGATAGCCATGGACCTCTCATCGAACTTTTTGAGCCCGCGGCGTGAAACTCGCCAAATCCACGTCGGAAACGTCGCCGTCGGCGGCAACTCGCCGATCAGCGTTCAGTCGATGACGACGACGAAGACCGCAGACGTCGAGGGAACGCTCGCACAGATCTACGCTCTCGCTGCCAGCGGCGCCGACATCGTGCGTTGCACCTGTAACGAAGAGGCGGCCGCAGAAGGGTTGGTCCAGATAGTCTCTCGCTCGCCGGTACCGATCGTCGCCGACATCCACTTCCACCACGAGATGGCGCTCGCCGCGCTCGACGCGGGTGTTCACGGGCTGAGGCTGAACCCGGGCAACCTGAGAAAACCTGACGAGATAAGACAGATCGCCGCCGAAGCGCGTGATCGCAACGTACCGATCAGAATCGGCGTCAACGCCGGATCACTCCATCCCGACCTCTACAAGAGGTTCGGTGGTGCAACCCCTGAAGCCCTAGTCGAATCCGCACGGATCGAACTCGCCTACTTCGAAGAGGTCGACTTCTCCGACGTGAAGATCTCGGTCAAGGCGTCATCGGTGCCGTTAATGATCGCCGCCTACCGACTCGCTTCCGAGACGTTCGATCATCCGCTCCATCTCGGCGTGACAGAGGCAGGTCCGCCACCCGGCGGGTTGTTGAAAGGAACCGCCGGAATCGCCACGCTACTCGCCGAAGGAATAGGTGACACTATTCGCTACTCGCTCACCGCGGATCCCGTCGAGGAGGCAAAGGCGGGTCGACAGCTCCTCGAAGCCCTCGGGCTTCGGGAGCGAAAAGGACTCGACTTGATAGCGTGTCCCTCTTGTGGACGCGCCCAAGTCGACGTCATAGCCGTCGCAAACGCCGCCCAGGCCGCTTTGGACAACCGGAACCTTCCAATTCAAGTCGCCGTCATGGGTTGTGTCGTAAACGGGCCGGGTGAGGCGAGAGAAGCAGACATCGGGATCGCCGCCGGCAAGGCGAAGGGCCACCTATTCATCAAAGGCAAGATCGTTCGAGTCGTCCCTGAAGTTGGTATGGTCGACGCGCTCGTTGAAGAGGCGGAGAAGCTCGTCGCAGAAGGTGTGGAAGCAAGACTCGCCGCCGCCGACTCAACTGCCGAAGCCGAGGCGGAAGCCGACCGTCGTGCCCTCCTTCAAGAGGGTGGCTCCGATCCAAACTCGTCGATCGCCAAGATCGAGGCGATCCGAGCCAAGTACACCTGAGCGCTCGGCCTCCGCTCCTCCTCGGCTCACAACGGCGTGCGCCGTGCACGAAACGCCTGTAGCCTGCGATCTCGTGCGAACGACTCGACTACTCCTGCATACCCTTAGAGACGACCCGGCCGACGCGGAGACACAGGGCCACGCGCTCTTGGTGCGCGCCTGCTTCGTCCGGCGGCTCGCATCAGGGATCTACACCTACCTGCCGCTCGGACTCCGGGTCCTCGCAAAGATTGAACAGATCGTTCGTGAAGAGCTCGACGCCGCGGGGATGCAAGAGATGTTGATGCCGGCTCTCAGCCCTATCGAGCTCTGGGACGAGAGCGGCCGATCCGCCCTCTTCGGGCAGGACGCTCTCCCGGCCTTCTTGATCGACGGGCGGGGTGGGCGTTTCGTACTCGGGCCTACCCACGAAGAGGTCGTGACGGTCACAGTTGGCAGTCAGATCGACTCATATCGCCAGCTCCCGGTAACCCTTTACCAGATCCAGTCCAAGTTCCGCGACGAAGCGCGGCCTAGATTCGGCCTCCTTAGGACGAGAGAGCTGATGATGTGTGACGCTTACTCGTTTGACGTCGACGCGCCCGGCATGCACAGGTCCTACGACGAAGCCGTCGCCGCCTACCTCAGGATATTTGACCGGATCGGACTCACCGTCACACCGGTTCAAGCTCGCTCAGGTGCGATCGGAGGAGACGTCAACCATGAATTCATGGTCACCTCGGTGATCGGAGAGGACAAGTTTGTCAAGTGTCCAAACTGTCATTACGCATCGAACATTGAGGCAGCAGAGGCGGGTGAAGCAGCCGAGGCAGGTGAGGCAGCAGAGGCGGGTGAAGCAGCCGAGGCAGGTGAGGTAGGTAGCTCTACGGATCCGCCCAAAGACGGCGCGCCGGCGCACTCCCTGGACGCTCCCTCGATGAAGACGTGCCACACGCCTGGATGCACGACAATTGACTCGCTCGTCGCGTTCTTTACGAGATCAGGTACCGATCGAGGCGCCGGTGTGGATGTGTCACCCGCTCTAACGGAGATCACGCCCGCAGACACGCTCAAGTGTGTTGCGATGATGACCGCCCAGTCAGAGCCGGTTGTCGTGGCCGTCCCGGGGAACAGAGAAGCGCGTGTGCCGGAGGGTTGGAGGTTGTTCCAAGAGGCCGACTTCGCGGACAACGAGCTGTTCGTCAGGGGGTTTATCGGTCCAGTCGGGCTCGCGGAAAAAGGCGTCCGTATCGTCGCGGACTGGTCACTTCGACGTCGGAGCGGACCGTGGGTCACCGGAGCGAACAGGGAAGATCATCACGTTCTCGGCGTGATACGTGACCGTGACTTCTCGATTGCGGAGTGGGGTTCCTACGCTACGGTCCAAGACGGCGATCCCTGTCCGCGCTGTGGTTCACCCCTCGCACTTCAGAGTTCGGTAGAGGCCGCGCACACGTTCCAGCTCGGCACAACGTATTCCTCGAAGATGTCCGGCGGATCCTTCCTCCGAGAGGACGGATCACGGGCTCCGTTTTACATGGGGTGCTACGGGATTGGGATCAGCCGCCTGATGGCGGTGATCGCAGAAGAGAACCACGACGAAAAGGGCCTTTTGTGGCCTGAAGCGGTCGCTCCGTTCCAAGTTCACCTCTTATCCATCGGCGCGGAACGCTCAGAGGAGACTCGCGTCGCTGCAGACAACGTCTATGTATCCCTGAAGGATGCGGGCGCTCAAGTCCTCTACGACGACAGAGAGCTCTCCGCGGGGATCAAATTTGCAGATAGCGACCTCCTTGGGATCCCAATGCGTGTAGTCGTCGGCAAGAAAGGTGTCTCGCGTGGGGTGCTCGAATGGCGATCTCGGCGAACGGGCCTCAGCGGCGAGGTGGGCCTCGACGCACCCGGCGCCGTCCTCGTCTAGGCTGCTCTGTTAAGTTGCTATAATCTGGCTCCGACCGGTTGTAGTGCAGGAGCTCGTAGAAGCGTGGGCCGCTGCCCACGCTTTCGCTTTGAATGGGCACAGTCGCTTCGGCGCTACGGGTCGACTGCATCACGAGGTATCACAGGAAGGCCGCAAGAGGTCGATTAACGTCGAGGAGAGAGGAGGTACGAGAGTGGTCGAAGAAGTCTACGCGACGGTTTCACCCCTACTTGAGCGTGCCGGTCTCGACCTCGTCGACATCGAGGTGACTCCGAGGCGCATCGTCGTCACCGTCGACCGATTGGGAGGGGTCGATCTTGACTCGATTGCGAGTATAACGAGAACCGTCTCGACCGCTCTTGACTCACTCGAATCCCTCGACCATCGCTACGAATTGGAGGTCTCAAGCCCGGGTCTCGAGCGACGCCTGCGCACTCCTGCCCAATTCGCGCGAGCCGTCGGAGAGCGGGTATCTCTTCTCGTGTCGTCAGCCGAATCCGGGAAAACTCGGATCCAAGGCAAGTTGGTGTCGAGCGACGCCGACGAGGTGGTCGTGGAGCCCGACGACGGGGGCGGTCTCATCAGGTTCCCATTCGCCCGTATCGAGCGGGCTAAGACGCTATTTGAGTGGGGAGCGACGCCGCCGCGGTCACCGTCTCGGGGACCAAAGGGAACAAGAAAGGCCGATCGCGCTAAGAGGGCCGTCGACGCGAGAAGCGTAGATGTGAGGAGCGTCGCCCGCTCTACGGAGGTTGCGACCGGTCCTCAATCTGGCGTGGGAACAGCGGTGAGTGCGGCGACGGTCAAGAACATCGCGAAGACTGAGAGGGTCAAAACGTCATGAGCAAGACCAACTTCGAGTTTTTCGACGCGCTGGGTCAGATCGCCAGGGACAAAGGGATCTCCGTAGAGGCGCTCTTGGACGCTTTGGCCAACGCGTTGGTCGTCGCCTACAAGCGTCGTCCCGACGCGGCAGAAGAGGCCGTCGTCACGATCGACTCGGACTCCGGGGAGATTCGCGTATACGGCCAGGAACTCGACGAGGACGGAAACGTAGTCCGGGAGTGGGACGACACGCCCGACGACTTCGGCCGGATAGCGGCCCAGACCGCAAAACAGGTGATCTTACAGCGGATTCGAGAAGTCGAGCGCGACATGAAGTACGAAGAGTACGCGGGCAGAGAAGGCGATATCGTCACCGGGATCGTCCAGCAGACCGACAACCGTTACACGCTCTTGGATCTTGGAAAAGTGGAGGCCTTGATGCCTCAAGCGGAGCAGGTCTCATACGAACGCTACGAGCACGGTGCACGGCTGAAGGCCTACATAGTGGAGGTGAGAAAGACCACGAAAGGGCCTCAGATCGTCGTGAGCCGCACACACCCTGGACTCATCAAGCGCCTCTTGGAGCTAGAAGTCCCTGAAATCTCCTCGGGAATCGTGGAGATAAAGGCCGCCGCGAGGGAGCCGGGCCATCGAACCAAGATCGCCGTCTGGTCCAACGATCCAAACGTCGATCCAGTCGGCGCCTGCGTCGGCGCGCGTGGGTCGCGGGTGCGGATGGTGACAAACGAACTCCGGGGGGAACGCATCGACGTGATCCCTTTCTCGGACGACCCGGTCGAGATGATACAGAGTGCTTTGGCGCCGGCCAGAGTGAGAGAAGTCCGCCTAGACGAGGACTCGGGTACCGCGACGGTCATCGTAAGCGACTATCAGCTTTCCCTCGCAATCGGCAAGGAAGGCCAGAACGCGCGCCTCGCAGCGCGCCTTACGGGTTGGCGCATCGACATAAAGAGTGAGTCCCAGCTAGAAGAGGAGACTTCATACTCGGGCGAAGAGTGGGCCGAGGGCGAATGGGTTGAGAGCGACACCGGAGAGATGGTGTGGAAACCCGCCGAAGGTGGTGAGGCAATCTCTGCTGAAGAGTGGTCAAACGCCGCCGAGCCCGAAGGCGACAGTAGTGGGAGTGAAGCCGGGGACGAAGGCGTCGGGGAAGTCGGGGACGAAGTCGGGGACGAAGACGGCGGGGACGAAGGCGGCGCTTCGTCTGGCGAGGACGTCTCCAAATAACCCCGATTCGTACGTGCATCGGATGTCGCAGGAAGGCGCCCGTTTCAGAGTTGGTCAAGATCGCTCTCTCAGGCGAGGGGACCGTTGTGCTCGGCCGGAACGGATCAGGTCGCGGAGCGTGGATATGTGCCGACTCGCCCGAATGTCAAGACCGTTCCGCGAAGATCGGAGTGCTCGCTCGCGCGTTTAGGTCGCCCGTAGGCGCAGATGCCGGCAACTCTCTTCGAGAGGAGTTTGCTCGTCTGAGGACCGACAATCTTCGGTGGTGACGGTCGGCTCCTTCCCAGATATCTGAAAGAGATCTGATGTTACCGGCATGTCTATGTGATGACGCTCGAGTTGCCACAGCCCCGCCAGCGCCTCAAAGGCTGTGGTATCCCAGCTGGCTGCGCCGGTAGCCATCGGACCTGCACCAGGGGTGCCAGTTGAGGGTCTCTACGGGTTAAGAGGCCGGTGGCGGCGAGAGCTGCTATACGAGCTTTGCGAGCTGCTATACGAGCTTTGCGAGCTGCTATACGAGCTTTGCGAGTTGCTATACACTATTGGTGATGAGCTTTGCGGATAATCCCTACCGGCCGGGTTTCAGCCAGGCCCCGGAGGTCTTGGCTGGCAGAGACGACGTGCTTGCTGCGGCTAATCCTAAAATAAGCGATCCTGGACCTGGATAGCGTTTTTCGGGTATCGAGACGCTCTGACAAGTCACCAGCGGCGGTTTGTGGGGCCGATGGGCGGTTGGAACCGTGATTCGGGTACTTTTCGGGATGAAATAACGTCGTTGGCGTGAGTTTCACCGGTTCGCGGGGTCGCTAACGCACCAGCCGTAGCAGCTGGTCGAACACAACGGGCTCCAGTAGGTCAGATTGCGTCGAGCAAGCGGAAGAATGCACCGAGCCATTCGTTGTATGCCAGGATGCGCCATCGGATCTGACGAGCTCCCTTGACGATCTGGCAGGGGATCTCGATGAAGGCAGCCAAGAAGGTGTGGAACTCCATAGTGAGTAGCCGACGGCGTTGCTCTGCGTGCTTTGACGCCCAGCGCGGGCTCACCGGCAACAGTAGTCCGCACCACGCCTTAAGGTTCCAGGCGAGTGAAGCCATGGTCATGTAGGCCCAGTTCGCGTTCAAGGTGTTGACCGGAGCGTGCAGAGCGCGTACGTCGGACTTCAGCTGGGCGTGCAAGTTCTCTTGGTTGCACCGCTCGCGGGCTTCGTTGATCACCTCGTCGGCAGTCATCTCCTGATCGTTGGTGATATAGAAGAAGTACCGATACTCCTCGAACAAGACGTTCTCACCGCGCTCGACCGAGATGTTCTTTCTAAGCGCTATCACCCGGTAGTCCCGCTTGCACTTGGTCGGCCGGTAGGAGAACTCGACGACGTCTTCGGCCTTTTGGCGTAGCGCTTTGTAGTTGCGATTGCGCACGATGTCGTCCTTCACGTTTTGAGGCCGGGTGCGCTCCTGGGTCGCGATCTGTCGTTCGGCTTTCTTGACGAGCTCGTGGTACATACCCTCGTCCAAGCTCTCGGCCAAAGTGACGAGGTTCTTTCGGGCGTCGAGACCGAAGACGAACTTCACGCTGTCTTGATCGAAGCGGTCGAACTCGGAGGTGAGAGCGTAGTCGGTGTCTCCGCGCAGGCGGATCTCTTTGAAGCCAGCCTCCCGGCAGAGCGCAATAGCGCGATCGAAGTAGTCGACCACTCCTTCGTGGCTTGGTCGGTTCGCGCCGAGCAGGCCCAGGTACAGGGGTTCAGAGGTGTTGGCGAATGAGACGAGGAGGGCCGAGTACCCCCAGATCCCGTTGTAGGAGATGTCCATCCCCTCTTTAGTCTCTGCGTCGGTGGGAACGATGGTCGCATCCGCGTCGATGACAGCTGGCTCCTTGAAGAAGGAGTCGGGTTGTTTAGCCCATACCTTGAGACGTGTCTGGTTGATCGCCTCTTGGAGCGCGAGAATCGAGTCCTCGTTAAATCGCCGACAAAAGTCCCCTGCGGTGGTTGGATCAGGGAGGCTCTTTGTCCCGAGGCCGTCGAGGAACACCGCGTCGCCTCGGCGAAGCTCGATGTCTTGGAGCCGGCTTCCGCCGCACAAGATGTTGTAGGCGATGTTCAAAACGTGGTCAGACTCGTGATAGGGCCGGTGGATCTTGAGCAGGTTGAGCGAGGAGTCGATCTCTTTAGCGAGGCCGACTGCGTCGACGAGCTTAGCGATCATGCCGATACCGCCATGAGCGGTGCCTTTGGTGCGCTCTGAGAGTTCGTAGGCGATGTTCGCCCCTGTAAGCACCGGACCACCAGGGTTCTGCACCACCGCAGATTCGAGTCGGCGCTTAATCGTGGCCGCCTCGGTTGCCAGTTTGCGTTGGCGCCTGCGCTTGTGGTTGTTCATGGTGCCTCCCTCGGCTGGTGGTTCACTGCAGTGACACCCAGTGTCATACTGGGGTTTACTCAAGATAGGGTGGATACCTATGACTTCGAAGGACAACGACAGAGTCGGCAAACGCCTACTGGCCAGACAGACTCGTATCGCCGCTGAACTCGGCCGGGCCGGCTTCGCGCTGCCAGGCACTGTGCTCGTGCGAACCATGACGTGTGGAAGGCAGAACTGCCGGTGTCACGCGGATCCGCCGCGCTTGCACGGTCCCTACTTCCAATGGACGCGCAAGGTAAGCGGCAAGACTGTGACGCTCAACCTCACCGAGGAGCAGTGGGAGCGCTACAAGGAATGGTTTGACAACGCCAAGCGCTTACGCGAGTTACTCGCAGAACTCGAGACGCTGTCTCTGGAAATCTTCGAACAGGACTCCTGAGAGGGTTTCGATCAGCCACCGGCGTTGAGGAAAGAACCCTCAGGGTGAAGCCCTGTAGGTCTTCACCCGAAAGTACCCAGCTCACCGCCACCCGCATCGTGCTCACATGCTCGAAACCCCTAATAGAAAGTGACTTTCTCGGACCGTGGTCTGCTATCCTGGTCCTCCTTCGCTTGGATTAGGGCTAATGCCGCGGTGGTTGCTGCTGCACATGGCCGGATGCCACGACCGCTTTTGCTTGTTGGTACCCGCGGTGTCGGCAAGACGGTACTGCTGGCCGAGATCGCAAGGCGGGCCGGTGTCGAGTACGGGTGGCCGCGGCTCCGAGCCGAAGCCACTCCGCAGGCATCTTCTTTGTGATCAATTGGTTGAGCGCGCACAAGCCCTGGGAGGCCTCTTTCCTGAGGCACCTGCGCAGCGATGGTTTCGGGTGAGCGATGCGACGTTACGGGCGGGGGTGGGCGGCGTAGGCGCTGATGTCCGCTTCGAGCGGACGAAAGAGTCCAGCATTGAAGGAAGTTTGCGTTTAGAAACAGCGCTGGCCGCTCTGGCCGAGGTCGCCGGGGCCAGTGACTCCGGTGTCGTGCTGACCGTCGACGAAGCCCATTTAGCGCGCCGAGCTGACCTCGGGGTGATGGCGGCGGCGCTTCAGGTTGGCACCGAGGCCGAGTGGCCGTTCGTAGTTGTGTTCGCCGGGTTGGCTACGATGCGCAATACCGAGCGGTCTGTGACCTACCTGGAGCGTGGTGAGTGGCATCACGTTGGCAGTTTAGACGAAGCAAGTACCTTTCGCGCTCTCAGCCTGCCTGCTGCCGATAGCGGCCGACCCTTCGAGCCTGCGGCGGTGCAGTATCTGGCCGAACAGACGGGCGGTTATCCCTACGCTATTCAGCTGTACGGCTACCACGCGTGGAGCGCAGCCGAAGGTCAGACACATATTGATATGGATGATGCCCTAGTTGGCGCCGATCGAGCGGGACGAGACCTCGAACAGGGGATGTACGTCGGGCGATGGACACAGTCCTCTTCGCGAGAACGCGAGTACCTAGTCGCGGTGGCGGAGCTGCTTGGGCGAGGTGAGTCTGCAACTGGAGCCGCCGTGGCAGCGCAACTCGGCGTCAACACCCGCCAGGTGTCCTCTTGCCGCGACCGGCTCTTGGCGAAAGGCACGTTAGTCGACGAGCGCGGTCAGTTGCGTTTCGCCGTCCCGGGTATGGCCGGTTACGTCCGGGCTCGCTCCGACGAAGTAGACGCGCCGGATCGGTTAAGG
The DNA here is from genome assembly GCA_021794655.1 of Actinomycetes bacterium. GTDB lineage: Bacteria > Actinomycetota > Acidimicrobiia > Acidimicrobiales > RAAP-2 > JAJYQJ01. Next base: position 4,638 of record JAJYQJ010000066.1, on the reverse strand, counting down.
GTGCCATCGCGGCAGGAGACTCCACAACAGAGGCCACCAGATCGAGGGCCTGGCGGGCCGCAGATAACGCCTGGGGTACCCTGACACCAGCGCCGTGCGTGGCGAACCCGGCCTGCGCGAGTTGCGGCCACGCAGCGGTTCGCTCACATTGAGGAGGAATGAAGGCCATGGTGAAGATGTCTGAGTTACGCAACGCTGAGGATCTCGCCCAAGAAGAGTTGCGTGATCCCGAGGTGCGCCGAGAGTACGATCGCACCGCCTTCGCCAATGCGGTGGCCATCAGAGTCATTGGCTATCGGGTGGAGCATGGTCTATCCCAGAGTGCGCTGGCACGTAAGCTCGGCATACGCCAACCGACAGTCGCTCGCTTGGAAGCGGGCGAGCACGAGCCTTCGCTAGGCACCCTCGCCCGGCTGGCGCGAGGGCTCGGCATCGACTTCAGCATCGAGATCACTCCTCACACGCTCGGGCTACGCGACACGGCTTGAAGCTTTGTCTCGACAGATCTCCTCGATCTCGCTTGCCATCGGCAGCGCACGGACACCGCCGGAGAGCGCGTGACGACGGGAACGGCGTCGACGGAGATGCAATACACGGCCTGGCCGCGGGCGGCGTTCTTTAGTTCTGTCGTACGCCTACTTTCCAAGTTGTGCGAGGACGTCTGCCACCCGGCCGTGGATGGCCGTTGCGAAGGCGGTGAATGTCATCGTCTGGTCGGGATAGCTCACAAAGTCTTGTTCCCGGTCGGAGGTCACAAGGCACACTGCATTCATGTCCCCTTCGAGCCGTAGCCGCTTGAAGGCGATCTGATAGCGATCGAGATAGCTGGTGTCTTGGAATTCGGGGTCCAGTGGATATGCCGTCTTCGGGTTCTCGCGGATCTCACGGGACTGTTCACGAGACTCCAGGAGCATCAGATAGCCGAACCAGGGTAGAACTTCGCCAAGGAGGTGTTCTCGGGTCGCTCGCCAGAGGTCCAGGCTTTGCCCGATCATCTCTTCGGTTCTATTGTTGAAGTTGTTCCCAAACGATCCGACCTGGGACTTGAGTTCGATGATCGCAACAATGGCTCCCTTGTGGGTGACCACTACATCCCAGTTCTTCGAGGCCCGGTAGTAGCCGGGCAGGAGCCTGGAACTGTCCGAAGGAACGATACCGGCGTCGGCGAAGACATCGGCGATCAAGAGAGCGACCTGATTTAGGTGTTGGCCACCCGTGACCTCTCCCCGAGTCCCCGCATCGAGCCTTCCGCCCAAGCGTTGCCGCTTAGCCTGGTCCCCCCGGACCTCCCAGAAGCTGCGAACAGCAGATAGGAACCGTGGCTCGTAGTCGGGGACTCTATTAGCCATTGAGCGCCGCGCGATACTCGTTGACCCGGTAAAGTTCAATGGCCGCTTCGGTGGCTGCCGCTTTGTCACGGTTCCTAAAGGCGCTCCGTAGCTCCTTGCGATCGTCTTCGGAAATTGCCTCGGGCGATGGAACTCGGATACGACGGAGGTACTGCGCTTGGAATCGGAGCGTGCCTCCACGCATTTTCACGCAGTACGCGCTGATGAACGCTTCAGCGACCTTGGACATGAGAAGCCCGCCGAGGACCTCCATGTCCCAAGTGTCCGATACCACGAAGTACAGATTGTGGTGCGGATAGAGACCTCCGGGGTCTAAGACCGGGTGAGTGAACATCTTCATGTCGGGAAACAGAAGTTTCGGCATTTGCGTTAGTTCGGCGTTCACCTTGTCGATTGTCCGGTACCAGTTCCGTTCCGCCCTCTTGGCTACATGCCGGTTCCTAAGTTCCTGGCCGTGCGCCTCAAGGTACTTACGCAGCCTCGGGTAGTTGGAGAGCTGCACTAGAGTTCCGTCGTCTTCCCAAGGGTTGACCAGATAGTGGCCGGACCAGGTGAGCACTCCGCTTGCACCGTCTGCAGCCATCGCCAGCGGCAAGAGTCGGTCGGGCTCGATCAGTCTGGAGTCGGTTGTGATGAAAACTCCGTCGCTGCCGGTGGCCACTCCGATTCCGACGCGGGTGCGACTACGTTCGTCCTCGATCAAGGGCAGCCGATCGTTGATCTCTTCCACCATCCGAACGATCGCCGGGTCACCGCCGGGCCAGCTTTCACCACCTGGGAACCACTTTGAGAGTTTCGATCCACGGAACCGAGCCCGTGAAATCGACCTCTGTCTACCCGTGCTCCACGTAACCAGCATCGGAGCATCGTCTTGACCGAATTCACTTTCAGTCTCAACGACCGCGACCTGGCCCTGAGGAGCGTTTCGGATCACCACGATCGCGGGATAGGCCGAGACATCTTCCTCGAATACATCGACGTCGTGAAGCGAGATAACGGACTCGACGGCGAAGCTGCTCGTAATCATCGATCGGAGTTCTCGACCGTACTGATTCCGCATCCACCGGTCGGCACAGATGAACGCCACTACCCCGCCCGGGCCGAGGGAGCGAAGTGCAGCTTCTATGAACGCCACGTACACGTCTGCACGCCCGCACATGGTGGGGTAAGAGACCTTGTATTTCTTGTAGAGGGAGACCGGGACATCCTCAGGGCGGATGTAGGGAGGATTGCCGATAACGAAGTCAGCCGGTTGCTGCGGTTCACTACCTACGAGGCGAAGGTGGGCTGGCTGGTTTAGGAGGTAGTCCTCGTGGGTCACCCAGGTTTCTGCAAGCCCACAGTGCTCACCGCTTGGCCATTGATGAGTTTTCAATACGCTCTCGACGACCTGTCTTGCGCTCGCGACGTTGTCGGCAAGGAGGTCCGTTGCCGCCAGGCACGAGTGAGTCTCCGCAATTGTCCGACCAAACGCCCGGCATGAGCGGCTCAGGCGTTCCACCATCGGGCCCAGAAAGGCCCCGTTGCCACACGCTGGCTCGACGGCCCGTAGCGCGCCCAGGTCCCGATCCTCGGTGTAACCCGCAAGATCGAGAATGAGCTCGACGACCCATCGCCGTGTGAATACCTCGCCTTGTAGCCGAGCCCGGCACGCCTCACCAACTCCATTCGGTTCCGGGGATACTCCCATCAGAGCAAGCGTAGACGGGGGCGGACACGATCCAGTGGCAATCTCGCAGTGAACTATCCACCGTCGCAGAAGGGTCGTTCCTCACATCGTCTACCGGACATCTTCTACCGGCCACCTCGGTCGTCAATCTCTGGTTCTGGACTGGAAGAAAGCGCGAACGTTGAAGCAATAGATCAGTTCAGGCCTTTAGCCTGAGCGCCTCTCGATCTCGGCCCTGAAGGGCCGGGCTTTCCGGCGCGTCTATGGTAAACTCCACAGCCTGCCTTACGGGGTCTTCGCACGACCAAGATTGATTCGGCATAGACCACATAAGGCAACCCCGACCATTTAGACATAGAGGACGAATTGGCGAAGAAGATCCGCGTCTACGAGCTGGCCCGAGAGCTTGGCCTGACCAATAAAGAGGGGCTCGACCTAGCCCTCTCCCTTGGGATTGGCGTGAAGAGTCACTCCTCATCGATCGAGGACGCCCAAGCCGATCGCGTCCGGCGAAAGGCCGACGCCGAGGGACTGCGCCGCGACGCCCAGCCAGAAGAGCCAAAAAAGGCTGTCAGGGCCACAAAGAAGGCGTCAGCATCCAAGGAGCCCGCAGCCAAGAAGGCGGCTCCGGCCAAGAAGGCACCCGCAGCCAAGAAGGCGGCTCCGGCCAAGAAGGCACCCGCAGCCAAGAAGGAGTCATCGGGCACACCGACTACTACGACCGAGGATTCAGAGTCTCCAAGCGTCGCTCCGTCTCAGAGGTCCGAGAAGTTGGAGGCGGCGCAGCCCGAGAGGTCGACGGCCCGGCCAGGCAGTCCAGGCAGTCCAGGCAGTCCAGGCAGTCCAGGCAGTCCAGGTAGTAAAGACCAGCCTGACAGCTCTACACGGGTTCAACCCGATGGGGTCGCGGTTGCGGGTGAGCGCGGTCCGGGCACCTCTCCAGATGCGACAGATCGAAAAGCTCGTCTGGTAACCAGCAAAGGGGCTAGTCGTCAGGGGGCAAAGCCGCCTCTTAGAGGTGAGTCGAGCGAAAAGCGGCCGGCCGTTGCTCAGGAACCAACCGCAGAACCAACCGCAGAACCATCCAAGAGACAGGTTCCCTCCGTTGCGGAATCAACCGACGTACCGGCGGGCGAAGTCGAAACCCCTCCGGCCCAGGAACGGCGCCATCCACTTGGCGCCTCAGGACGTCCGATCCCACCACCTCCGGGCAAGCCACCGGTTGGACGCAGTGGAAGACCGATCCCGCCGCCTCCCGGCATGGGCGGGCGCCGCGCTCCGTCTGCGCCAACGCAACGGGGGGGCGGTTATCCGCCTCGCACCGGTGGACGTCCGAGCTCTCAGGGCACGCCCGGTCGAGCCGGCGGACCTGCTCCGAGGAGCCAGGGTGCTGGAAGTCGTCCCGGAGGTGGACCTAGCGGGCGTCCTGGTGGCAGCTCATCGTTGAACGGCCGCCCGGGTGGCCCCGGCGGCAGTGGAGGATTTCCGGGACGCTCGGGAGCGCCGTCTGGTGCACCCGGGGGAGCTCCTGGTGCGAGAGGGGGAGCCCCAGGACGCGGGCGCCCACCACAGCGAAGAGCTCGACGCCGCAGGAGGAATCTAGAGGAGCTCGAGCCGACC
>JAJYQJ010000144.1 GCA_021794655.1 Actinomycetes bacterium | reverse complement strand
AGATCAATCCAGCCGAAGCAGCCTGAGGACAACCTAAGTCGGGACTACGTCCCGAGCGGGGCTCTGCCCCGCACCCCGACCTCGCGCGTCCGTGTTTCAATGCTTTCAGGTCAGGAAAGCTCGGATGTCGTACTTACCGGGACTGCGCTTCGCTTTCCACTCTGCGTGCACCCAATCGACCGCCTGGTCCCAGAGAAGAGCGGCAGTGTGATGTGCATCGTGGGCTCGTCGGTAGTTCGCTCCTGAGAGAGTGATAGGGACAGTCGCTGTGCGTAGAACCTCGCTGCTCGTTGGTGTCCCGGCTGGTACTACGATCATATGTTCGATACTACACCACGGGTGTATCAATTCGTGCAACGGTGCTCACTCATTTCGCCGTCGGCCTTGACCCCTCCCTCACAGAAGGGGGTTGCGGCCGCGGCCTGCTCAACACGCGGCAGACATGACCGCCCAGACGACCCTTTCGACAGGCCGAGTCGCTCCGACCGGGCAGACTCCACCGAGCCGCCTCGGACGATGAAGCTCCTGAAGTTTGACACGTCGCCCGGGACCTCGATGGGTAGTCGTCGGATCGGTTCGTATTCTGTTCCTGCGCGTTACGCGTCGCCACAGGTCGGCGGCTTGGGTGGAGGTTGAGTCACACAATACGAACCGGTCGGCAATCATCAGTGCCCCTACTCTGCGCCTCTTGTAGACAGGCGTCTCGCACGCCACCCCACGGCGTCGCCGAACCGCCTGCTCTATGTAGCACAACCTGTGCTACACTTGTGATATGACCCGTATTGGCGTGCGAGAACTCCGTCAGCACGCGAGCCGTTACTTGGAGCAGGTCAAGGCGGGGGAGGTCGTTGAGGTCACCGAACGGGGGAAGCTCGTTGCCCTCTTGGTGTCCCCCAGCCCGGCCGTTACCATGAGGGATCGGCTCATCGCTTCCGGTCGCCTTGTGCCAGCAAAGGGCTCCTTCCGCTTGCCGAAGCGCCGAAGGCTCGTCCACGGTGAAGCAACGGGGAGTGAAATCCTCGCAGAATTACGCCGCGACCGACTGACGTGATCTACTTCGACACCTCCGCGTTGGTGAAGCTGGTCTTCGACGAGCTCGAGAGCGCGGCCCTGGCCGACTGGCTGACCCTCAGAGCGGACGTCCCTAAAGTGAGCAGCGATCTTTCGACAATTGAACTCCTCCGCACCTGCCGGCGGGTCGACGAGGACGCAGTCGATGCCGCCAACCAATTGCTCGGCGGCATCGATCTCCTCCCCATGGACCGCACCATCGTCGAGAAGGCTGCGTCCCTCGTCCCGAACGAGCTGCGGAGCCTTGACGCGATACACCTGGCAAGTGCATTGTCCGTGGAGACGACCCTAACCGCGCTCGTCGCCTATGACGTTCGACTCTGCTCGGCCGCCGCGGACGCGGGCATCGTAGTGGTCTCGCCTGCCTGATCGCCCTGGGTCACAGGCGTCTCGTTTCAAGCCGTGCTACCCGACTTGTCCAACTCGGATCGCGGCAGGGCCGGTTCACTCAGCTTGATTGTGTGGGCGCTAGAGGACTCGAACCTCCGACCTCAGCCGTGTGAAGGCTGCGCTCTAACCAGCTGAGCTAAACGCCCGTTCGCAAGAGTCTCCACTCTACTCACCCGCCCGGCGCCTCGCGTCTCGCGGTGCACCGAGACTACCGCGACGGGACCTTCGGCCCTACCGGATCTCCAGGCGACTCCTTAACGTCGCAATGAGGAGAAGAGTTTAACGATGAGCTTCAAAGTAATAGAAGAGCTGTGTATCGGATGTGGAGCGTGTGACTTCTCGTGTCCGACAGGCGCCCTCACCAAAGAGGACACGTTCTTGGGACTATTCACGATAGACCCCTACACCTGCGACGACTGCGAGATCTGCGTATCTAAGTGTCCCCTCGCGGCGATCGTGCCTGACCCCGAGTGGCCCGTCTGCAAAGGACGTGGCTGTCCGCTCACCTCGAGGCGGCTCGCGGGGTTCGAGTGCGCGATCTGGCAAGAGCGATGCCCCGAGTGTGGATCGACTCTTTGGCGCGACGACGGGAACAACTGGGCGTGTTCGCGCTGTGGGCTCGGGATGAAGGTCTCTTGCCCGAGAACGAGGCGGCTCGAAGCGAGTGGGCAGCTCGACGCGCCGCTCTGTGCGCAGTGCTCCCCAACTCCGTAGGGAGCTTCCTCAAAAATCAGCCTCCGCGGCGATCCTCTACAACAAATGGGACCTTCGGCCCTATTCGGGCGACTCACGAGTACCCAAGATGGTAGATGAACCTGACACGTGCGTCATGTTTTGGAGGAGGAAGAATGGTTGACACGGCATCCGCCCCTGCTAGCAAGGTAGACGTAGAGGGAATTACAGCCCACATCGCAGCAGATCCCTATATACGGGGCCTGCGCGAGGGCACAGTTGACCTGAGCTGGTTCCGAGCCGAACCTGGTCAAGGCGTATGGGGAAGTTGGGGCGTAAAAGCTCAACCTTCACGACGCGGCCTAACCCTCATGGATATCGACAAGGCTTCAGGAGAGGAGCCTGGGCCGATCGGACCGTCGGTCACCGCACCTCGTGGCGGCGGTCTCGACCCAGAAGCCGGTCAAACCCCCTGGGAGATCAACTCCAAGTGGGAGCTCTGGGCAGAAAACCTGACGAGCCTCTACGAAGAGTCCTGCAGCCGCCAGTGGAACGCGACGGCCGACATCGAGTGGCGAAACCTCGAGCCGCTCCCCCCCGACATGGAACGTGCGCTCTGCCAGTTCTGCACGTTCTTGACCATGGCCGAGTACCTCGCGACCGACGTCCTCGCGCCGTGGCTCCCAAAGTTCAACACCTACTTCCACGAGATCAAGCTCTTTATAGCGAGCCAGGCGATGGACGAAGCACGTCACACCGAGGTCTTCCGTAAGCGGATCTTTGCGAACGGCGGCGGAATGGGCATGGCGATCAAGCTCGGAGAGGCGTTGGCCGCGATCCAGCCTTACGTCGACGCGTCGGGCAAGGTTGCAAACGACACGGGAAGTCCTCTCGCTTCAAACGCCCTCTTCGACAACTGGAGGGACGTCTCTTACTGCATCCACGTCGTATTCGAAGGCGCCGTCCTCTCAATCTTTCGATACGGTGAGTTCCTCTGCAACACCGACGTCGACAAGCAGATATTTAGAATGGTCATGCAAGACGAGGCACGGCACGTCGCCTACGGCAGCATGCACCTCAAGTACCTCCTCGAAAACGCCCCGGATCCAGATCTCCAGCGTATCCAGATCCACGAGATCGCCGACATGGCCGAGATCTTCTTCCTCCAACTCTTCTTCTTGCAACCCGCAACCATCGAGTCCTGCGCAATTCTCGCCGGCCACGGAGTAGACGGAATCGCGAAGGGGATCGAGTCCTACAAGACCCTCTACTCAAAGATGCGCGGCGAGTACCTCTCCCGGATCGCTGCCGCCGGCCTCGACCGTTCGGATCGCTGCCTCTTCCCCGCAGAGCTCCCGTTCTAGGAACCAAACGATGACACTTTCACGCAAACCCACTCGGAAGGAGGAGTTAACTCCACAATGCCAATGAAGAAAGAAGCTCCAAACAGCTACGACGTCATCTCGGTAGACGACCACGTCGTAGAACCCCGCGGCGTGTGGCAGGACCGCCTTCCCGCGGCACTCCGCGACCGTGGTCCAAAGGTCGTCTCCTCAGACGACGGAGACGTCTGGGAGATTAACGGCGGCAGCCACAAGATCACGGGGCTGTCGGCGATGGCCGGAAAGTCCTTCGAGGAGTACACGCCAAAGGCCCTGCGCTTCAACGAGATGCGCCCCGGATGTTACGACGCAAGAGCACGCATCGAAGACATGGACACCGACGGCGTCGACGCAGAGGTCCTCTTTGGAACTCTCGCCGGCCTCGCCGGTGGAACCTTCATCGACCTCGCCGGCACAGACCCCGAACTCGCCGCCGCGTGCGTCGCCGCTTACAACGACTGGCTCGTCGACGAGTGGTGCGCCGAGAGCCCACGACGTCTCATCGCACAGTGCATCCTCCCGCTCTGGGATTTGAAAGCCGCCGCAACAGAGTTGCGCAGGTGCATCGCGGCCGGCCATAAGGCAGCCCTGCTCCCCGGCCTCCCTCACGTTTTCGAACTTCCCGGATTCGCCGACGACCGCTGGGAAGAGCTCTTCAAAGTCTGCGAGGAGACCGGCACCCCCGTCGCTCTCCACATCGGTGGCTCGATCGGGAGAAAGCAAGCCGCCGAGACGATGGGCGCGATCGGCTCCGGAGACGGCGTCGCCGCCGAGAGCTTGGTCGCGAGCGCCCCGCTCACGAACTACGGCGTCCTCGCCAACTTGATCTTCAGCGGAGTACCGGCTCGCTATCCGAAGTTGAAGTTGGTCTCCGTTGAGTCCGGTATCGGATGGATGGGGTACTTCTTGGAGAGGATGGACTGGACCTACGACCGCCACCGCTACTGGACCCACTCTCCTTTGGAGGAGCCACCGAGCCACTACTTCCGTCGGCAGATCTACGGGACGTTCCTCGTCGACGACACCGGTATCGAGACGATCGAGCGGATCGGACCCGACAACGTCATGTGGGAGTCGGACTACCCCCACACCGACACGACGTGGCCTAACTCCAAAGAGGTGATCAAGGAACACTTTGGCCACCTCTCCCCCGACGTAAAACACGACGTCCTCGCCGGAAACGCGGTCCGCGTCTACCAGCTCGAAGAGAACTAGAACCAAAGAATCTATACAGGCAAACAAGACATAGGAGAACCATGAACATCTACCCGATCTCAACCGACGACCACGCGTGGGAGAAGCCCGACACGTTCACCTCGCGCGTCCCCGCGTCGATGCAAGCCGACTGCCCGCACCTCGAGGTGATCGACGGCGAGCACTGGTGGGTATACGTCGGGCAAAAGGTCCGCAAAGTTGGAACGGGCGCGGCCGCGATGCTCCCGGATCGTGGTGCTCTCAAGTTCTTTGAAGAGGCCCCCGCCGCGGTCTACGAAGCCGAGGCGCGCCTCGAGACGATGGACGCCGACGGCGTCGCCGTCGAGGTCCTCTTTCCCCAAGCCGCCGGGTTCGGCGGCGGACCGTTCGTCTCCACCGAGGGACCCGCCGACCTCCGCATCGCCTGCATCCGCGCCTACAACGACTACCTCGCCGAAGAGTGGACCGCAATCAGCCCACGGTTCGTCTCTCAGTGCCTCCTACCGATGTGGGACGTCGACTTGGCCGTCACAGAAGCCCGCCGCGCCCACGAGATCGGTCACAAGTCCGTCGTGTGGACCGCAGCCCCTCAGAACTACGGCTTCCCACACTTCAACGAGCGCTACTGGGACCCGCTCTGGGCAACCCTCGAAGAACTCTCGATGCCAGTCGCCCTGCACATCGGCTCCGCTAAAGGTGGGCCCGAGCGCTGGGACGGGTTCAGCGCGTTTCGCCGGCTCGCCGTCGTCTCCGTCACCGCGATCACCTCCAACCTCCACGCGATAACCAACCTCATCTTCTCCGGCGTTCTCGAGCGGTTCCCGAAACTACGTTTCATCTCCGTCGAAAGCGGCCTCGGATGGGTTCCCTACCTTCTAGAGACGATGGACCACCAGTACGAGCGACAGCACCTCTGGGACGAGGGCATGGAGGTCCGCCCGAGTGAGTACTTCCGTCGACAGGTCTACGTAAACTTCTGGTTCGAGCGTAGCGGGATCGAGCTACGCCACATGGTCGGCGTCGACAACATCATGTGGGAGGCCGACTTCCCCCACCCGACGTCCACCTACCCCCACTCCCGGAAGGCGATCGAGACGACCCTCTCCGGGGTCCCCGCCGACGAGCAGAAAAAGATGCTCGAGACGAACGCCGCGCAACTCTTCGGGATCGACCTCGACACCTCCTCGTTGCCCGACAGCGTCTGCTACCGCGTCTGACGACGGAAGTGAGAGATGACGGAAGTGAGAGACGACGGAGGTGAGAGATGAAGGAAGTGAGAGATGAGAGCTGATCTGGAGCGCCTCGCACAACGTCGACCACCGCTTCGAGATCCATCGGACAAGTTCGAAGTCGACCCCGTCACCGCCGAGGTCATCCGTTCGACGATGGAGACGATCTGCGTCGAGATGGCGTTCTACGTCTCTCGCACCGCGATCACCCCGATCCTCAACCAGTCGAACGAGCGTAACGCTTCGATCCTCGACAGGAACGGTCGTCTCGCCGCGCTCTCCGTCGGAGTCCCCCAGCTCATGCTCTGCTCCTCACTCCCCGTGCGTTTCGCTCTCGAGTTCTTCGGGGAGACCGGGATGAACGAGGGTGACGTAATCCTCTCGAACGACCCCTACGTCGGCGCCGGCCACCTCCCCGACTACAACGTCTTCTCTCCGGTGTTCGCCGACGGACGTCTCGTGCTCATCGCGAGCATCCAGTGCCATCAAGGCGACACCGGCGGAAGCGTTCCCGGCGGCTACAACATCTCCGCCGACGACATCTGGGGAGACGGCGTACGCTGGCCCGTAATCAAGCTCATGGATCGAGGCGTCGAGCGAAAGGATACTCTCCTCTGCGTCGAGGCCAACAGCCGCCTTGCGAGCTTCGCCGGCGACATCAGGGCACAGATGGGCGCCGCTCGACTCGGCGCAGCGCGCTTGGGAGAGCTCTTCGAGCGCTACGGGGTCGACACAGTCGAAGCCTCAGTCGACTGGTTCATCGACTCCACCGGCAGGGCCGTCCGAGACATCGTCAGAACCTGGCCGAACGGCGTCAACGAGGCAGACGCCTACGTCGACCAGGACCCCCGTGGCAACAAGGACGTCCACATCCACGTCAAGGCGACCGTCGACGACGACCACCTGAGCTTCGACTTCACCGGCACAGACACCCGCGAGAACCTCCAAGCGTGGTCCGCCTTCGGCAACGCCCGCGGTTTCACCGTCGCCCAGGTCGCCGCGATGATCGACCCGTCGATCCCAAAAAACGAGGGGTTCTTCGACGCTATCGACATCACGATCCCACTCGGTTGTGTCCTCAACCCCTACCACGGCCGACCGGTCAGCGCCGGAACTCACCATCCCGGCACCGAGGTCGGCGACGCGATCGCCCTCGCCCTCAACCACGTCTCTCCCGAACGCGCCGTCCCACAGACGTACAAGACCGGAATACCAACGACCATCGTCGGGATCGACCCGCGTACAAACGAAGAGTTCGTCGACCCCTCGACAGAGGTCTACGCCGGCTGGTGCAACGCCGCTAAAGGAGTCGACGCGTGGGGCGCCTTGAACGCCTCCTACGGCAACCTCTGGAAGGCCCCCGCCGAGATGAACGAGAACACCTACCCCCACATCCTTTGGAGCCGCGACTACCGCACCGACAGCGGCGGCGCCGGGCAGTGGCGGGGACTCTGCGGCAGCCACTACGTCAAAGAGGTCCGGGTGCCCTCGCGGGTCTACACCCGCGTCGTCGGGATCCGCTACCCGATGCCCGGGATCGCCGGCGGGAACCCCGGATCGCCCAACTCCTTGACCCTCGCCGCCAACTCCGAACATCCCGTAACGGTCGAGGACATGGCCGACTGGGTGCAGATGGACGCCGGCGATCGCATCGTCTACGACTACGGCGGCGGCGGCGGCTGGGGCGACCCGCTCGACCGAGACCCCCACGCCGTACTCGACGACGTCTTGGACGAGTACGTAAGCGAGCTCGGTGCACTCCGCGACTACGGCGTCGTGCTCCGCGGCTCCCTGGAGGACCTCACACTCGTCGTCGACGACGACGCCACCGCAAGAGAACGAGAGAAGCGCCGCAACGACCGCGCGAACGGTCGCGGGGACGGTCGCACCAACGACCGCGCGAACGACCTCTCTGCGACCGCGAAGATCGACGCGCAAACTTAGAAAAAGGAGACAGCAATGGTCAACGTCGTCGAAAGCGACCTCTTCCCCTCGGTTGGATACTTTCGAGCCCTCGCCACGTCGGCCCGTTCCGACATCGACAGATACCGCCGGCTCGGCGCTACCGACATCGCCCTCGGTCTGATAGTCGGCGACCAGGCGTTCCGACTTGAGTTCGAGGACTACGAGTGCACAGACATCTCCCCCTGGGACAGCTCCGACACCGGAGCCGTCGACTGCTGGGTCAGCGCCTCACCGCAAGACTGGGACGAACTCATCGCCCATATCCGATCACGCAAGAAGGCCGACAGCACCCACACGTTGAACAGCCTCGTCCTCGCCGACGACCGGTTCCACCTCGGCGGAACCAGCCAGCTCGGAATGGACAAGTTCTACAGGTACAACGCGACCCTTCAATCCTTCTTCGAAGAGGCGAGCAGGCTCGACCGCTGACAGCGCCCTACTTCGCTGCAGAAATCCGTTGACTAACGCTCAGCACGTTGCGGCGGCGAGGAGCACGCCAGGCAGTACCATTGGTAGGCGTCAGCTACCGTCGTCAAAACAGTAGGAGGCGGCTGGTCAGTGCTGCCAGCAAGTTCTTCAACCAACGCATCCAGGAGAACGAAGCTCAGTGAGTCGAACTCGAAGTCATCGCTCAATACGCTCCCGGGTTCAATCTCATCAACGTCTATCTCAAATTCCGCACTTAGAGCAGCACGGAACTCGTCAAAGCTCAGCACGGACATCTGATCAGCTTCGACGGAATTCACAGCCGCAACCGCATCCGAATGCTCTGTGCGCGTACGCGCCCACTGTGACGCCGTCACACTAGCTACCACTAGATCCCACATCTTTCCTTCATGAAAGAAGTAGTCGCATATACGCGCTCCTCGACGAAACACCTTGTCAAGGTCTCGACCGTACTGATCCATGTTGTACTCAGGAGCTTCGATGAGCACTTTATGTAACGGCCAATTCCGAAAGAGATGATCGATTAGAAGTGCCAAGCCCTCGATAACCAGCCCTGACTTCTCGGCAGGATTCGCGCTAAGCGCACTCACATACGCCCAGCGGTCCCTGAGATTAACATTGTGCGCGACGACATAACCGACACGTTGGTTATCCGTACGGCGTGCCACCATGTAATGAGCGACCGTGCCATTCCACAGCTTCGCAGCGAAATCACGAGGGTCGGGAGTTTGCCCGCGGAAACGCCACCGGGAGCCAATTTCGGGATCGCATGAGAGCCGGTAAATCAAGTCGGTGTCATCGGGGCGCAACGGTTGTAATGACACGCGATTACCCTCAAATGACCCTCTCGCAACTCTACGGCTTTCAGCCGCAAATACCGCTGCATGATCGGGCATTCCAATCCCGGCGCTCGAATCAGCCCCCGGCGGCAAAAGTAGTAGGAGTCCTGCTCTCCACTCCACTGAGTGGACCTTCGGCATCGAGAACCGCAGTCCCGTTGGGCAACAAGAACACTCGTGCGCCCGTAGCGGGCGGTGGATTAGATCCATTAGGCAACGGCGGAGTTGGATATGGGAAATCGCCTTCTAGAACGCAGACTGTCACGTGGCTATTCGCTGGCACGCTTTGCAATCCACGATTCGGCCCCCCTGGGATGCCCGCGGACGATGCCCTGCTCGCAACCCATGCCTGTACCTCGGCCGCGGTTCCCCCGCTAGCCAAGGCGATTCCCGACGCCTGATACCCCCTAATGGACCCAGTCATCGCTTTCTGGCATGCAGCCATGTCCGTGGACCCAACAGCGTCCGTACTGTGGCGCCGCTAGGTTGAATTCACGACACCTATGGTCACACCGACAACGATGGCCAGTACGACGATTACGATAAGCAAGGTTCGCTTGTGAAGCAAGGCTTCTAACATGATGAGTTCTCCGCTACACTCCAGGTGGTTGGATTCTGCCACGTCCCGCACATATTCGATCCTACGAATTCTCCCTCTTCACCAAACCAGTTTGCCCATGGACCACTGCCGCCTGTCTGATACTGCAACGTGCCGTGGGTGTACTGGTTGACAACTGCACTTCCCGCGTACGATTCGAGACCAGTGACATCTGTGTACCCTGGAGAGGTGCTCTGACGTGCAAATACTGTTGAGTCGATCTGAAACTTGTAGCTGCTACCGAACTCATAAATTTGAAAGTCATGACCGGCAGGCGTAATTCCGGACTCCTCCCACAGGGGGTGCCAGGTTCCAGCGAAGCCGTAACCGGCATACCAATACACCAAAGTGTTCATGCACTGGTGGCCTGTTCCAAGTTCCAACCAATTCGCCCCGTCGCTAGTGATATAAATCCACTCTGTCTGATAAACCGGGTTGCCAGAAAAATACCCACTACACCCAGTGTCTGGGATGTTGGCAACTGGAACGTCTTGGCGGGTAGTGGCAACACCGGTAAAGGCTCCAGAAGGCGTGGTCTGAGATGCCACGCTGTAGCTGTGGAAGGTCTGGGCTGCAGCGGGACGAACTCCCACGACCGCAACGCCAGTTAGGAGCGTTGAAGCACCCAGAGCCCAGCGCCACCCGTGGAATGGCAATAGCAGACGACACCTCTCACCCTTCCTCTTAGTCATTCGGCCCTGTCGCAGTTCCGAGGCAAACACCAGATTCGCGTTGATGGCAACTGGATCCACGGGAAACCGAGGCCGGGACTCTGCGTGCTGATTACAACCCATACTATGAACAGTACCCCCCCCAATCCTGTGTCAAGTGATCCTGTTGTTTTCGCAAAAACTCATCCGGCGGCCCGGCCATCAGAACACCTCGGCGGAACCAGCCAGCTCGGAATGGCTCGGAATGGACAAGTTCTACAGGTACAACGCGACCCTTCAATCCTTCTTCGAAGAGGCGAGCAGGCTCGAGACCTGAACAGGGCGAACACCTATTCCATCTCCAATCAGCCATCGCCCGGGGTTAGCCCGCTCACGACTCTCAGGAATGAGCGATCCAACAACGCGAGTTCAGGACCGACCTACTTCGCATCTATCCTGTAGGCGTGCCACATCCCGATAGACCTACCGAGCGAGACCGTGTTCGCGACAAGAGTGCCGAGCGACACCCGCCAACTTCGGAGAACGACGAACCCGACTACGACGCCGTCTCCGACGACTCTCAGCCAGAGCCGGACGCTCGATTGGAGCCCGGCTCCGGATCAGAGCCGGACGATCAGCCGGTGTCGAAGGACTCCTCGAAGATGAGTTCGTCTATCGCCGATCGCCTCTCAAGTGCGTTCCTCAAACCCCCCAAACCCAGAGAGGAGTCGGAGAAAGATCGTGAGACCGAGCGAGGCTCGCTTAGAGAACCGGCTCCCGTTCTCTCTGAACGCGAGAAGGCCGCTCTCGTCAACCAGATCGACCCAACCGAACGCAAGATCGGTTACGCCGGTGCGGTCCTCGCAGCGGTCGTAGGCGTCATCCGCTACCTGCCCTACGTCCTCAGCCCCAACACACCGGAGCAAAAGACCGTTTCCCCGATTCGAGGGCACGTCTGTCCCGGTGGCTTTCGCTACGAAAAGGTCTCCGGCAGCTTCACGTGTATTGGAAACGTCATCTACCCGCGTCACACCTGGATTCTCTTGATGGCGATCATCTTGGTCTTCGCCGCGGCGATGTTCGTCGCGACCCGGATCGGTAGGAGAGCTGCGCTCGCGTTCACAACCCTCATGGCCGGCCTCGCTCTCGAAGCGGTCGTCCAGACTATCCTCGCCCTTCCCTTCGTATTGGTCGGGGGGTGGTTGATAGTTCGCGCGTGGCGAGCACAGCGCTACGGATCCCCGACCGCAAAGTCGGCTCCCGCCGGCGCCTCGTCGAGTTCGCGATCTGGCGGTAGCCCACGCTCGAAGTCCGCGACCACGAACACCAGAACGGGGAAAAGGTCCAAGAACGCCGCCGCAAGAGTCGGGCCAAACGGGCGCGTCGCCCCTCAGGCCAACAAGCGCTACACGCCAAAGACTCCCACAAGACGACCCCCGCCGCCGAGCTGAGCCCGGGTCACAACCTCTCGCTGTGCCCAGCTCGTACTGAGTCTTAAAGTGCTCTGCAACCCTCGAAGTCCGGGGCGTCCCAAGTTCTGAAAAGTTGGGCCTTCAGCGGCTATAGCGAACCCCGCGGGACGACCCATTCATGGGCCGCAGAGATGACGAGATCCGGTATCGGGACGCGATGCTGGCCGCGGCGCGCAAGTGCACGTTGCAGCTCGACTGCTTCGACCATCACCTCAGGCGTGATCGGCGCGATCTCAAGACTTCGACGCTCTTCGAGCACATCCTCATAGTCCGCAGCGTCACGGGCGCTGTAGAGTAGCTCGAGGTCTACAATTGCGCATGTCGCAACCGAGCCTTCCTCCAGGAGTGGGCGGAGGCGACGGGCCACAGCTGGGAGCGGGAAGCGGGCAAGCGCACTCTTGTCAGCCAGATATCGCGCGTCTAGCGCCACGCGCCCGACATCACCTGAGGCTTATCAAGGTCAACTCCTCGCATCGACTCCAGCCGGTCAGCGTGCCGTCTTCGTCGATCAGCTAGCACGACGGCCTCAAGGGACCGGTTGACGGTCTCCTTCATCGTCGACCCACCAAGGACCGCGGAGGCCTCCTTGAGGAGATCGTCGTCGATATCGACCAGTCGCTTGCTCACGACAACAAGTATATCTCATATCGTGTCTCTTGTATATACAACCGGTCGAACGCTAGTTGTCGTGAGAGGTGTAAGAGTGCTCTCGCAGTATCGATCTCGATCGGCCTTTCTCGCGACTCTCGGCCTGGATCTCAACTAACTTCTCGCTTCTCGCGTTCAGCTGCGAACGGCAAAATGTGGTGCGGCCGTTTGGACTCTTAAGAGATGGTATCGACACCGGCGCCGCAGCCAAACACACGAGACAGCGAGGCGAGGTGCTTTGGCACCTTGGGACTTTTCTCCCTGGGAGTCCTGCCTCCAACTTTCCGGGATCTAGGCGGGTATCAGCGCGGATCGGAGCAGCTCCAATACGTCTGCGCGCCTTCGAACGAGGGAACGAGCGGTCGGTTCTTCGCCGATAGCGCGCAACACTTCTACCTCGGTCGCCATCCCGATGACGGTCGAGTAGATCGCGAGCAGGAGCAGCTTTGGATCGTGCCGACGCATACGTCCCGAATCCATCTCAGCCTCCAAGAAGTCCGAGGCACGCGTCAAGAGCGGCCCGAGAGCGGCCGTCATCTGGGTTGCCGCCGGTGGACCGAGCCGAGAGACCTCACGGACGAGCCCGAGCAGCTCCGGCCGTCTCGCTGCGAGTCTGAAGACCGATCTCACGACGGCCTCGACCCGTTCCCATCCCTGCCCCGCCCCGACGAGTGCGGACTCCATCGCGTCAAAGAGCTCTGAGGCGCTCCGGTCGATAAGGGCGGCGAGGAGCGCCTCTTTGCTCGGGAACCAGTAGAGAATCGTCTGCTTGCTCAGGCCTAACGAGTTTCCGAGTGCGTCGAGCGACGTCGCTTCATACCCCCTCGTCCCAAACGAGGAGAGTGCGGCGTCAAGTATTCGCTCCGGCGTCGACGCCGTTCGCAAGGTCGCGACTCCCCCACGATCGTCTCGTAGCGCCGAGTCGGCCGAACGAGAGGATGGACCGCGTGAGGGCTGTGACGGCGTAGCTCCGGCTCGCGTCGAGCCGGGTTTGGAGCCGCTCTTCAACGCGCTTCGTCGCTCTACCCGGCTCATCGTCGCTGTACTCGCCTCATATTAGACACCCAACCTACCAGATGGTAGACAATAGGGTGATGACGATCGTCGAGGCGCTCTCCGGCAAGCGTATCTTTATCACCGGTGCGACCGGGTTCCTCGGCACCGCGCTCGTCGAGCGGATACTTCGCACGATATCGGACGCGCAGGTCGTTACACTCATCCGCCCTGGCAGGCGTGCTACACCTGCCCAGCGGGTAGCTCGTGAGGTCCTGAAGAACGACTGTTTTGATCGGTTGCGCGAAGAGTACGGTGATCGCTTCGATGAACTCTGCTCCAAGCGCGTGTTAGCGATAGCTGGCGACGTCACGAGAGATGGGTTGGGCCTCGACGACGACGGTCGGCGGATCCTTGGGACGTGTGACGTCGTCATACACTCGGCCGCGGCGGTCAGCTTTGACTCGCCGTTGGACCAGGCGGTAGAGGTCAACCTGCTCGGGCCGTCACGAGTCGCCGAAGCGGTCGCACGAGCACGGGAGGCCGCCGGGACGAACGCCGGGACGAACGCCGGGACGAACGCGGAGAGCGACACGCCGCGATCTCCCACACATCTGATCGCGGTGTCGACCGCGTACGTCGCGGGGACGCACCAGGGTGAGGCGAGAGAAGAGTTGCTGACGCAGAATCGCTTCTCGCTCGACGTCGATTGGGAACCAGAGGTCGACGCTGCTCGACGGCTCCGGGACGACCTGCAGTCGGAGTCGAGGCGCCCGGAACGGTTGGCGAGGTTTATGAAAGCGGCACGCTCTGAGATGGGGGCGGCCGGTGACCACCTGCTAGCTGCGAGGTCCGAGAAGCTGAGAGAGGACTGGGTAAAACGAGAGCTCGTCGAGGCGGGTACGGCGCGTGCTCAAGCTCTTGGATGGCCCGACGCGTATCCGTTCACGAAGGCGCTGGGTGAGAGGGCTCTCGTGTCGAGATATGGGATCGGGTTCGCGCGAGCTGGAGACGAGGTGCCACTCACGATCGTGCGGCCGTCGATCATCGAGTCGGCACTCAAAGAGCCTCGGCCCGGCTGGATCAGAGGGTTCCGGATGGCGGAGCCGATCATCGTCTCTTATGCCCGTGGGCTCTTAAAGGAGTTCCCCGGAGTCCCTGAGGGAATAATCGACGTGATCCCGGTTGACATGGTCGTGGCCGCGATCTTGGCCGTTGCGGCGAAGGGGCCGGATCCAACCGGTCCAGACGTCTACCAGGTCGCATCCGGCGTGCGAAACCCGTTCAAGTACGGGCGTCTCGTCGAACTCGTCCAGGACTGGTTCACCCGCAACCCGTTATACGACGACAGGGGCCAGCCGATCAGCGTCCCGGAGTGGTCGTTCCCCGGCAGGGGAAGAGTCCAACACCAGTTGGAGCGCGCCGACAAAGCGATGGACGCTGTCGAAAAGCTCATCACGTCCCTGCCGCTCAGGGGCCGCCAGGCTACCCTCTCGGCGCGGCTGGAAGATCGCCGCACGATGACTAAACGTGCCCTTGGTTACGTCGAGCTCTACGGCGCGTACACCGAGACCGAAGCGAGGTATCGGGTGGATCGTCTCCTCGATCTATCACGAGAGCTCGACGAGACGGAGCGGGAGAGCTTCTCGTTCGATCCGGCGGCGATCGATTGGGAGACCTACGTCCGCGACGTTCACCTCCCGTCGGTGATAGCCCACGCACGCGTCAGGACTTCCCCGGGAAAGTCGGCGGTAGAGAAGCGCCCTGAACGCAGCCGTAAGGCGATACTGTCTCCCGATAGGCACCTCGCGGTCTTCGACCTCGAGCACACGCTGATCGCGTCGAACGTCGTCGACACGTACGCGTGGCTCGCGAGTCGCCACCTGAGCGCTGCGAAGCGGGTTAGCTTTGTAGCGAAGTTGGTTGGACGATCACCGTCTCTCATGGCGCTCGACCGCCGCGACCGAGGAGACTTCCTCAGATCGTTCTACCTGAGATACAAAGACGCTCCGGTCGCGCAGCTCGAAGAGGACGCGTGGGAGCTCTTCAATCTCCAACTGATGCCACGCTCGTTCCCGGAGGGGTTCGCGAGAGTGCGCGAGCACAGACGCCTCGGACATCGCACCCTCTTGATTACCGGCGCGCTCGACTTCGTGGTTGCACCGCTTCGACCGCTCTTCGACGACATCGTCTGCGCACACCTCGGCACGACGGACGGGCGCTACGACGGTCGGCTGAGCGAACTGCCGCCGATCGGTGAAGCCCGCGCCCTCCTCTTAGCCGACTACGCGGACGCTCACGGCCTCAGCCTGGAAGAGTCGGTCTCCTACGCGGACTCGACGAGTGACTTGGCGATGCTCGAAGCGGTCGGTTTCCCCGTTGCGGTCAACCCGGAGTCCCGCCTGGCGGCGATCGCGAAGAGGCGCGGCTGGCACGTCGAGCACTGGGAGAAGGCACGGGGCGGTTCTCACCAACTCTTGCCACTCGGCCCGTTGGAGAAGGGAGCGAGGAGAACTCGCAGCCACCACACGTCCAACGAGCACACGTCCAACGAGCACACGTCGAACGAGCACACGTCGAACGAGCCTGATGGCACGCTCGCTCCAAGCTACCGGAGTTCGCCTGGGGGACGCACTCACGTGGGCGAGATGCCGTGAAGGCGCTCCTCGTCGAGCGAAGTCTCCCCCGATTCGCGGCGGCGCGGCTCGCGGGAGCGTTCGCTTCGTCGAAGGGGGCGGGTCTTGGACCGCTACGCCTCGCTGACGTCGATCCCCCCGAGTTGCCCGACGGAGATGACTGGTTTCGCTTGCGCCCGATCCTCTCTGGGATATGCGGATCGGACCTCTCGACGCTCGGCGGTCGCAGCTCGCGCTACTTCGACGAACTCGTGAGCTTCCCGTTCGTCCCCGGGCACGAGGTCGTCGCGACGTTAGAGGGGCCCGGCTACTCCGCCGACGGTCGACGACTCGAGGACGGTTCCCGCGTCGTCGTCGAACCGGTGCTCGGATGTGTTGCTCGGCGAGTCGTCCCGCAGTGTAAAGCGTGTGCGGCGGGCGACACCGGGGACTGCGAGAACGTCAGCGTTGGGCACTTGAGGCCCGGAGTCCAGACCGGATTTTGCGCCGATACGGGTGGAGGTTGGTCGACGGGGGGGCTCGTCGCCCACTCGTCCCAGATCCACCCGGTCCCAGAAGAGCTATCGGATCGAGACGCGGTGATGATCGAACCGCTCGCGTGCGGGATCCACGCGGCGATGACTGCCGAAGTGCGAGAGGGCGACACGGTCGCGGTGGTCGGGGCTGGAACGCTCGGCCTCGTCGTTACCGCAGCGTTGACCCACCTCGCGGCGACGGGACGCGTGCGGCGCCCGAGCGGACTCCTACTGGGCGCACGCTACGCTCATCAACGACGTCTCGGTGAAGAGTTGGGAGCTACCCGGGCGCTCGCAACCGAGCAGCTCTCGAGGGCGCTTCGAAGACGTACCGCGTCGCTCGCTCTCGGAGCGCCGCAGTCGTCGACACTCCGCCTGAGCGGTGGGGCCGACGTCGTCTTCGACTGCGTCGGAACTGCGGAGTCGATCGAGCAGTGTCTCTCGATGACGCGCCCTCGTGGAAAGGTGGTATTGGTCGGGATGCCGGGCAAGGTACGCGTCGACCTCGCGGCGCTCTGGCACCGAGAGATCGAGCTCGTCGGCGCGTACACGTACGGCACGGAACGACTGTTGATCTCAGAGGAAACCGCGAAGCTGTCCGCGGTGCGCACCTTTGAGTTGGCGATCGAGCTGAGCAAGTCGGCACGGGCGGGAAGGCTCGTATCGGCGACGTACCCGATCGAGCGCTTTGAAGAGGCGATTACACACGCGGGTTCTGCGGGACGTCGTGGAGCGGTAAAGATAGCGTTCGATCCGACCGAAAGACCCACCCCGACGACGTCGAAGAAAGGCATGAAACGATGAGCCCAAGGCCAGGATTTGTTCTCGAAGTCGACCGCTCGACGCCGCCGGTTCTCTTCTGGCACGGAGAGAGCTTCTCGTTGGAGCGCCTTCCTGAGGGGTCGAGGGTTATCTACGCGCCCGAACCGCTCGAAGCGTTGGAGGACCCGCGGGCGAAGATACGCGACGCTCTCGAAACTCCGCTCGGCGACAGTGACCCGCTTCGGGCCCTCTTGAAGCCGGGGATGAAGCTGACGATCTGTTTCGACGACATCTCGCTCCCTCTTCCCCCGATGCGCTCCCCGGACGTGAGGCAACTCGTCATCGAAGAAGTCCTGGAGCTCGCGGCACAGGCGGGAGTCGACGACGTCGTCCTCGTCGCGGCCCTCGCGCTCCATCGCCGCATGACCGAAGAGGAGCTACGACACGCGTTGGGTGATCGGATCTACGACGCGTTCGCTCCGAACGGCCTCCTCACCCAGCACGACGCAGAAGATCGCGACGCTCTCATCCACCTCGGCGAGACCGACCTCGGCGAGGACGTCGAGATCAACAAGCGGGCGGCGACGAGTGACTTGCTCGTCTACGTGAACATAAATCTGGTCGCGATGGACGGGGGCCACAAGAGCGTCGCGACGGGGCTCGCGAGCTACAAGAGCCTCCGCCATCACCACAACCCAAAGACGATGACGCACAGTCGATCGTTCATGGACGCACCTGCGTCCGAGCTGCACAGTGCGAACTGGAGGATGGGAAGGCTGATCAAGGAGAGCGGCGTGAAGGTCTTCCAGATCGAGACGACGCTCAACACCGATACGTTCCCGTCGAACTTTGCGTTCTTGCAGAAGAGGGAGTGGGAGTGGTCGCTTCGAGACCGAGCGACGTTCGCCGCGAGTTCATCGGCGCTGAGTCGGACACCGTCTCGCGTCGCGAGAAAGATCTTTCACTCGATCAGGTCTCCGCACGCGATGACGTCGGTTCAGGCGGGCGAGGTGGAAGCGGTCCACGCGGTGACGACTCGAAACGTCTGGGAACAACAAGGGGTAGAAGTCAGCGGACAGAGCGACGTGTTGACGATGGGGCTTCCATACATCTGTCCCTACAACGTCAACTCGATCATGAATCCGATTCTCGTCGCCTGCCTTGGTCTCGGCTACTTCTTCAACCTCTATCGCAACAAGCCGCTCGTCAGAGAAGGCGGGGTGCTCATCCTTAACCATCCGACCCCCTGGGAGTTCCACCCGGCGCACCACCCGAGCTACATCGACTTCTTCGAGGAGGTCTTGACGGAGACGAAGGACCCCGTCGAGATGCACGAGCGTTTCGAAGAGTCGTTTGCGACGGACCCGTGGTACATACATCTCTACCGGACCGGTCACGCGTATCACGGGGTACACCCGTTCTACATGTGGTACTGGTGTGCACACGCGCTCGAGCATCTCGGTCGTGTGATCGTCGTTGGGGGAGATCCGGCTGCGGTTCGCCGACTGGGATTCACCCCAGCGTCGTCGCTTCAGGACGCGTTCGAGATGGCGAAGGACGTTGTCGGGTTCTCGCCGTCGGTGACGCACGTCCACGTACCGCCGATCCTGATGGCGGACGTATCTTGAAACTCTCCGACGTAACGTCGACGGTCGAAAAGATAGGCTTTCCCCTCGCCCGTCCGACCTGGCCCGACAGCGTCCCTCGATCGGCGCCGAGACGTCGTACCGGTCTCAACTACGACCACGAGTGGTCGAGGAGGTACCCGGTCCGCCTGGCGCGGGCGATGCTCTTGGACAACGTCGCGTTGCCGCTATCTAGGGTCGTCGCGTCGACACGGGTGGAGGGAAAGGAGCACCTGAGGGGTCTCAACGGACCGGTCATCTTCGCCGCGAACCACACGAGCCATCTCGATACTCCGCTGCTCTTGACTTCGATTCCGACTGAGTTTCGACACCGTACCGTCGTCGCGGCGGCTTCGGACTACTTCTTCGACCGGACGTGGAAAGCGAACCTCTGGGCGTTCTCGCTCGCGGCGATCCCGATCGAGCGGACGAAGGTGAACCGCCACTCCGCGGACGTCGCGGCGTCGTTGCTCGACGACGGCTGGAGTCTCGTTATCTTCCCCGAAGGTGGGCGGTCGCCTGACGGTTGGACTCAAGAGTTCCGGGGTGGGGCCGCTTATCTCGCTCGCCGGACCGGTCGGCCGGTCGTACCGGTCTATATCGACGGGACACGAAAGATCCTCCCGAAGAGATCGTCGTCCGACAAGTTGCCGCTCGGTGGATCGGGGTCTGAGAATCGGGCAGGTCCTGGCCTTCGGCGCCACGACGTTCGCATAGTGTTCGGCGCTCCGATGCGGCCGGTGGAGGGCGAAGACGCCCGCAAGTTCTCGGCGAGAATAGAGAGGTCTGTAGGGTTGCTCGGTGAAGAGACTGCGACGGACTGGTGGAGGGCGCGACGGAACGCGGCGTCGGGGGCGCCCGCTTGGAGCAAAGGACCCGACGCGTCGCCTTGGCGGCGCTCGTGGGCACTCGATCGACGCGGTAGGGCTTCGGATCCGTCGAGCTATAAAGAGTGGCCACCCGAGGGGTCGTGAGCTGACGGTGAAAAGAGCGTGAGCACTGCGAGATGAGGCGCCTACAACTAGCCGGACAACTGGACGGGGCCCACGATCACGTCATCACGTTGAGCGACGGGCGCAAGCTCGGATACGCGCAGTACGGAGATCCAAGAGGGCACCCGGTTCTAAACTGCCACGGAGGTTTGATCAGCCGCAACGACGTGTCACCGGCCGGTGAGGCGGCTTACGACCTCGGGCTCCGAATTCTCTCTCCGGACCGTCCAGGCGTCGGACTCTCGGACCGAAAACCGGGGCACGCGATGCTCGACTGGGCGAGTGATGACATCGAACAGCTCGTCACCCAACTCGAGATCGACGAGCTCTCGATAATGGGATGGTCCGCCGGTGGCCAATACGCACTCGCCGCGGCGTACCATTTCTCTGACCGGGTACGTGGGACCGCGGTTATCGCGGGTGCGCTACCGCTCGACGACAAGAGCACGTTCGCTGAGCAAGATCCGCTCGACCGTACGCTGTCGATCGCCGCGACGAGAGCGCCGGGTCTCGCGAGACTTTACTTCCATGCGACTAAGGTCTTCTTCTCGCTCGTGAGTGACGAAACGATGGCGAAGTTCATGTGCCGCGGGCTACCGCCGACCGAGGCCGACGCTGTCATGGCTGAGCGCGGGTGGGCGGCTCGAATCCTTCGAGAAGGAGCGGTCAACCCAAAGGGGGCGGTAGACGACTACCGTGCGATGGTTGCGCCGTGGGGGTTCGACGCGGGAGATATCACGACGCCGGTCTACCTGTTCCAAGGCGAAGAGGACATACTAGTTCCCCCTGCGTGGGCAGAGGAGCTCGCTAACCGCATTCCAAAGTCAAAGCTGACGACTTACCCCAACGAAGGCCACCTCATCGGGCTCACGAGGCGCGAAGACGCGTTGCGAACCCTGTCGACCAACAACTCCTAACGCGTCGGCGGACTCTCAACTGAGCGCCATCGCCACCACAGGGTTCGACAGGGTCACCCCGCCAGTTCCAGGAAGTGCCTGCGCGTCCCCAAAGGAGAGGATCGTGCCAGTCGACAGTGTGAGCCAGTAGCCGTTTCCGCTCGGATCTGTCGTCATCGCGACAACTGATCCAGAAGGTACAAGTCCCACCCCGGATCCGTAGAAGTTCGCGTCTCCAAAGGAGAACACTCCCCCGTCTGAGGCGACGAACCAGTAGCCGCCACCGTCGGGAGTTGGAGAGATCGCCTCGACTGGCTTGTTCAAGGTGAGGTTCCCGGTCGATCCGTAGAAGTTCGCGTCCCCAAAGGAGAACACCCCACCGTCTGAGGCCACCTCCCAGTAGCCACCTCCGTTCGGGGTGAGTGCGACGGCGACGACGGGTTGGTTGAGCGCCTTACCGCCCATCGAGCCGTAGAACGCAGCGTCACCGAAGGCAAAGATGCCTCCGTCTGAGGCCACCTCGTAGTAGCCCTTTCCATCCCTCGTCGACGCCATGCCGACGATCGGGGCGTTGAGAGCCCTACCGCCCATCGAGCCGTAGAATGCAGCGTCGCCGAAGGCAAAGATGCCTCCGTCTCTTGCCACCAGCCAGTATCCCCTGTGATCCGGCGTCGCTGCCATTCCGACGATCGGTTGGTTCAACACGAGGTTTGAAGCCGATCCGTAGAACCTGGCTCCGTTTTGGGCGAGTACTCCGCCGTTGTTGGTCGCTATCCAGTACCCCTGGGGCGGGGTTTGGGGAGTCACCACGTTCGACGGAGACGAGATCGGTCCTGAACCTTGTGCGTTTGAGGCCACGACGACGAAGGTGTACGCGGTGCCGTTGTTCAGCCCGGTAACGCTAGCCCCGGTGCCAGATACTCTAATCACACAAGTTACACAACTTGGGGTTGGAACGACCGTGTAGGAGGTAATAGCGCTTCCTCCAGTGACGCTGGGCGCTGACCAAGTCAGGGTGACCGACCCCGATCCTGAGTCAGCTGCAAGAACCGTACCTGGGGCGCCGGGCACTCCGAGCGGCGTCGCAGTTGTGCTCGCAAATGGGCCTGGTCCAATCGAGTTAACGGCTGCGACTTGAAGAGTGTAACTAGTGCCGTTTTGCAGCCCCGTAAGGGTGGCGCTCTGCGTGCCAGGGCCTACCGAAGTTGACGCCAGAACGGTCGAACCTGACTTAGCCTCTACGAGATAGGAGGTGATCGCACTTCCACCGTCGAAACTCGCCGGGACGTCTACCCACGTGAGACTCACGGATCCAGAAGCAACACGAGCGCCAAGAGATGTCGGTGCAGCTGTTGGTGCGCTCGCATTAGCTACGCTGACGGTCTCAGCGGATTCGAGAGAGTAGCCGATCGCGTTGGAGGCCTTGATCGCGTAGTAGTAGGAGACACCTGGAGTAACAGTTGTGTCTGTATACGAAGTAGAACTCGTTGTGCCCACTTGCGACATCAACTTTCGATCAGAGTTGGTCCCACGAAAGATCTCATAGCTTGCTGCCGGTGGTTCGCTTTGGGTGATCGTTGGTGGACTCCAAGAAAGCGAGATCTGACCCGTGCCGCTCTTGGCCGCGAGTCCAGTCGGCACTCCAGGAGGCGTCACGGTTGGCTGGTAGGTCCACGTGTCGGCGACGTTGCCACCGTTACCTGTTCCACCGAATAGAACGACGTCCGTCGTGGCCGCGTCGTAAGCCATGCTCGATCCGTAGCGCGCAGATGGGACAGAACCAAGAGGTTGGAGCTGGGCCCATGCCTGGCCGTCCCAGAGCCAAGTGTCACTAAGATCTCCCGTAGCGGACTCTCCACCGAAGAGGACCATCTGGGCAGTTCTGGCGTCGTAGGACATCGCCGCATAGGCGCGTGGAGCTGGAATCGGGTTCGAAACCGTCATGTACGTCCACGCGTTGGCCTTCCAACTATAGGTGTCACTCAAGAAACTCCCCGAAGCGTCTATGCCGCCAAAGAGAACGACGCTCCCAGTCGATGGGTCATAAGCCATGCTCGATCCATAGCTAGCGATTGGGTTGTTCCCAAACGGGGTCACACTGGTCCAGTTACTCCCGTTCCAAGTCCAGGTGTCATTCAGCGCTCCACTTGCACCTAGCCCACCAAAGAGCACGACGTTCCCGGTCGCCGCGTCGTAGGCCATAGAAGCACCGGATCGAGCTGGAGGGCTCGTCGTTGGTGACATCTGTGTCCACGTTGTCCCGTTCCACGTCCAGGT
>JAJYQJ010000123.1 GCA_021794655.1 Actinomycetes bacterium | reverse complement strand
GGGTCTTGTGACGCTTTCGGGGGTCCCAGAGCTGGGCTGACCCTGACCATCCGCGGCGACACGCCGTCTCGTTCCTACGGTTTCTAGCTGTACCACTGGAAATCGAAGGAGGAGGACGGCGTGCGCGTACCAAGGTTACTCAAGTCCCTGCTTGCCCTGGGCAAGTCGGTGGTGATCATCGATTGGAAACACAACGAAGAGACCAAGGACACCAGAGCGCAACTGGTGGTGTGGATCCGCCAGAAGGTGCGCAAACGAGGCCGCTGTGGGCGCTGCGGGAAGTTCTGCGCCTGGGAGGACAACGGTGGCGGTGGGCGATCCTGGCGTCACGTCGACGTCGGTTTTGCCACCTGCACGCTGATGGCCCTCTCCCCGCGGGTCAACTGCCCCACCCACGGGGTGACCGTGGCAGAGGTCCCCTGGGCCCGCCACAACTCGCCCTTCACCCGGGCTTTCGAGGACCTGATCGTCTACGACGCGATCGCCTCGTCCAAGCAGAAAGCGGCCAGCCGCTACTCGGTCTCTTGGCGGGCGGTCAACAACGCCTGTGTGCGGGTCGCTACCGAGGCGCTCGGCCGCATAGACCTGCTCGCAGGGCTCACCGCCATCGCTATCGACGAAGTGAAGTACAAGAAGGGCCACAAGTACTTGACGGTCGTCTGTAGCCACACCACCGGCAAGGTGATCTGGGCGGCCAAGAGGCGGTCCAAAGACACCCTTGAAGCCTTCTTCAGCGCTCTAGGCGACCAACGTTGTGCTGCCTTGGAGTTCGTCACCTGCGACGGGGCCGAGTGGATCCATACGGTGGTGGCCGACAAGGCCAAGAACGCGATGGTGTGCCTGGACACCTTTCACGTCATCAAGTGGGCCACCGACGCGGTCGATGAAACCCGCAGAGCCGAGTGGAACGCCCTGCGCAAAGAGGGCTCAGCCGCAGCGGCCAAGTGGAGCGAGCCGGACTTGATCTCGAGCGAGGAGCAGGGAGTAGTTCTTAGCGTGAGCGTCGGTTCCAGCGATAAGCCAGTTCCAGATCAACGCATCGGCAAACCGCCATACAGCGTCGTCGGCTGCCTCGGACGGCATCGCAGTGCGGAAGAGCTTCGCGATGTCGGCGGGACCTGCGCCTCCCTCGTTCTGGTACTTATATGACGGTGGGAGTGCGAGCGCTTGGTTGAGATCCTCCTGGTGGACTCGGACGATCTCGCCCTTCACCTCCCGCCGATCGTAACGCGCGACGACGACTGCGGACTCATCTGCGAACCGGGCGATCGTCGTCCGGGCTGCGACCAACCCGGCACGTCGGGCGGCGTCGAGGCACAGGTGCTCGTTCAAGTCGTGGTCGTCAAGCGCAGCGACCGACGGTTTTAAGATGTGGGTCGTCGCGGCGGAGCCGGACGGAACACCCCAACGCCCGTCCCTAAAGAGGAGGGCCGTCTTTGCCTGAGTTCCCGCGAGGCTGAACTGGCCAGTAAATGACCGTCCGAGCCAGGAGGTCGAGTCTTCGCGGAGGTCCCGCAGGCGTTCGCCAACTTCCTCCTCAGCGAGCCATGTGACGTCCGCCGGCTGTGCAAGAACGCTGTCAATCTCTTCGGGCGAGGCGAAGCGAACCGCACCTGCGCAGTCCTTTCCGATCTGGGTCGCGAGGAGCGAGAACGGTGAGGACGGTGAGACATGAAATTGGCGAGCCCAGCGAGCGAGTACGGCGTCGTTGTCGGGAAGGAGTCCCCACAGCCAGGGAGTGATTGTTCTGTGAGAGTGCGATCGCACCTGGGGTGGCATCGAAAGCGAGAGCGGCGTCGCCCCGGGCCGCGCCCGGTACTCCTCGGTGTAGTCGAACCGGAGCTTCCCACCCGGGAGCCGTGCCAAGGTGCCGGCGACGACATCGTCGAGGACGACGAGCAAAGAGTCCGTCATAGGCCGCGATACTCGTCGAGGTGGGAGTCGAGGTCGAACGACCCGCCCGTCGAGACGTTGTCGAAACTTCCTCGCTCCGCAACATCCAAGGCGAGGCCGAGATGATCGAGGAGTCGCAAGACGAGGCCGAACTCGACCGAGGACTTCGCGGACTCGACCGCAATAATCCAGGCCCTAGAGACGCCCACGCGAGCGGCGAGGTCGGCTTGGCTCAAACCGAGATCCCTGCGGCGGCCTCGGACGGCTACCGCGAAGTCTCGCATCGAACTCACTTTCATCGGGACCGCCTTCTCAACGAACGGTGACTGAGCCTGTATGTCGGCGAACGTTGACAAACGCGATACATCGCTGTTCATCGGTGCCTCACCCAGGAGGCACCTGCCAATGGATCAGGTCGGTACTACGGGCAATTCCTATCTTCGCATGGCCGACTCCATTGAACTGGGTGAGTTCGTTGCTGCCAGAGTAGAGGAGGTAGTAGTAGCCATCTGTTGCTCTCGCGTTACATAGATACGCTGAGTTCGCATGCTCGAACCCGATGCTCGATATCCCTGGTCCACTGTCCCAAGCTTGACCGGGAACTTGGAGTTGACGGCCGTTGGACCACTTCAGCCAGCCAGACGGCGTCGATGGATTCCCCGAGAGCGTATAGAGCCAGGGTTGGTCCAAGGTATTGGACATTCCAAGCAGGTACCATCTCCCCGCGACGGTGAAGAACTCGGTGTCTTCGAACGTGTCGTTGTAGACGGACGCGTCGAGACGCCCGACGTATTTCCACGGTCCGTTCAACGATCCGCTCGGCGACCACGCGACCTCGGCGGCTTGCCCGCTGACGTTCGTCGAAGTCGGGAACTCGCTCGAACCTGTCTTAAAACCGAGAACGGCCCCGTAACCCGTATAGGCGACGACGGGGTCGATCATTGGGTCTTTGGGATTCGGCGCCATGTTCGCGGCGAGCGGATGCGGTGCGGACCAACTCTGAAGGTTGGTCGAAGTCCGGTAAAAAGACTTGTTCACTGTTCCGTTAGTTCCGCCGGCGCTGCCGAAGGCAACGACGAACGTGCCGTTAGGGCTTCGCGCGACATCTGGGCCACCTGCGCCGATCAGGCCGGGTTGCGGCGGCCAAAACGTTGGCTTACTCCAATGGACCATGTTGGTACTCGTCGCGGTCGCGACCTGCCAACGTACCCCTCCCGGTGCCGATGGGTCACGGCTGACGTAGCCGAACAACATGTGCCAGAGCCCTCCCGCCCAGATGATCGCCTCGTCCTTCACTCCGGCGATCGGAGAAGATAGAATCGGGTTCTTCATCTTCGACCAGTCGACCTTGGGAGCGCGAGGACCTGGCACGATACAAGAACGGCTAGCGCCCCTTACGAGTTCGCTCTTCGTCAACGGGGGTGAGATCGCCTGGTTCGCCGGGTTCGCCGTCGGCGATGTCGAGGTTCGAGAGCCGCACGCGATCAAGACGAGGCCGGCCAGCGAACACCCGAGGAGCTGCCGCCAGATCTTGGAACGGACGACGGCGGTAGATCTTTCGCTAATCGAAGATGGGGCTGCGTGTGAAATCACGACGACAGTCCTTATCTGCGAGCGAGGTAGTTCACGTCGTTGCTCGCCCGCCGAAGTTGAGCAACCGAGTCTGAGCGTCGGCCCCGGAGGGGGCGTCGATCTTCTCGGAGAATCCGCCGGGCTTTCGAATTGCGTCGTCGAGTGGCTCGAGAAACTCCATCGCTTTCGCTACTGCGTCTGGGTCGAGGGTCTCGTCCTGGCCCGTCGCGCGAGCGAGGTCCCAGGTGTGAAAGAGGGTGTCGGCACAGAGCAGGCGGCTTACGAGTGACTCAAAAGGCTGCGTCCCAAACATCCCACTTACTACCTTTAGAGAACGTTCGGGATCGTCGAGAGAGGCGACTACCGCGTCCGTCGCCGCAGCCCACTGGGCCATCAAGTCCTCTTCCGCGTCGAGCTTTGGTGGATCCTGGCCTGTGACCGCGGCGACAACGCGCCAGTGAGTTGCGATGACGTGTGAGACGAGCGCTCGGACGTCCCACTCCTCACACGGTGTTCGCAGACTCCACTGATTCGCCCCCACCCTCGCAAGGCGGTCGCCGAAGCCCTTGGCCACCCGTTCGTAACGCTCGTTGGTCTCGGACACGACGAGATCTTAACAAGGTCGTCTAGGACAGCTCCAACTCAACCGTTATCTTCGAGACTATCTGCAACACTCGACGCTCCTTTCGAAGCGGCCTCGAATAGAACAAGAGTGCATCCAATGGGTACCAGAGCCCGACCCAAGCAACCACCAAGAACGCGGCGTCTCCCAAAACGAACCTGATCGGACCAGGCGTCGCGCTCCCGGTGAGAGACGCTGAAAGTCCGAGCCCACCCAAGAACAAGAGGGCGCCGAGCGGGATTGCTGTCAGGCCGTTGCGGCGTTGAGCCTTCAACAACGACGCGTTCTGAACTAACCGCTGTTCACAGTAACGCCGTATCGCGGCCTCGATATCGCCGGCCAAGACGCCCGCCGCCGCGTCGCTAGGAATCTTGACGATCAGATTGAGGTTGGCGTTCCCTGGGCTCGCGGCGACGCGTTCTAACAACTCATCGATCCCACTTTGGAACCTCGCTCCGGGCGAAAACATGGAAGTACCCGATACATCGAAGAGCTCTTCTGGGGAACCAAGCGAAAGCGTCATCACCGAAGCGGATCTGTTGCGCAGCCCAGGCACCGCCTTTTTAAGGTTGTCGATGGAGATCAAAGGATCACCCTCAAGAACGACCCGATCAGGCCCGCGATCATCGCGACCGCTATGACGGCAGCTATCACCGTAACGATTGGCGGCCTGCGACGCGACTCACCATCGTCTAAGTCGTCGGTTTCAATCCACCCAGCTTCTTCTTCCACGCGTCCACGTTACTCGCCCATCGACTGCGGACGGGTGCGCGGGTGGCTCCGAGATACACCCACCCGCTAGCGTGAGCGCGATGGAGAGAGAAGCACAACCCGGACTCCGCCTGACGGACGCGCCGATCGAACCCCCACTCGAGCGAAGGCCACCGGCGGGCGCCCCAAATATCGTCGTGATCGTGCTCGACGACACCGGGTTCGCGCAGCTCGGCGCGTTCGGATCTGATATATCGACGCCGAGCATCGACGCGTTGGCCTACGAGGGACTTAGGTACAACCGTTTCCACGTCACGTCACTTTGCTCGCCGACACGCGCGAGCTTTTTGACCGGGCGCAACCACCACGCCGTCGGAATGGGATTCCTAGCCGACATCCCGCTCAGCTATCCCGGATACACGGGACGGATCCCGAAGACGGCGGCGACGCTCCCGCGCATCTTGAAGGACGCGGGTTACAGCACGATCGCGGTCGGAAAGTGGCATCTCACTCCGCGCTGGCAGCGATCTGCGGCCGGGCCGTTCGATACCTGGCCGTTAGGCCTTGGATTCGAGCGATACTACGGATTTCTACAAGC
Organism: Actinomycetes bacterium; assembly: GCA_021794655.1. Classification (GTDB taxonomy): domain Bacteria; phylum Actinomycetota; class Acidimicrobiia; order Acidimicrobiales; family RAAP-2; genus JAJYQJ01. Next base: position 18,040 of record JAJYQJ010000123.1, on the reverse strand, counting down.
TGGTACAAACCACTGGACACCCAACCTCGTCTGCGACAACCACTACATAGATCCTCCGGCGTCTCCCCGAGATGGATACCATCTAAGCGAGGACTTGGCGTCCCAAGCGGAGCGGTTGATACTGGACCAGCAAAACGGCGCACCCGGCAAGCCGTTCTTCTTGTACTTTGCGCTCGGTGCGATGCACGCGCCACACCACGTCAGCTCCGATTGGGTTGCCCCGTATCACACAAAGTTCGATTCGGGCTGGGATACGTGGCGAAAAGAGGTCTTCTCACGGCAAGTCAACACCGGGGTAGTCCCCGAGGGGACGACGCTTACCCCGAGGCCGTCTTGGGTCGAGGCATGGGACGACCTCTCGGCCGACGAGCGTCGCATGCACGCGAGAGAGCAGGAGGTTTTCGCCGGATTCTTGACTCACACAGACGCCCAGATCGGGCGCGTCCTCAAGGTAATCGACGACGTGGGCCAGCGCGAGAACACGATCGTCGTCTTATTCTCCGACAACGGGGCGAGTGCCGAGGGGGGAAAGGACGGAAGTGTGAACGAGCACCGCTTTACGGCCCGCATCAGGGAATCGATGGACGACAACCTCTCCGCTTACGACGATTGGGGTGGCTTCAATAGCTATAACCACTACAGCTGGGCGTGGGCGTGGGCGGGTAACACGCCGTTTCGACTCTGGAAGAGATACACGTGGCTAGGTGGGACTCGCACGCCACTCATCGTGAGGTGGCCGGCCAAGATCGCGGACCCAGGAGCGCTCCGGAGTCAGTTCGTCCACGTCGTAGACCTCATGCCGACGATTCTTGACGCGGTTGGGATAGAGGCGCCGGCGAACGTCGACGGGGTCGACCAGCAGCCGGTCGACGGTGCGAGCATCAAAGCGACGTTTAAAGACCCGGCCGCCCGGGACGCACGGGCGACGCAGTACTTCGAGATGCTCGGATCGAGATCGATATACCACAACGGGTTCAAGGCGACGACAAATTTCATATCTTCCGGCGTCATCGACGAAGAAGAACTCGCTGTTGGTAGCCGAGAGTTCGACGACGATCGTTGGGAGCTCTTCGATCTTGGAACCGACTTTTCGGAGTCAAACGATCTCGCCGAGGAGCGAGGTGACGTCGTTCGATCGATGGAAGACCTCTGGCTCGTCGAGGCGGCGCGGAACCAAGTTCTCCCGATCGACGGAAAGTTCACGCACCTGCTCGAAGCTTTGGTGCCCCCCGCCTATCCTCCCGGCGGGAGCCGCTCGTACAAGAGCGGGGCCGGCCCGGTCGTCGACGAGTCGATCCCGTTGCTATTCGGGGGATTTCAGATCTCGGCGATGGTGAGTGTCCGAGATGAGCCGCGGGGCGTGATATTCGCCCTCGGAGACTGGAACGGCGGGTACGCGATGTACGTCGCGAACGGCCGCCTCACGTTCAGCTTCAGCCGCGCCGGAGAGCTCATCGAGATTGAAGGCGACCGCGCACTCTTGCCCGGGAAAGAGACGACGACGCTCAAGATCACCTACGTTTTAGACGGCGTTAGGGGCAGGTTCACGTTGTACCAAGACGACGACGTCGTCGGCTCGACGGAGTTCACAGGGATGCTCCCGGTCGCACTCCAACACGGCGGCGCCGCGCTCAGAATCGGCTACGACTCGGGGTTCCCGGTCTCAAAGCGTTACGAGCCGCCGTTCCCGTGGAACGGCGAGATCGAACTCGTCACGTTCGACACCCCGGGACCGTCCCTCGAAGCGAGGACCGAGATCCGATCGGCGCTCCACGGAGACTAGGAGCCTAGGAGCCTAGGAGCCTAGACGAGGCGTTCAACTCACCTCCGTAGTCGGAGTCACAACATCGACAATATCTCTGCGACCGACTGGGACCCGGGGGCGTTGCCGCTACGGGCCGCGTCCCGAGCTAGACGTTGCAGCAACGAGTTTACGGGCGTGTCGATCCCGTAGAGTCGACCGAGAAGCGCGATCTCGCCGTTCAAGAAGTCGGCTTCGATCTCCCCGCTCTTTCGAGCGAGGCTCTGCCAACTCGATCCCCCGTGCCAAGGGCCGCTTCGGGTCCCTGCGAGCCCGATCAAGTCGCGACGACGCTCGGCGTCTCTTTCGACACTCACGACGTCGATGCCGGCCGCCTCTAGGCAGGCTTCACCCTCAACTTGTGCGAGCGTCGCGAGCTCGCTTGAGCGCGCGTCGACGCCGCACAACGCCTCGACCGCGTTAGCGAGGTTCATAATCAGCTTTCGATACTTCCACGCCATGATCGTGGCGGTCGGCACCGACTCGAACGTCGCTGAGCCGAGAGCGGCTGCGACGAGGGCCGCCGTCTCGTCGACCCCCGACGGATACCTCCCAAGATCGAGGATACCGGTCACGGGAGACGAATGGGCCTGGACGACGCCGGGCTCGAGGTGAGTGGCCGGGCACATCACGCACATCCCGTAGGTGTTGGAGAAGACTCGGATAACCCGACGCTCGTTCTCGACCCCGTTTTGCATGCAGACGACCGGCGTCGTTGGAGGAGCTGCCGCCTCCAACTGCGCGAGCGCGCGCTCGGTGTCCTGGCTCTTCACGGACAAAAGGACGATCTCGTCGCCGTGCCACGCGACGTCCGCCGGGGAGGCGGCTACAGGCACGTTAAGTGTCGAGCTCGCTTCGGGGGTCTCGAGGGTGAGTCCCCTCGAGCCGATCGCCTCCAAGTTCGCGCCGCGTGCGACGAACGTAACGTCGTCGCCGGCCTCGTGGAGCTTTCCCCCGACGATCCCCCCGATCGCTCCGGCGCCGACGACGACGAACCTCACTTTTCGCGGATCCCCCAACTCGCCTCCCACGACTGCCCCGGCTCCAAGACGATCAGGTCTTTCCCGGATCTGAACGCGTCGGGTGGACACGTCATCGGCTCGATCGCGACGGAGCGGCGGCGCCTCGAACAATCGCCGAGCGAATCCCCGGTGTAGCACATTAGATAGTGGAATCGATCGTCCAGCCAGATCTCGACGCCTTGGCCACTAGTCGGGTCCTCCAGGCACGCGACGGCGAGTCCGTCGTCACCGCGCAGGAGTCCTCCAAAAGCCGTATCGAGCCGCGTCGGGCCGATCGCACGCCCTCCGCCGGTGAAGTCGTACTCGGTCCCGGCGACGCGCTGGCTCTCGCCGGTCGGGAGGCACCTCGCGTCGAGCACGAGACGCTCGGCGGCGGGGAGCTTCAGTATCGCGGTATCGATCGTCGCGGTCCCCGCCGTCAGGTACGGATGAAAACCGAGCCCGAAAGGGAGCGTCGCGTCGCCCGCGTTCGACGCGGTCGTCGTGACGGTGAGCCCACGACGCCCGAGGCGATACTCGACCTTCACCTCGAGTGTGAAGGGGTACGCGGGGGTCGGGTAGAGCAGGCAGCCGAGGAGGACGACGTTTTGAGATCGAGCGTGGATGTCGAACTTGAGCCAGCGAAGAAGACCGTGGATCGCGTTGAAGAGTTCGGGTTCGTCGAGTGGCACTTGGGCGATCTCCCCCAAGAAGTCGTATCGACCCTCGCCGAGGCGATTCGGCCACGGAGCGAGCACCTGCCCACGGCCGTCGTGGGACCACTCGTTCTCCTCGAACCCGTCGAGGATCGCCCGGTCCGCGACCCGATAGGAGCGCAGCGTCGCTCCAACCTCGCAGACGACCGCCTGCTGGTGACCGTGGCCGATCAACCACTGCCGGCCGGTCGGCCCGACGCGGTCCGCGGCTCCATCAGGCCATCGCCCAACTGTCTCGAAAGTTGCTCTCTCAATCGGCATCGAACCACCATTCTCGCTCAACGGATCGCTCGGTGCCCGCCGAGCGGTATCGTAGCCACGCGTGCGAATCCTAGTTACAAACGACGACGGCGTTCATGCCCCCGGCCTCGCGGCTCTCGTGAGGTCCCTCGCAAGAGCGGCAAAACGCTTGAACGCCGAGATCGTCGTGGCCGCTCCACTCGTCAACCACAGCGGTGCGAGCGCCGCCGTCGGAACCGTCTACGAGCGCGACTCTATCTCATATCGTCGATTTCAGATCGCAGGTGCGAACGAGGTCGCCGTCTACGGGCTCGACGCGTCGCCCGCACTCTCGGTGTTGGTCGCCGCCCTCGGTGGCTTCGGCCCAAAACCCGACATCGTCGCGTCGGGAATCAACCTCGGCGTCAACGTCGGCCGCTCCGTCTTGCACTCGGGCACCGTCGGGGCCGTCTTGACCGGTGCCCAACTCGGGGTGAGCGGTCTTGCGGTCTCGATGCGTTCAGGCGTCGATCCCGAGTGTTGGGAGACCGCCGCCGAAATCGCCGTCGAGATAGTCGCGGAGCTCGCAACCGCCCCGCCTCGCACGGTGTTAAATCTGAACGTTCCGTCACTTCCAATCGGTGAGCTCCGAGGTGTCAGGAGGGGCCGCATCAGTACCGCCGGAATCGTCAAGGCGGCGTCGATGCGCGCGACGATCGTCGGCGCCCCCGCTCTTGGAGGAGACGACGACGGAGGTGAGATCAGACTCCGCCTCGGAGCGGCCGTTCCCTCTCTTGGAGACGTAAGTGACGAAGAGCCTGAAGACGACGGGGCACTCGTCGCGTCTGGGTTCGCTTCACTCACACCTCTGACCGGCGTCGGCGAAGACTTCGAAGAGTCCTCCGGCGAACTCGTCGCAGGCATCCTTGAACGCACGAACTCAACTATCGCGAACCGCTAACGACACGCCCGCCGATCTCGTGAGGAGAGTGACGGGCGATCAGACGCCGGCGCACTCACCGATTCCGACCTCTCCTGAGAACGGCCCCGTCTCGTTGTAGTCGACGTAGAGCTCCGGTGCTTCGGACTGCGGTGGGAAGTTGTCCAAGTGTTTCAACTCGGCCGCTACCGACTTGGCACCCCCGACGCGCTCCAACCACGCCGCAAACGTCTCTCCTGGGACACGCTCGTCCGCGAACCGCTCGACGATCGCGACGGTCGCCTCGGGGACGCGCTTCGCTGGAAGGCGCAACGCGCGCGCGCCGAACTCAACTTTCGTGTCACCGATGTGGCCGCCGAGGAGCATCTGGTATCCAGGAGCCGACTCACCGTGGGCACGCCGCTCCGCACCGGAGAACCCGATGTCAGAGATGTGGTGCTGCCCGCACGAGTTCGTGCAACCAGATATGTTGATTCGAACCCCGCCGACGTCCGCGAGGCCGGCCGTCTCGAGCGCCTCGCCTATCGCATCGGCAAGACCCCGACTCTGGGTGACCGCGAGATTGCACGTGTCAGCTCCTGGGCAACTCACTACGTCACGTGCGAGTTCCGCGCCCGGCTGAGCCATGTCGATTGAACTGAGAGTCTCATACAGCCGCGGTAGCTGTGAGCTCGTCAGCCCCCTGAAGACGAAGTTCTGGCGATTCGTCACACGGACGTCCGCTCCCAGCTCGCTTTGGACGTCGGCGAGCGCCTTGAACTGCTCCGCCGTGACGTCGCCGAGACGCGCCCACGCGTAAGCAGAGACTGTCCCGGTCGTTCCTCCGTCGACGACGTTCGCACTCGCCCATCGCTGGTACGGCGTTCTCCCTATCGACACCTTTTGGACGTGACGGTTCTCCCCGACCGCCGCGTCTCGGTCGTCGAAATCAACCGGAGTCGGAGCTCTCCTCAGCCCTCTATCCGTCACAGACGGTGCATCTCCTAGAGATCTGACCTGCTCGGGCAGACCGTCAACCCAGGTGACAGAGGCACGAAGCAAGCGGCGCTCTTTCAAGATCCTGCGTCGAAGCTCGTCGGCTCCAAGGCTGTCGACGAGCCACTTCATCCGCGCCCTCAGCTTGTTCTCCCGGTTCCCGTAGTGGTCGAAAGTGCGCAGGACCGCTTCGATCGTCGCGAGCAGATCCTCTCTCGCGGTGAACTCTTCGAGCGCGACCGCGGGGTGGGGATTCGCCCCGAGTCCGCCCCCCAAGAACACGCGGAACCCTCCCTCGAAACCACCGTCGGCGAGGGGTCTTGAAACCGCGACGACGCCGACGTCGTTGAACATCGCCTGGCCGCAGTCGATCGCGCAGCCGGAGAAATTGATCTTGAACTTTCGCGGGAGGCGCTGGGCGTAGGGGTGATGGAGGAGGTGGCGAAACGTCGCCTCTGCCCAACCGCTGATATCGAGCTCTTCCGACGGGCACGCACCGGCGAGATGGCAACCGGTTACGTTTCTGACGGTGTCGCCGCACGCCTCCCTCGTCGTCAGCCCGACACTCGCGAGCTCACGCAGCATCTGTGGTACTCGCTCCAACTCCACGAAGTGAAACTGGACGTTTTGACGGGTCGTCAGGTGTCCCCAACCTCGCGAGTAGCGCTCGGAAATCTCACCCAATAGGCGCAGTTGGGACGGGCTGATCGACCCGTAGGGGACCTTGACCCTCACCATCTGGTTGTGTCCGCCCTGACGCTGGCCGTAAACGCCGTTGTTCAACCGAACGATACGAAAGACCTCTTCTTCCAACTCTCCTGCGAGGTACTCACCGAGCGCCTTTTCGAAGCGCTCGATATCTTCGAGGAGCGACGACTCGAACTCCTCGTCGAGGAACCGCACCTCTCTGCCGTCGTTGCCAGCTTCGATGTCTTGGAGGGCTGGGTTCTCTTGGAGGGCTGGGTTCTCGCCGTCGCTCTTCAAACTCTCCTCAAGGCCCGGGGGGCTGTAGATAGCTGCCATCGTGCCAGAGTAGCTAAATATGACTTAATAAGTCAAGATTTGGGACTCCACCCTCATTGAACTGGTATTTTCATCAATTCGTCGTGGTCGAGATCGGGTGGAGAACGATCGCGTCGAACTGCGGAGTTGCGGCGATAGAACCGGGACGCTACGGTACCACTCCGTTCTCACGGGTGGGGTTTCAGTCCAAATGAAAGCTGCAACCTGCCCGACGATCCAAGAACAACGACGATCCAAGAAGGAGCCGACACAACCTATCTAGCGAGGGACGATCTCCGTCTGCACACCGTATGGACAATTTGAAAGTCCTGGATCGCCTGCCCTTTCCGGCACCGGTTCGCGAGATGAATGCATAAATGACGGTCGCCCGCATTCCCAGCCAATTCCTCAAGCCCTCCGGGCTTACCGAGACTTAGAGGAGGCGCAAAATGCGCAAGCACCGAAAATTATTAAGTTCCTTCACAAAATCCGCTCACCGGATCTCTTCGGCAAGAGCCGAGCTCTCACACCACCAAAGTGGGCGTCGAGCGATGACGACGTGCGCGACGTTGGTTCGCGACGTGCGCGAGCTGATCACAGGTCACGTCCCGGCCCACGCGAACGAACGCGAGGTCCGCTTTGTGGCGGCCAACTTCGTACTCGTTGCACTAGCGAGCACGCTCGGGGTCGTCGCCGCCGTTATCTTGCTAGCGGGAAGCCTCTCTCTTGGGATGCAAACAACAGCTTCAAAGACCCCGATTTCCACGATCAGGCCAGCTACTAATCCAGTTCCCCTTGGCCTGACGGCCTCACTCGCGTCCTATAAGTTGATAACCACTCGTGAAAGTGCGAACGCGGAGGCAGGGGCGACACAAGGGGCGATGAGTCCGGTCGACGTCAGCGGTCTAACGCCGGCAACCACCTCGACCTCGAGGCATCTCGCATCGACCGAGACTCCTGCTAAGCGGCTCAGCGAGTACTTCACGGCCTTGCGGTGGGAGCACTACACCGCTCTCGGGGAGATCTACCAGATGGAACTGCTCGCGCAAGCGGCCTCCGCCGCGGCGGCGGCAAACACTGTGGCGGCGCCGACGGGGCCGATCGCAGGTGGAGTCTGGGCGGCACTACGCGAGTGCGAGTCCGGCGACAACTACTCCGAAAACACCGGCAACGGTTACTACGGTGCCTACCAGTTCTCTCTTACGACGTGGGAAGGACTCGGCTACTCCGGACTTCCGAGCAACGCACCCCCACCGGTTCAAGATGCAGCTGCTCAACGACTCCAGGCGATGAGCGGCTGGGGCCAGTGGCCCGCGTGCGCGGCGAAGCTCGGCCTCATCTGAGACGACTGCCGCCGGTCAGTCCAACGGAGGGGGGCGCCTCGACTCTTTTTTCAGCGCGTTCTCGCGTTTTTTCTTCAAGCGTGACTCAACCGACCCTCTCGACGGCGACGTCGCTCTACGCGACCGTCGAACATGAGTCGCGGCCTCTATGCGCAGGGCCGCGAGGCGCCTCGCCTCAGTTCGATTTGTCAACTGTGAGCGTGACTTTGAAACACGGACCCTGAGTTCATCACCGAGTCTTGCCCTAACTCTCTTGACCAAGTGCTCCGGTCCTTCAAGAAGCGATAGGTCGCAGATCAACTCGACGCGAGTATCAGAAGTGTTGACGTGTTGACCGCCTGGACCACTACTCTTGGAAAACCGCCACGTGAGTGCCACAGGAGCCAGTCGTAGGCCCTCTTTGGTCGTGACTACCTCCTCCGCCTCCATCTCTAAAGTATCCCATCGGCAAAAGGCATCGCCTGCACACCTCGGACTCACTGATTGGATCCCACGATGACCACGCAAGAGATCCGCCAACCCGGTACTCTCGTTACGTGGAATATAGACACCTCGGAAGGACCGGGCTGATGGTCTCAGCCCTCGCGTACGGGAACTGGATAACTCATGGCGGACAAGTCGAAGAAGACGCCGCCAAAGAGTGCGTTAGGACCGCGCTCGACTGTGGGATCACGACCTTTGACACCGCTGACGTCTACGCTCAAGGTGCGGCCGAAGAGGTACTCGCAAGAGCACTCAAAGGCGTGCGCAGGGACACGATCGAGATCTTTACAAAGGTCTACTGGCCAACGGGGCCTAACCCGAACAATCGAGGCCTCTCCAGGAAGCACATCGTCGAGTCGTGCAACTCCTCTCTCCAACGCCTCGGAACTGACCACGTCGACATGCTCCAGGCTCACCGATTCGACTACGAGACTCCGATCGAGGAGACTCTTCGAGCCTTCGACGACCTCGTGCGTCAAGGCAAGGTCCACTACATTGGGGTTTCGGAGTGGACCGCCGGCCAGATCTCCGATGCGCTCCAAGTCGCAGACGAGATGGGATTCGACAGGATCGTCTCGAACCAACCCCAGTACTCGCTCTTGTGGCGAGTAATCGAGGCAGAGGTCGTACCGTTGTGCGAGGAACACGGGATAGGACAGATCGTGTGGTCGCCGCTCGCCCAGGGGGTCCTGACTGCGAAGTACCTCCCTCACACTCCAGCGCCCGAACGATCTCGAGCTACCTCGAGTGAAGGGGGTGGTTTCATCCAACGCTTCATGGGAGACGATGTACTAGAAGCAGTCCAAGAGTTTGCCAGATTGGCGAGAGAGGCCGGATACTCTCCTGCAGCGACCGCACTGGCCTGGGTACTCGACAACCCGAATGTATCGAGTGCGATAATCGGCGCTACCCGACCGGAGCAGATCACAGAAAACGTGAAAGCGCTCGACATATCCGTTGAACCGGAGTTCAAGACCGCGATCGAAGAGGCGCTGGGCTCGGTAGCGGTCAGTGATCCCACATTGACCACCAGCCCGCCGTCACGGTCGTAGTATGGGCGTCTCGTCGAAAGTGGGGGACACGTTGAGCGCTACTGAAATTGACCTGGAACTGGGCGGCGATCTCTCTCACATACAGCTTGCCACCCGTGATATAGAGCCAGGCGTGTTGGAGGGCGAGGGTACCGGCCTCTTGGATGCGTTGGAAGAACAGGGAATAGATCTGTCCGGTGACGCATACTTTGAATGGGAAGTTCTACCCACAGAGGGTTGGAGGCTCGTCAAGCAGAGCGCGGATGGAACCGGAGTGAACTCGACGATCCATGTGACTTTTGCGGCTCCTGAGCCACTCTCCCCTGGATCTTGGACGGTCGCTGAGGTATTTCAACACCGCGGCCAGTGGCACTATGCAGGATCACGACGAAACCAGACCCCGAGGGAAGGCAGGGCAGCACGAAGAAGAGACCTGCGTCTTGGGTGGACGTTGGATCGCTTCACGACGCGAACCGGTGACTACCCGGTGCTCCGGGCAAGGTTGACGAACGCCGGAAGCGAAACTTGGTACGAACACGAAGAGGACCAGACAGTTGTCGTGCTGGCGTGGTTGAAGCGGCTGGACACCGGAGAGTCACTGCCGTCACGCCACTGGCTCTCCTACGAGCCTTGGCAAGATCACGACAAACCGCTGGAGCTAGCTCCTGGCGCGTCGATAGAGCTTCCGGTCAGGGTCATGACAAACGGAGCCAATCGACTCATCCCAGGTACTTACGAAATCTCGGGAGTTATATCTGCGGTCGAGCTGTGGTCGCTGCCAGGAGTCCTCGTCGTGGAAAAAGCGCCCGGCAAGTGGTTCAGGAGGCTCCTGGCTCGAATCGGCTGGAAAAGGACGTGATCGCATGCGAGGAGTGTTTTCTTCGCTCTTCAAAGACGCGATCGTAACCGGTGTGAGTAATTACCCAGTTACCCTCCACCTTCTCGTAGGAGTCACGGTAGTACGCACTCCCTGAGACCTCCAAGTCGAAGCCCGGTACGATAACTCGATATTGGAGGTACCAGACTCCGTCCGCCGTGGTATCGGAGTTGAACGTGATCTCTGGGTGATGGCCATGGTGCATGGAAACCACCGCTTTATTGCTCAAGGACTCGTCCAAGAACTTCACGATCGCGGTACGGCCGACCAACTCAGCGGACCCGTCGCCGTATGAAGCGGTGCAGTCTTCGCTCAACAACTCCCCGAGCTCGGAAAATCTCTTCAGATCGAGCAGCCTAAAGTAGGAGTACTTCAACTGCTTGATCGCCTCGATGTCCTCTAGCCTCAAAGCTGGCCCCCTCTCGAACAACCGCGCCAATCAGTCGACATACGGGCGTACCCGCCGTCGAGCGCGTAGCGCACGAGTCCACCCTACCGCGTCGGACGGCTCCAGCAAGTCCAATCCGAGGAGAGCCAATCCCAACGGGCCAATCCCAGCAAGTCCAATCCCAAGGGGTCAACTGGCGTGCCCAAACGAGACGCTTCTAACCCATGAGGAAGCGCCCGGGTCTGGGGCCGCCTAAACGCAGCGCAACTGCGCGACGATCAGTCTGGTAGCTCGTTCAACCGTTCGATTCTAACCCCGTCGACTTCGTGAACCTCTGACCGCAACAGTTCGACCAATTCAGCACTTGGCAACTGCAAGATAAACTCGTCGATCACGGTCCCGTCGACGCGTTCCAGTATCTCGATCGCGACAATGTCTGCGCCTACCGACCCGATCCGACTCGCAACCAACCCGAGAGCACCTGGACGGTCCGCAAGCTGGACACGAAGATGAAAGGTAGGCACTCGCCTAATCTAGTTCTTTCGGGTTAACCAGGTGTTTCCAAAGTATTGCGGTACCGTGTCCAGGGCCTGACGCGAGTCGTGATCGGAGCGGACTAACTCGAACTGATCTTCGTCACGTACTCATCCAGGTACTCCCTCTCGGACAGCCTGGCGATCTCGTGCATCAAGTGGTCGGTGAACGAACGACACTTCGCGTGGTCGTGGTCCACTAAAGGATCGTTTGGATCCGCGGCGGGAACCATCTGCATAGGCTTTCCAAATCGGACCGTAACCTTGTGAAATGGACGCATTAGCTTCGCGTCGAGCGGCTGGACGGCTTCGGTGCCGACTATTCCAACGGGAATAACCACTACCCCACACTCTCTAGAAAGTCGCGCTACTCCGGTCCGTCCTTTGTGGACAAGAGCGTCTCTCGACCGCGTTCCCTCTGGATACAAGCCCAACAGGTTGCCCTTATCGAGAACCTCTCGCGCCGTAAAGATCGCCCTTTCCGACGCCGCTCCCCCACCACGACGGATTGGGATCTGGCCGACCGATCTGAAAAACCACGCCGTCTTCAAGTGATCGAAGTACTCGGCCTTCGCTAGAAAGGTCACCTTCCGCATCACGACGAGCGGCAAGAAGAACGAGTCGCAAAACGACTGGTGATTTGCAGCCAAGATCGCCGGGCCCGACTTGGGTAAGTTCTCACGCCCCTCGACCTTCACGCGCCAGAGCAACAAGAAAACGGGGGTCAAGACAGCTTTTAGTACCCAGTACGCCACAGTCCCCACGCTACCGCCTCGACCAGCTGTCGGCCCGAGAGTCGATCCCGTCTCGGCGCCTGCGACTGTCCCGCAGAGTCCGGAAGGTCTTTCGCCGTCGATTACCTGTCAGGCAACTGATCTGAGATTTTCGAACTGTCTCTGGTTGTGGCCCCAAACGATCTTGTCGTCATCCTGAGTTATCCGGCCTTGCGCCGCGACGCAGCTGATTCGGGGACGAGCAGCTGGTGAACTCGCTGGTGAGAGACGCCCAAGATGGCGGCGGCGTCGCGCAGACTGATCCCTCGACTAGTAAGCGCAACGGCCGCCCTTCTTGTTTGCGCAATGGCGACACGGTCGGCGTTGCGGGCTTGCTCACGGGCTTTGCGCGCCTGCTCAACGGTGCGACCGGTGGCCTTGGGCAGCACCGGGTGGGGGATGAACTCGAGCTGGTCTTCGTCGGTCTGAAACCACAAGGCGGCGGCGTCGCGCATGCGAGCCAGGGCCTGGTCAACGGTCTTGCCCCAGGTGTGGACCCGTGGTTCCTCTTCGAGCTCGACTGTCCAGCGGTCGTCCTTCTCGCGTTTCAAGCGGGCCGTATAAGTAGTCACGTTCTCTCCCTTTCTATCGCTGTACTTGTTCATCTGATTAGCCACCTCGGGCCGAGGCAGGGGGTGAGGTCCCGCTCGATCGATCGGAGCGTTCCTGCAGGGATGTCGCCGGTGTGCAGCGGGACCACTGTCTGGCAGGCGCCGCACCGCCAGACCTGGTGCGAGCCGCGTTAGCGCACCAATTCGCAGGCGCACCTGCGTAGCTCTCGGATCAACGCCCGGGCGGTCACTTCATTAGTCTACCTAACTAGACGGGCGCCCGTCTAGTTAGGTAGACACGAATGTCGAGCCATCGCTTCAAGCTTGGCCGTCGGGCAATCCCGAATCTTCCACAAGAGCAGTACTGGCAAGAACAATGACAACCGTTCTTCTCCATAATCGAGAAGACAGCCGACGTGTCGCAACGGCTGAATAGCGGGGCTCGCGTGGCATAGTTTAGTGTTGCACCTAGAGGTTGCCGCAGATGCCATATTGGCATTGGCACTTGGCATTGGTATTGCGACACATTTGGAGGTTCGATGGCCGTCTTGCCCGGACGAAGAGCGGAACTATTCGCAAGTGGACTCTACTTCGGAGAGTGCCCGCGCTGGCACGACGGCCGCCTGTGGTACTCAGACTTCTTCGACCACGGCGTTTTCTCGCTCGGAGAGGCTGGAGACTGCCGGAAGGAAGTGGAGTTCCCCGGTGAGCCGGCCGGTCTCGGTTGGCTACCTGACGGCCGTCTACTCATAGTATCGAGACTCGATCGCAGCGTAATGAGGGTAGAGCCGGATGGAAGCCTCGTAACACATGGAACGTTGTCTCCGTGGGCAGGTTTCTACGGCAACGACATGACGGTTTCAAGCTCCGGGCAGGCCTACGTCGGAAACTTCGGATTTGACCTGGACGCCCTCCTGGAAGGAGAACCGGGTATTGGAGTGTCGACTACCTCCCTCGTGCGGATAGATCCGGACGGGACTTCGCACGAAGCGGCCCCGGACATCTCGTTCCCAAACGGTACCGTCATATGGCCGGACGGCTCCAGGCTAGCTATCGCCGAATCAACGGCATCTCGCATCAGCGTGTTCGACCTCGGACCCGGTGGTATCTTGTCCAACCGTCGCGTCTGGGCTGATCTGCCTGGCTACGCTCCTGACGGTATCTGCTTAGACCTTCAAGGCTGCATTTGGGTCGCGAACGCGCTCGGGAAAGAGTGCGTTCGAGTCGCCGAAGGCGGAGCGGTCGTCGACCGTGTCACGACCGAACAGTTCTGCTACGCGTGCATGCTCGGGGGAAGCGATCGCAGGACCTTATACATCCTCACCGCCGAAACCAGCGTCGCGTCTGTCGCTAGAGAGTCGCGCGAAGGCCACGTTGTGGTAGCTGATGTGGATGTGCCAGGAGCAGGCCTGCCCTGAGCTACGACTGAGCTACGACTGAGCTACGACTGAGTGCACAACCGGGCCGCATGACTAAGCGCACGAAGACGGTCCGATCACGTCGTGTGAGAACGGACCGTCACGGTCGTACGAGCGACCTCGCAACGAGAGCATCTCGTGGTACTGAGGGTCATCACCTTTCATCCCGCTGATCAAGGGAGAGCGTGAAAGTGACGCGGCACCGACAAACATGATCAGGAGCGACAACGCCTCCAAGGGCCCTGCTGCTCCAGCTGTTCGAAGCTGGTCGCCAAAAAGACTTATCCCGATAAAGATACTGGCCAAAGGGTCGAGCAGCACGATCGTCGACTGTGACGCCGCTATCGGCCCCGCGTGATATGCGTTTTGGGCCAGGAAAACCGACAACACCCCAGAAGTCGCCAGTCCATAGGTTTCCCAGTGCCTAAACACTGTTACCCAGTCGTTCGCTACGTAGTTCGTAACCACTTTCGTAAGCGACGCGGTGAACGCAAAACCGACTGCCGACGCTGACCCAAACATTGCTGCGCGCCACCACCGTGGTCCCGTCCTCGTTAGAAGTATGGCAATCGTGATCGCTACTCCACACAGGACGGCAGTCAAGATCCACTCAGACGTGGTCGGGAGTCGATTTCCGCCTCTCGGCTCTGCAATAGTCAAGAATCCAGCGAGCCCGACGGCAGCCGCCGCCGCGCCCAGCCACTCCTTTACCCCGACTTTGAACCGGAACCACACGGCGAGGATTACGACCAAGAACAGTAGCTCTGTCGTGAGGATCGGTTGGACCTGGCTCAACCTGCCGATGTGGAGCGCAACTCCTTGAAAGACAAAGGATGCGATCATCACTGCGAATCCGAGAAGCCACACGCCCTTTCGAACGGCGTGCGTCAACAACGAGAGCTTCATCTCTGAGGCGTTCGGTGCGCTCTCGACGCCCATCCTCTGCAATACACTTGTCAACGCGTTCGCAAACGCTGCACCCAACGAGAGCACGTATACCATAAGGCTCCCCAATGCATGTCACAGCTTCAGCCGGTATGTCTTGAACTGAAGCTTTACGGTTTAACTGCCTACTGATAGATAATAGTAGATCGATCCATCGTTGAAGCTGCAATCGCCTCTGGGTAGTTTGCCGCTCAACGAGCTTATCTCGGGTGAGCAGTTGACCGCGACGCCTTGAGGTGCTGAGTCGACCTGACGGCCTAGCCGAACTATCCTCGCTCTCGTGACCTGTCGATTGCCCGACCCAAACAGATCTACAGACGGAGGTACTTGTGGCTGAGGAAATCACGATGGAGCAGTTCAGCGCCGCAGCCTTGGCGTTCTTGAAGGAAAACGCGCCTCGTCGAGTTAGAACCAAGAGCGAATGGGGGAAGGGGTCCGATCGCGTCTCGTTGATTCCAGAGAGTACCCCTGAAGAGGACCTGAAAGAACTGGCCGTGGCCCGTAGCTGGGCGCAGAAGGTCTTTGACGCGGGTTTTGGTTGGATAACGGGACCAAAGGAGTTCGGGGGTGCAGGGCTTACCGGCGACTACGAACGGCAGTGGCACGCGCTCGCGAGCGACTTTGAGACACCGGCTTTGACCGTATTTGGAATAGGGCTCGGAATGGTCGCCCCGACGATCTTGGCCCATGGAACCAACGAAGTGAAGGCGAGGTACCTCCGGGCTATGCACAGAGGAGACATCGTCGCATGCCAACTCTTCAGTGAGCCAGGGGCCGGCAGCGACCTCGCGGGCCTTCAGACTCGCGCACAAAGAGACGGGGACGAGTGGGTCGTCAACGGGCAAAAGGTGTGGACTTCGTTCGCCCACTTGTCCGACATCGGCGAGATTATCTGCCGGAGCGACCCCGATCAACCAAAGCACAAGGGTTTGACCGGGTTCATTGTCGATATGAAGGCGCCGGGTGTAGAAGTCCGGCCACTTCGTCAGATGACCGGAGGCGCCTCTTTCAACGAGGTCTTCTTCACCGATGTCAAGATACCCGACAGCCACAGGTTGGGAGAGGTGAACGGCGGATGGTCGGTCGCACTCACGACGTTGATGAACGAGCGTGCGGCGATTGGCGCAGGCGGTGGCGGAGCGGGCCCTCTGTCGACTTCGCGCCTTATTGATCTGGTGCGCCACATGGGCAAGGCCGATGACCCACTCGTCCGCCAAAAAGTTGCACAGGTCCTAATCGGCTCCAAAGTGGCCGCTTACAACAACCTGAGAGCGATGGGCAAGATATCTGCAGGTCAGTCTCCTGGTCCTGAGATGTCGATTGCGAAGATGGCGCTCATCAACAACTTAACGCTCACCGCTGAACTGCTATCCACAGTCGTTGGTCCAGAGCTGATCGCCGACAGTGGACGATGGGGTACCTACGCCTGGGGGGAGATGATCCTTGGAATGCCTGGAATGCGTCTCGCTGGAGGAACGGACGAAGTCCTTCGAAACATTGTAGGAGAACGCGTCCTAGGCCTCCCGAAGGAGCCTTCGGTTCGCTGATCGAGGCCCGATAGAGCCTCCAGGATCAAAGATCTCGTGCAAACGACCAACTGCGTCTATGGATCGGGGTAAGGCCGACTCTCCTCAGCGCTAAGCGATGCTCTGGGGACGGGTAGCCCTTGTTTCTCTCGAACCCAAAGGCGGGAAATTGATCTCTTTGTTCACGCATCAAGCGGTCTCTTACAACCTTGGCTAGAACGGACGCGGCAGAGATCGATGCACACGTCTCATCTCCACGTGTCACCGGGATCACTCTCGGCAACGCTGGAACGCTTTGGGGGTCAAAGCCGGGCAACCCCTTTGAAGCCCCGTGGACCGAGTCGTCGCCCTGCCCTCCGTCACCCTGCCCTCCGTCACCCTGCCCTCCGTCACCCTGCCCTCCGTCACCCTGCCCTCCGTCACCCTGCCCTCCGTCGCCGGCCGGGCGCCCCATGAGCAAGTCCACCGGTCCATCGACGAGCAGAACCTCTGGGGTGCGTTTGATCTGGGACAACGCTCGATAGCCCGCGATCTGGATAGCGGAGACCATCCCCCATCGATCACACTCTCGGGCATCGGCGTGTCCTACGGACCACTCGGCACACCACTTCCCAACTTCGTCGAAGATCTCTTCACGACGCTTTTCACTAAGCATCTTGGAGTCTCGAAGGAGTGGCGGTTGGGAACTCGACGACGTGCTCTCCTTCAAGACCGCGACACCGACGCTCACCGGGCCGGCCCACGCCCCCCGACCGACTTCGTCCATCCCAGCGACGACCGCGTACCCCTCCTCCCACAGGTCGCGCTCTCGATCAAGAGTCGGACTCACACGCGGACGAGTCCTGTGGCCTCGGGCGGCTGCCTCCTCGGCCCTACCCATCGATTTGATCCAGGCAGTCCAGACTCGCGGACTCGCTCGGATCAAACGGCGTGTCAAAGAACGCCGTGAGCATCTCGGTCAATAGCGCCTCGGTCGTCAGCCTCAAGCTGAACGCCAGGACGTTCGCGTCGTTCCAACGACGCGCCCCTACTGCGGTCTCAGAGTCCGTACACAGCGCGGCTCTCGCCCCACGGACGCGATTTGCGGCGATCGTCACACCTGTTCCAGTTGTACAACAAAGCAGACCTCGTTCAGCAGAACCGCTCGCCACCAACTCCGCGACCAACCTCCCCACCTTCGCCCAATCTTCCCCTACCGAGACAACTTCTACATCGTGGCCCATCTCGGACACGATTCCAGGGACCATGTCGGTGAGATTGGTCCGTTCGTCTGAGCCAAAGACAACCTTCATGCAACAACGATACCGTGACTCGACCCGGGAGGGGAAGAAAAGTGCCAGCTAGAGCACCCACACGACGTCGACAACGACGCAGTGAAACTAGCCTAGGCGAGATGACCGCACGCAAAGTTTCGATAGTCCCACACACCCACTGGGATCGAGAGTGGTACGAGCCGTTCCAGACGTTCAGAATGGCCCTGGTTGAGATGATGGACGACCTGCTCGATCTCTTGATCGG
>JAJYQJ010000059.1 GCA_021794655.1 Actinomycetes bacterium | reverse complement strand
GTGTCACCAACGCTGACCTTGGTTCTGTGGCGGCTTTGCCGCCAGTGTCCCTCGACCCCAGGGCTGAAGCCAGGGGCTTGCGGGACGCGGTCTGGTCATAGCATGCCGGAGATAGCCGATACACGCGTGGCCGACCGATTGGATGTGACGCAACAGTTGTGTTTGACAGAACTGGTTATGTCTGACATAATATAAAGGTGGAGTTGCAATTCGCGCAGGCCGCGCGCAGGCACCGAGTTGGCCGGGCGTCGGTGCGTTGGATGCTCGCCCGCACCCGCCCTACTGCCGCGACAGCGAAGGACGGCAGCCAGGCGTGGCTGTGGGGTTGGCCTCGATGACCGAGGCAGAGAACTCGAAGTCATCGCGGTTGAGGTCCAAGGTCCTCAAGACCTAGACCCGGTCCTGTTGGTTATCCACGTCATACCCACGCACTTCAAGAAGGAGGAGTCATGACCCGATCCCATCTCCCACGTATCACCACTGCCACCCAGATCGGTCCCGATGTAGATCTTGACCGCGATGATGTCCGTCTTGCGGACGGAACCCGCCTCACGTCCCTGCGGGCGGACCAGATCATCGAGGACGTTCGGCGTAGCGGCGGACGGCCTTCTCTGTCAGGCCGTCGCGCTCGATCTCCACAAATCGCGTTTCGAGTTCCGCCCGAGGTTCGCGACCGCGCTGGCGATGTTGCAGCCCGAGAGGGAAAGACCGTCTCTCAGATCGCCCGCGAGGCGCTTGAAGCGCGGCTCGCCGTGTGAACCCTAAGCCACGATCGTCATGCCCTCGGTCGCGATAGCTTCGCTTCACAGGTACCGATTGAAAGAGGTGTGCAAGACGCGATCGCTACTCGGTGACAACCTTGCGTGCGAGGATCCGGTAGGTGTTGGAGCGATTTCCGGCTCTTATTGCGATAGCCAAGACGTTGTCCAAGACGAGTGCAAGTGCAAGAATCGGGCCCGTCACGCCGAGAACACACAGCCTCCACAACCCCGACAACCGCCCCCGCTGGGGTCGCCACGGCAACGCCGGTGAAGGTGCGATCCGGTTCGCCAAGAACCACACAGCACACGTCAGGTCGACCGGTTGTACGCTCTTGCCCCTCGCGGTATCGACGACGGTCATGCCGCGTGCTCCTAGTAGCTCTGCGAGCTTCGAAAACGAGATGAAGTGCTGGTGTTGGGGCTGGAACCACGGAATCCAGTAACGACCCAAGATGTGCCTCCATCTCGACTCTGGGTCCGGCAACTCGATTAGCAGATGCCCACCGGGAGACAGTGCGCCGATAGCAGCGTCGAGCTCTTCCAAGGGTTCTCGCGTGTGTTCCAGGTAGTGGTGCATGCTAACCACGTCGTAGCGGCCCTTTAACTGCCCCGCGAGCTCCAGAAGCAACCCTCGATATCCCCGATCGATCCAGCCTCTGCGTTCTGCTTCTTCGACACTCTCGCTCATGTCCAACCCGTCAAAGCGCGTATCGGGCCATATCTCGCCAGCGACCAGGCAAAAATGTCCGTGCCCACAACCGACGTCCAGCCAGCTCGTTGGCTCCGCGTGGGGTTCGAGCATCTTTGCACGACCTCTGTACGCGCTGTCGGTAGCACCGAATACGAATTCGAGCTGGTCTTCTCCCATCCCGTCGTAGAAGTCCCGATAGTAAAAGTCCAGGCCAACGAGCGAAAGTCGCGGATTTTGAAACTTATGGTGACACGAGTCGCACACCATGACGGTGAACGATCCTGGTTTTTGCTGTATCAAGTCGGTCGTCGTCAACAGCACTCTTATCAGCTTAGAAGAGCACATCGGGCAGTCTTGCCTGGCCGGCTCGAAGAAACGATCTACTCCCTTAGCGAGTAGCTCATCATAAGCCGCTCTTTGCACCTCTAGCTCTAGAGCTTTATCTCGGGCCGGCTGATCCTCGCTGTCGTGTGCCATAAGGACCTTGGCCAGATCAACGGGGCTTTTCATCCAGCGTAGGAGAGAACGAGTCCAAAGGTCGCCTGGATCCAACGGAGAGCCGAACAAAGCGATAATCGGCTGGAGGCACCAGGCAACTATCGCGACGAGACCCCATAGTGGATACAGCACCAACCCGACGCCGAGAAACACGTAGAGCACAGCTGGGATCGAAAAGACCACAGCTACGCCGGGACCAAACCGTGTCTTCAAGTACGTTAGACGCTCTTTACTCGTGGGTTCTGTCGACCCTGCGCCCACGACAACGAGATCGGAGTCTCTTGGGGCGTAGCGCTTGAGGCGAGCGGCCGCCTTCCAGAGTTCAGCGAGAGCCATGCCGGAGTCCTCGTCTACTCCCGCCCGATCTGCGACGTCGCCTCTAACCCCAATGGCACACAGTGCCGTTGCCCCCGGCGCAAGGCAACGTTGCCGATAGGTCTTTGGACTAACGCTTCTGAGCAGATCCAACGCCTGTTCTGTCGCAAGCGAGTCAGGCACGACGTCGATGACGGCTATTCCCCTCGATGACGCGTAAGCGATCAACTCTTCCTTGTAACCCTCGTCGAGTTCGAAACCATCGCAACTCAACCATCGCCATTTAGCGTGCCCATTGACTGCCACGTCACCCGTCTTCGTGGCATCGCCGTCGATTCGAGAGAGCGCGTTTGCCCTAATTCGAAGTCGCACTCCGTTGATCACCGTTGCGATCGCGACCACGACCCAGAGGTATCTCCACCTCATGAAGCGAGTCGCTCCAGGTGGTCCGCGGCGGCATGCGCACCTCCGGCTTGATCAAAGGAACTCTGCAACGCTTTCACAGCGTCACGGTAAGACGGGTCGGTCATCACGGCCTCAATTGCAGTTCTCAATCCACCTGCGCTGACCCGGCCGAACTTCACACGAATGCCAGCGCCGGCTCTAACTACCTGTTCGGCGACGATCGGCTGGTCGTCTCGGATTGGAGCGACTACCAGCGGAAGGCCTTTTGACACGGCCTCACAAACCGTATTGTGGCCACCGTGGCAGACGACCGCGTCGACGTTCTCCAGTACAGCCATCTGGGGTACGTGCTCCATCACCATGACGTTACTTGGAACATCTCCTACCACCCCTCGTGGCGCTACGAGAATCGCCCTCCAAGGCGTTCCTCTCAACGCGTCGATCGCCGCCGAGAAGAACCTCGATCCGTTCAACGCGTTGACGGTACCGAGGGTGATGAGGATTCGTCCATCTTCGTAGTCCAAGAACTCGTTGGGGAATCCGTCGTCCATGTAACGTCGATCGGCATCACGACGCTTTCCTGCGTCGGCGTTCACGAGGGAGGGCCCGACCATCGCGACCGGTCCTGCACCAGAGGGCAGGGTCAAAGGACCCGTGAGCTGCGAAGTGGTGAACGCTAGGATTAGGTGCTCGGAGAACCGCAAGTCCAGATCTGATTGATCGCCCACACTCTCGTCGAGGTCGGAGCCGTTCGTCGTTGAGTCCGCTGTCAAATCGGCGAGCTGTCGCTGGACCCAGTCTCCAACCTTTGGCAAGAGAGCGAAGGGGTCGACCAACTCAGCTGGCGTCGTGGCCGACGTCGCCCATAAGATCCGTCTCGATCTGGCGACCAACGCTCCAGCTAGTGCCTGCTGATCGACGACCATCACGTCGGGAGCGAACGTCGCGACGGCAGAGTCGACTCCGGGAAGCATCGCACGTGCCAAGGGTATTAGAAAGTGGGTCCACAAGAATTCCAGAGCTGCTGCTCCCCTTAAGCCGACGGACTCTTCTTGCGCCCGAGAGATCAAGGCGTGCTCTAAGTCTTCGCCCTCCCATACTACGTCACAAGCGCTCGGGAGCACCGAAGTGAGCACGCTCTTGTAGCCAGACCAAGCGACGACGTGTCCGCGTGACTTGAGCTCGAGC
The DNA here is from genome assembly GCA_021794655.1 of Actinomycetes bacterium. GTDB lineage: Bacteria > Actinomycetota > Acidimicrobiia > Acidimicrobiales > RAAP-2 > JAJYQJ01. The sequence continues at coordinate 19,665 of JAJYQJ010000059.1, read as the reverse complement.
CCGACGGCAACTGTCGGGTTGATATGTCCTACGAGTGGCGGCGCCACAAATAGAAACCGCTTCAACTCTTCATCCCCCGGATCCAGACTGCACTCCAGCCGTGTTCACTCCTGGCCCGCCGTTCGTTGATGCCGGCCCGCCGTTGAGTATCCAACCAGTTATGAGGTCTCTTACTGACCTGGTGGCTTCCATCAATACAGAGTGATCGACTCCTGGAATCACACAGAGCCTCGCCCGTGGGAGCGTATTGACGAGTAGCTCTCCTCGATCAGCGATATCAGAGTTCTCCCCGTATATAAGAAGAGTGGGACAGTCGATCGCTTTGAGCTCTGTTGGAGTGAACGGCCTGGAGTCCCTCAGGTCGTCGACCATCGTCGTGTCATAGATCAACGTCCGCGCTGAGCGAGCCATACGATTCATCTTTCTCCCGGCTGCGTCCTCCAGCCATCTGGCAAGCTCATCTGAGGTGAGCAACAGGCCCGCGAGGTCGAGGCCGTGGACGAGCTGGTTGCGCTTGCGCTCGCTATGTTCATCGACCGCGGCGTGCGCCTCGATAAGTACGAGACTTTCGACGAGGTCTCGGTAGGTACTCGCCGTCGCGAGTCCGACCACTCCTCCGTAACTGTTCCCTACGATATGGACAGGCCGTCTTAGATCCAAGGCGGCGAGTATGTTCTTCAGATCCTCAACGGCGTCGCTGATTTGATAGCCACTCTCCGGTCGGTCGGAGAGTCCGTGTCCACGTAGGTCGTAACAGATCACGTCCGCGTGTTTCGCCATCTGGTTCGCGACCGTATACCACCAGCTCGAAAGGTTATCCATCACTAGTCCGTGGATAAATACGACCGTGCTCTCGCCCTGACCCATGCGCTGGTAGAAGAAGTCGTATCCGCCTGCTCTAACTTTTGGCATTCGCTATCTCGTGCACTCGTCGATATATGATACGAGTTGGCCAACCTTGAGCCCAATTATCTCTTCGAGTTCCATATCGCCTATCCAGGATACGAAGTCCACTCGATCCCCGAAGTGAACTTGCAGCTTCTCCGAGAGGGCGACGAACTCAATGCTTTCAAGTTCCAAGTCGTCGTTGAAGGACGTGTCGAGCGTGATCTCGGTATCGACCAAGAGATCGTCTCCGACGACTTCCACCAACACTGCGGCGAGGACGTCGAGCGTGCTCACGCCTGCAGTAGGCGGATCAGATGCTGTCGTATGAATATCGTTCATCTACTCACTCCCAGAAGGCAGGGTCACTGCGACTGCGAACTCCCCTCGCCTGTACGTACGGACTCGCCTGTTTGATACTTCAATCTCGTCGCCTTCAACTCTAGTAATGACAAAGTCACGAGGGCGGCCTTTTAACCCACTCCCGTCGGCCTTGGCCGCGGCCTCCTTTGCCGTCCATCCTCTTGTCATCCACTCGTCGTACATCTCTGGTGCGCGCTCTTTGGCCAAGAGATCGCACTCATTGGCCGAGAACGCTGATGCGTAGAAGCGCTCGCTCCTTTGCTCGACAACCTCGATGTCAATCCCGACGTCGTCTTGATCTGACACAACGGCGACGCCCGCCCACTCGCAGTGAGCGATCGATGCGTGCAGTTGAACACCGTTGTTGGTTACAATATAGGGCTGACCGGTTTCGGTCTTTTCCACCTTAACCTCGACTGGCCACGTCTGCGCGTCGCCTCGCTGCCAGAGCCACTTCCTTGCGGCGTCCTTCACGGCGATCCGTCCCAGCAAGAAGAGCCGTTGGGCCTTCGGGTTGTGCGCGAAGTACTCGTCCCTTTCGTCTGCACCCAGGTAGCGCCGCATCATCAGCTCCCTCGAGGCAGAGGACCTCCAATGCTCAACGGCGTAGAACCAGCCGTCTCGTTCCTCGGTTGCTAGAAGGGTCTTCTCCGGCCAGATCAGGAGCGGCCATACCGCGTCGTCTGACTCGAATCGCCTGTCCTCCCAGCCTTCGATCCTGGCCCATGTCTCGCCGTTGACCGAGACGTCCATGTCAGCCCTCACCACCTGGTCTGTAACTTCACGGATCGCAACTGTCGACTCAACGACGTCGCCCGTAGCGGGCTCAGGCGAATGAAAGGTGACTTTGGTTATCGAGACCGGGAGAGCCAGGCGATCCTCCTCCCGGTTCAACATGACCCATAGACCCATTAGCTGCCCTACGTTGTCGAGCAGCGCCCCACAGGCGGGTAGCACCCGGATCTTGCCGGAGACTCCCTCGTCGCACATCGAGGTGATCTCCGCGACGCCTTGGTAGGCGGGACCGTGGAACATCCAGCGGTCGACATAGAGACGATCCGCGCCAAACGGGGGTCGCTTTCCCCGGTCTAAGGAGTCGACGAACGGCTCGGGTTTGCCGGGTGGACTCTTGGAAAGGAGAACCCTTGCACGAGCATACCCCTCTATCGATACTCGCACCTCAGTTCCCGCTTCGCTCTCAGACACAGTCTCGGCGCGCATCGCGACGACGACCGGTGGCGACACCACGAGCCAGCGTAACGCCCGCACGTCTTTAACAGCGACAACGCTCATGCCCGGACGTAGCTCGAGTGCAACTTCGATCATCATCTGAACGAGTGCCGTCATCGGGACGACCGGGAAGTAGTCGTCAACGTTGGCCCAGTTGGGCGGCTGGCGATAGAAGCAGTGGTCGATCAGGTACGGCATCGACTCGAGCGACAACGTCACGTTACGATCGATACTTTCCCTCGCCGAGGATTCAAGCGAGGACCCTTCAAGTGAGGGGCCTTCAGGGTGCGCCACTGGGTCTGTCTCAGATACTGGGTCTGTTTCAGATACTGGGTCTGTTTCAGATACTGGCTTGGGATCGATCTCTTTGGTCGAACGAGAGACGGCGTCGATAATCGAGGTCGCACCTGAGGTTACCTCGTTTAAGAGTGCCGCCAGTTCGTCCCCGATAGATCCAGGGAGCAAGCGATGCAGCTGAGAGGCCAAAGGAGGAATCGTTATCGTTGGCGACGAAAGTGGCAAGGTCCGTTTGAACGAGCTTTCCGCTGAGGTCTCAACAGAGGCGCCCGAGGCGAGGTCGGAGGCGATACGCTTGTCGGCAACGAGCGGCGCAAAATCGACACCCTCGACGTGTTCGACCCAGCATGCTGCCGCGAGGCGCTGGAGCTGTGCCATGCCTGAGCGCTTGGGCGAGTTACTCGCGATAGTCAACAGATCGCGGCCGGCTAGTGAGTCCTCTATTAACCCCGGCAGGCTACCCACGCCTACCTGGACGAACACTCTCGCCCCGTCGTCATAGAGGCTATCTGCGAGCTGCCTGAAGCGGACGCGTTCTACTAGATGCGAAAGTGCGAGCTCCCTTATGCCCGAAGGGTCGCTCGGATACGGCCTGCAGGTTGTCGCAGACCAGAGCGGGACGGCGGGCTCTTGGAGCGGCAACCGGGCGAGGGCCAATCGAAACGGCTCTAAGTACTTGGAGAACATCGGTGTGTGGAATCCAGACTTGAAAGGCAAGACCTGTACCAGGACCTTCGCTGTCCTTCCTTTTTGCACGAGGCGTGCGATGTCACTATCTTCGCCACAGACGATCGTCTGACGCGGGCAGTTGTCGTGGGAGATAACGACACCGGGCATGTCGTGGATGAGTGTTTCGCAGAACTCAACGTCACAACCGAGTGCGGCAAACGAGACGCCGGGGACCTCCATAGCGCCGGGTCTGAGGGTACTAATGAACTCATCGACCTCGTCCGCTGGGATCATCTCGGTTGCGATCATCCCGCTCCACTCGCCGATGCTCTGTCCGGCAACTAAGTCTGGCTTGATGCCGAGCTCGGTGACCACACGATGTAGGAGGCGGCCGACGGCTATCAGCGACCTGCCCAACCCCTCCAGATCCTCCGAGACGGAGCTGGGCTCAGCGAGAGTCGGTAACGGGATACTGAAATGACGAGCGACGTCGTCGACCATCGGTTCAAAGGAAGGTTCTACGCCGGGAAATACGAACGCCAGCTTGGAGTCACCGATGCCAAGCCCCGCCGGTGAGAACCAAAGGTCGCTTCTACCTCTCCACGGTCTCTTGCGATCAATAACTCTTCCAACGAGTTCGAGTCGCTCTTGGGTCGGATTGAACAGTGCCAGACGAACCGGCCCGTCGTCTCTTATATTTCTCCAGCTCTCCCGTACCGAGGAGTCACTTACGTCTAGAGCGGAGAGCTTCTTGGATAGCTCGTCGAGCGAAGGTGCTGAGACAAGGATGAGCGGGTCCAGTTCTTCAGGACGGGACGCGCCGATCTCACGGCTCCCACGTGAGGCGCCGGTTCCAGTTCTCTTGGAGCCTGAGCCGATCCCTTCCATCACGAGATGCGCGTTGATCCCCCCAAATCCAAATGCGTTGACCGCTGCCACCCTGGTCGCATCGTTACTCGACCAATCGTTTGCAACAGGTGCGACAAAGAGGTGCGCCTCTTTGAGGGATTCAATCGGAGTCTCACAGTGAAGGGTCGGAGGGATGACGCCGTGGTGGATAGAGAGCGCCGACTTTATTACCCCAGCTATCCCTGCGGCGGGCATCGTGTGGCCGATCATTGACTTGACGGACCCGATGGCTACGCGATGTTTCGTGATCTCTTGAGCGAAGAACCTTCCAACCGTCTCTATCTCAGTGCTGTCGCCGGCTCTCGTACCCGTCCCGTGACCTTCGATCAACCCGACTCTCCCCCGCCCGAATGGAACCGTCGCCCACGCTCTTTGCAAAGAGAGAAGTTGTCCCTCGACGCTTGGCTTCATCAGGCTTGCGCTACGTCCGTCACTTGCGATACCGACACCTCTTATTACGGCATAGATCCGCCGCCCACTTCGTTCGGCGTCGATCAACCTTTCGAGCACGACGAGCCCCCCACCTTCTCCAATCAATAAACCGTCGGCGCGCTGGTCGAAGGGTCGTATGCACTGAGATCGGCTGAGGGCGCCAAGTTGAGTGAAGACGCTCCAAAGGGTGGCGTCGTGGCAGAGATGGACGCCGCCGGCTATGACGACATCACACCTCTTCGAGTTGAGCTCACGAACGGCGTGGTCGATCGCGACGATAGAGCTCGCGCACGCCGCGTCGACGGTGTAGGCAGGTCCTCCAAGGTCCATGCGATTGGCAATTCGAGAAGCTGCCAGGTTCGGGACGAGATCGATCGCGGCGTCTGGCCGATCTTCACCGAGCTCTTTGATGAACGCAGCCTTGATATCGGAGAAGGTCTCCTCGTCGAGTCCGGGGAGGAACGACTTGAGTAAAGAGACGAGCTGATCTGGAGTGCGCACTCTTTGGTTCAAACGAGCGATACCCGGCGTTAGATATCCTCCTCTCCCAACGATCACGCCCGTCTTTGACCGGTGCTCTCCTACGAGTTCTCCACCTGCGTCTAAGACAGCTTGGCTGGCGAGTACAAGCGCGAGTAGCTGGTCTGGTTCAGCGCTATCGACCGAGGATGGTACGACACCTAGTGAGACTGGATCCAGTACGGCCTGGCTGTCGATGAAACCGCCTCGACTACAGTAGAACCGGTCGATGCCTGCCGCTTCTTGGTCGAAGTAGACGGGATCGAGTCGCGTTGGAGCGACTTCGGTAATGGAGTCGACGCCGCCAACGATGTTGTCCCAGTACTCTTCTAGAGTTGAAGCCCCCGGGAATACCGCAGCCATGCCGACGATCGCGACTGGATCTAGTGCGTCGACCACTTCTTCGCTCACACCTCGTTGGTCAACTGCCTAGACGAACCTTGAAGGTGAGGGCATCGCAAACCTCTCGACTCTGGCACGCGCGATAACAACTTCGGGCTCTCTCGCGTTCGAGGCCAACTCTTGAAATACCCGTGAGACCCCGTCGTCTGGATCGAGTAGTCCGATACCTCGTCTTTCGAACTCACGCTCCAACTCGGGAGAGACCATCCCGCCACCGGCCCACGGGCCCCACGATATCGCGAGCACCCTTGCGTCGAGGCGATCCTGGAGGTGCCGTGCGATAGAACCAAGCGCGTCGTTAGCCGACGAGTAGTCGACTTGGCCGGCGTTTCCAAATACTCCAGCTATGCTAGAGAAAAACACGACGAACTTAACGCGGGGTTTAAGCACTTCTTCTAGCACAAGTGGCAGGCTGCACTTTGTATCAAAGACGCGCTCGAAGGAGTCGACCGTCTTGTCGGAAATCTTTGCATCCTCGAGAATCCCGGCCGCGTGGATCAAACCGTCGAGGCGCCCGTAGTCGCGATACACACCGTCGATCAGCTCGACTGCTTTGGCTCTGCTTCCAATATCAGCACAGCGATACTCCACCTTTGCCCCGCTTGCTCCAATAGCGTCGAGGTTCTTCTGGACCTCACGTTGTGCAATTAACTCACGTACTCTCTCTTCGATCTCACCGATGCTGCCAAACCTAGATTCGGCGAGTGCACGGCGAAGTGCCTTCTCGTCGCGTGCGTCGACGGTCAACGGCTCTTCGGGCGATTCCGGCAGTTTCGTTCGACCGACGAGCACGATCCGACATCCTGGCACACGTTGTGCGAGAGAGTTTGCAACTCGCGCACCGATCCCACGTGCGCCGCCGGTGACGACGACGACAGACCCGGCAACCAAGTCAAGAGCGCGACCGTCCGTTAAATCCAGCAGATCTTCCTCCACGACCTCACTCGTCACCCTCCTCGACGAGGATCGACCAACCTCCACGAGACCATCGTCTGCGGCGATCTCGTTTGCCAAGATGTCCGCCGCCTGCAGGGGATCGATAGAGGCTGGTATGTCTACCAAGAGCGCCGAAACATCGGCGAGCTCTCTCGCGAAGGTCTTCGCGACTCCTCGCATGCCGACAAAGCGCAGAGGTTCGAAACCCGACCCTGTCGCGTCGGTATCTAGATCGACGGGCGGCAACGACGAACCCTCGCCGAGTGCCGCATCCATAGCAGTCACCGCGACGAGACGTGACGCACCTGCTTCAAAGGCCTTCTTCCAGTACTCGAACATTCGCACAGCGCAACGATCGGACCAGGGATTCAAGGCTTCAAGGTGGATGAATATATCCACTGGCCCGACGGCTCCGTCCTCGTTTAGAACTTGCACCTTTGCACCGGAGTCTTCCAGCCCTTTAAGTAGCGCAGCTCCAATTCCAGTGCCGTCGTCGGTCATCACGACACGTTGCCCGCCAAAGCACCTACTGAGCTCCACCGCGCCTGCAACCTCGAGCTCGATCAGCTTGGGGACCATCCGAACCCCTTTGCCTGGAACCTCTAAGCCCTCTTTCATCTCCTGTGCCGGGTCCTCGCCTGAGCCATCTATGTCGACACCGCTATCAGCACCAGTATCGACACCTGTATCAGCACCCGCTGTTTCGAGTACCCATTCCACGATCCCGTCGAGAGTTTTGATCGCGACCAACTCCTCAACGACGGTGTCGTCCAAGTCAGCGGCTGCGCCCTGTGTTCCACCTAGAAGGCCTACACGTTCTGCTAGTTCACCAACGATCTCCAACCTCTTTATCGAGTCGATGCTCAAGTCAGCCTCTAGGTCGAGTGACCCCTTCAGCATGTCGAGGGGATATCCAGTCCGCTCGCTGACGACGGCGAGCACGCGCTCTCTCACGTCTTTTTCTTGAAGACGCTCACTCTGCGCTTCACCGGCCGAACTCGTGCCGCCGTTTTCACGATCGCCGACAGTTGTCTGTACGCCCGGTTCTATACCTGCTGGAGTAACGCTCAACTCTGGTCGATCTTCACGCACTGGGTCAGCACTGGGGCGCTCGACGACCGCTCGTTCAAGCTCATGAATCCTCTCTCGGTCCTGTGGCTGTGATCCGATTAGACCGAGCATGACCTCCTTGCCGGCGACGACTACCTCTCTTAGTCCACGCAGGTACTCGACGACGAGTTGTTCACGTCCTGGTTCGACGACTACTGCCGGCACTCCCGCGTTCTCTGGAGCCGGCGCTCTTCTCGTTAACGACTCCTTGGACACCGAAAGCTCGCCCGCACCAGGCAGTTGAGCTTGAGGGGATGACTTTCTGGGTCCATCGACTTTCTCCACGAGTTCCCGGTGTGCAAAGGCGGTCGCTGGTTGCAATGCTCCTTCTAATACACGACCACTTGAGTCACGAACGAGATGTCCGTTCACCAACCATCGGATATCTGGCCATCGATTATCTGGCCATCGGTTATCTGGCCATCGGATATCTGAAGTCGGAGCGGCTGTGAGATCGAATGGAGTCGCGCGACCCTCAAAGAGGGCCTCTTCGTCAACCGCGACGCCACAGACCGCGAGGCGCGCAAGGCTCTTCAGAAATCCTCGCAGATCACCTCGACCCGATCCATCCGCGGCGATAGCCTCGTGCGCTTTGCCTTCGAGGATCCTGGCGACCAATCCAGTGAGAACTCGACCCGGGCCGCACTCGACGAAGACTCGCGCGCCGCTGTCGTACATGGCCTCGACTTGCTCTCGGAAACGCACTGAAGATCCGAGCTGCAACGCAGTGAGGTTGCGAATCTCTCCGGCGTCGCTCGGGAACGGAGCGGCGGTCACGTTGGAGAATACGACGTTGCGACACGGTTGGAACTCGGTCCCGCCAAGTACCTCCCCGAACTTTTCCACCGCAGAGGCAACGACGGGACTATGAAACGCGCACGCGACAGGTAGCCGTTTGGCACGAAGTCCAACGCTCGTAAGTTCCGAGACTGCCTCGGTTACAGCTTCGGTTCTCCCAGATATCACAACTTGGTTTGGAGAGTTGTCGTTCGCGACAACTACGCCGGCTGAGTTCCCGAGCGCCGATCGCACTTGATCGAGCCCGCCGGTAACCGCAGCCATTGCCCCCGGGTCGGCGCCTGCAGCTTCGAGGATCACTTCTGCCCTACGCTGTGAGAGGTCGAGGAGTCGCTCACGAGGAAACGCTGCACTCATCGCGAGTGCGACAAGTTCACCGTAACTGTGGCCACCCGACATATCCGGGGACACTCCGACGCTTTTTAGCAGGTCGGACATGAATACACCGGCGATGCCCAGAGTCGGCTGGGCCACTCGGGTGTCAGTGATAGCGGCCTCTTGCTGCTTTCTCTGCTCTGGAGTAAAGGCGCCTTCAGGCAGCAGCTTTGAGATCCAACGATCTCCGTCAACGAGGACTCTCGCCGGATTGTTGAACGTCACCAACAACTCGGAGAGCATCCCAGGCTTCTGGCTGCCCTGTCCGGGATACAAGAACGCAACCTTTGGGCGTTCTTCAATACCGCGGCGGTCCGCAACGGTCGCGGTGCTCAAATAGATTGCGTCACCTATCTCGCGAGGTTTCAAGAAACCTTGTGTGGCCTCATCTGAAGATTCAACCTCGGCGTTCAACGCATCGATTGAAACCCTTAACTTCTCGCTGAGATCGTCGAAGCTACATGCGACGAGCGCCACTAGCGGATCTCCGCTCCCCGCTTTGGATACCGACGCGGCCAAGTCGCGAAGCTTACCTCCTTGTGAGAGAATCTCCCACCTTTGATCCTCTCCTGGAAGTCCGAGGGCGTCGAGCGAACTCGTAACGGCGCCGACGTAGTCCAACGTGCGATTCAGCGAATCGAGGACGCTTGCGGGGGTTCCTCGATATATAAAAAGCTCCGCCGGCCAAATCTCTGAACCAAACGGCGTCTCGTCGTCTGCGCTCTCCAAGACTGCGTGAAAGTTAGTCCCACCAAAGCCAAACGCGCTCACTCCGGCAACTCGCTTCTCAAAGATCCACGGTCGTGCCACGAGGTTGAACCTGAACGGACTCGACGCCGAGTCGTAACCGTCGTTCGGCTCGCTCAAGTTCAACGTAGGTGGAAGTACTCGATGATGAATCGCCAACGCCGCCTTGATAAGCGAAGCTAGCCCCGCCGCGCACTTTGTATGACCGATCTGAGACTTGACCGATCCAAGCACGCAAGACAGAGGGCTCGCGCCACTCTCTAAGAACAGTTCGGTCAAGACCCTCAACTCGGTGCGATCCCCTAGAACGGTACCTGTCCCATGCGCCTCTACAAGACCCACCTCACAGGGGCTGATCCCTGCACTCTCGTAGGCTCGCTTCAAAGCGCTCAGCTGGCCTTCCGGCCTCGGAGCGGTCAGGCCCAGACTGCGCCCATCGCTCGATCCCCCCACCCCTTTTACTACCGCGTATACACGATCGCCGTCTCGACGCGCGTCGTTGAGACGTTTTAGCAACACGCACGCAACTCCCTCGCCAAGACTTATCCCGTCTGCCTGCGCGTCAAAGCTAAGACACCGCCCCTTGGGTGATAGCGCGTGGACTGCAGAGAACAAGAGGTAGTCGTTAATCCCGTTGTGTAGATCCGCACCACCGCAGATAACCATCTCACTCGAACCGGCTCTCAGTTCCTTCACTCCCGCGTCGAGGGCGGCGATCGAAGATGCACATGCGGCGTCGACGGTATAGTTGATCCCGCCCAGGTCCAAGCGGTTGGCTATCCTTCCAGCGATGACGTTTGTGAGCATCCCGGGGAAAGAGTCTTCGGTGAGCTCGGGTAGTAACTCGTCCAAGTAGTCAGGCAATACCCCAAGATACTGCGTCGCCAACGATCTGAATCCATAGGCGCTCGCGAGATCTGTACCTGCCTCAGCTCCAAAGATCACCGACACCTTCTCACGGTTGAACTCTCGTTCGCCGTCGTGGGCGTAACCGGCGTCACGCAGAGCGTCTGCGGCAACTTGAAGGCTGAGCAACTGTACCGGCTCGATCGCGGCCAACGAGCGCGGCGGTATGCCGTATTCGAGCGCGTCGAAGGGTACGTAGGGGATGAAACCACCCCACTTCGAGGGAGTCTTCTTGCCTGCGTCGACGCTAAGTGCTGATGGATCGAAGTAACGCTTCGGATCCCACCGCTCCGGCGGGACCTCGACAATCGCGTCCTTGCCCGCGACGATGTTCGCCCAGTATGTCTCCTTGTCCGGCGCGCCGGGCAGGATGCAAGCTATTCCAATAATCGCGATATCAACATCGCTAGATTGTTCTTGGTTTCCATAGACCACAGTCTCGCCGGTAGATCCAGTTGAGTTGAGCAAGTGGGTCACCGATCCAACACTAACGTCTTCGTGCAACGAGGCGACATCTGTCACCTCGTCGTGCAGTGACGCAACCTGTCCTATCATGTACATTCCTTCGCTCTTTTGAACCTCCTCGTTAACTTCTGCGATCTCAGCTCCTCGTCGGATGAGTCCTTTGCTGGCGATCCTCAACCGACCCAGATTGAACACCTCTAATTCGGCCCATATTTCGTTTTGGTCGAGACCCGCCGCGCTGAGTCGATCCCGTTCTGCGGTGAACGCAGATACGTATTCGCTGTCAACGCAACGAGTCGCGTGCCCGGGCGCCGTCTCTAAGAGCACCGTACGGTCGCATTCAATCGCCTCTGCTTGAAATCCAGGTTTGATCGCTCCAGTCGTCACAGCTTCTTTGGTAAAAAGATACGCAGTTCCCATCAAGACACCGACGCGTCCACCGGCAGCTGCCAGGGTGCCCGACACTGATGCGACCACCGCAGCCGAGCGGGCGTCGTGGATTCCGCCGGCAAATAGAACACTCACCTCAGAAGCGCTGCCAGAGTGGATAACTGTCTCTATCTGGGACTCCCAGAGCGAAAAACTTGACCGAGGACCTACGTGGCCTCCGCACTCTCTTCCTTCAAATACAAAGTGGCGAGCGCCTTCTTTCAAGAACATCTTGAGCAGTCCGGGTGAGGGAACGTGAAGATAGGTCGTTATCCCGATCTGTTCGAGCGGCTTTGCTTGTGAGGGGCGTCCGCCCGCGATAAGTACCACCGAGGGCGCTATCTCATGGATCACCTCGAGCTGCTCAGAACGCACTTCGGGGGGTACGAATCCAAGGATCCCGACCCCCCATCTCATCTCGCCCAAGAGTTCGGCGGTCTCTTCCAATAGAACCCGAGACTCCGCTCCGGTCATCAGCGACAGTGCGAGGAACGGCAAGCCGCCTGCTCTGGCAACTTCGAGTGCGAACGACGCGTTGTCCGAGACCCGCGTCATAGGGCCCTGGGCTATGGGATACCTTGTCTTGTGCTCTCTGGCGAGCGGAGCGTCTGGCTCAAGGGAGCGGCACTTTCTGGCGGCACGAAGGTGTTCGACGATCTGACGGCTGATACCGGTTACGGCCGCACCGGCGGTCACCCATCTGCGCGCGATCGAGCTCGCGAACGCGCCGTCTTGACCGATCGCCAGTAACTCTGACGCGAGGTCTTCTCCGCCGATCAGTTCGCGGATAACGTTCGGATCGGACTCTGTCAAGACCTCGGCCGACTTGAGCCCCGGCCGCATCAACACTCGATAGCCACAGATAACCGCGGTCTCACTTCCATCCATGGACGCGACTGCACTTTGGATACTCGCGTTGATACTTGACTCACGCAACAGGGCGAGCTGGGAGTCGAGCACGACCTTCGCCGCTCCCCCCGCAATTGCTCCCGCCGCTGTGTGGATGCCTATGCCACCTGCGAGCCACAGCGGCACGCTCACCTTTCCTGAGATACGCGACAACAAGACAAGTGACGTCTCTTCGCCGACGCGCCCACCGCTTTCGGACCCCCTCAGCACTAGCCCGTCCGCCCCAAAGCCGACGGCTCTAACTGCTTCGTCGAGCGAGCGAACTTCGACGAAAACCAACCGGTCCGGCCCTCTCCAGATCTCAATCTCTTCGCCCGTAGTGCACTCTGCGAGAATGACGTGCGAGGGATCCGCACTGAAGTGCTCTGGCATGAGCGGGCAACCTTCGGGCACTCGCACCCCGAACCTATAGATACCCGAGTCCAAGAGTTCACTCACCGCCAGTCGGGCAACGTCTATGTCACGTCCCAAGTCCAAGACCCCTAACGCGCCGGCCCGCAAGACGGCAGAGGTAAGGCGCGGATCTGGACGCTCGAACGGCGATACACCCACCACGAACTGCGCTCGCGGATCTAGGGCCGGCGCATCTAGGGCCAGCGGATCTACAGCCACCTATCAACTCCCCCTTCAACTACGCCGGTTGGACAAAAAACAGAGCCTGCTCGACCGAGCTTCATGGTTCCGTTGCTTGCGGCCAAGCTTAAACGGTCGCCGGCTCACATGTCACAACGGAGCACGTTCCGCTTCTGCTCACAGCTGCGATACGGCTTCCCACATTGGCGAAACCGGCGGCTCGATCCCGGACCAAAGGGTGATCGCGAGCTCTGCTTGGTGCACCAGCATGCCAATCCCACCGAGGGTCTTAGCGCCACGAGCAGTGGCCGCAGCCAGCCACGGCGTCGTGCGTGGCTCATAGACCACGTCGACGACAAGCTGACCCTCGTGCAAGATCTCTGCTTGGACCAGGGGCGTAGCTGTCTCCACAGGGCCACCCGACATGCCAACTGGCGTAGCGTTCACCACTAAGTCCATATCGGTCGCCGACTGTGGCGTCCCGACCCAACCAATCCCGCCGGCGATCTCGGCGCAGCGCTCGGCGGACGGGCCAGATCGTGCAACTACTACCACCTCGCGAGCGCTAGCATTCGCGAGCGCGAGCGTTATCGCCCTCGCTGCACCCCCTGATCCAACTACCATGCACCGCTTCCCTTCTGGATCGAACTGAGCGCCGCGCCGGATGGATCGGATAAACCCCGCTCCGTCCGTGTTAGCTCCTATCGCCCCGTCGTCGCAGAAGACGACGCAGTTCACCGCGTTCAGCTTCGACGCCTCCTCTGTCAGGGAGTCGACGAGGTTCGCTACGTCGCTCTTGTGCGGCATCGTGACGGAGAGCCCGACCAACCCCAAGGAGCGACTCGCGTCCAAGGCGCTCTTTGCCCTTCCTCGCTTCACCTCGAATCCAACGGAGACCCAGTCCAGTCCCATCTGGGCGAACGCCGCGTTGTGCAGCCGGGGTGAGAGCGAGTGTAAGACCGGATCTCCGATCACCGCGACGACTCTGGTGGCTGCAGATATCCGAGCGAGATCCCAGGAGTTACCCTTTGAGATCTCGGTCACGGAATGCCCCTCGCTTGTGCAAGCTTTTCGTTGGCGAGCTGTTGGGCAAATGTGTCAGAGAAAGCCTCGGTTCCGTTCTTGTCGACGACCTCAAAGAACATCCACTTCCCAGACGGGGGACTGAGTGCTGCCGAGATCGCAGTTGGCGAGGGAAAGCAGATCGGTGTCGGCGGTAGTCCGGCGTGGAGGTACGTGTTATACGGCGTGTTGAGTTTCAAATCGGCCTTTGTAACCGTCCCGCCGTCTTGACCCAACGAATAGAGGACCGTTGAGTCCATCTGGAGTGGCGTACCACTCGCCAGCCGGTTGTAGATGACCCGAGCGACGGGACCCATGTTCGCCGGGATATAACCTTCCTTTTGGACGATCGAGGAGACGGTCACGATCTGATAAGGGGTCATATGGAGCTTCGCGGCGGCCGCTTGGTTCAACCCTGCCTTCGCGGCGATCTGATCAAAGCGGTTAATCATCTGGCCCAAGATCGCCTTGTTCGACTCGTTCGGGTATATCTCATAGCTACCCGTCCCAAGCAGGCCTTCGAGTCCGGGAGTGCCCGGGTTTGAAAACGGCGAAAGCGACGCATATCTCTTTGAATCGGCGATGAACGCGGTCTCAGAGTGCCCTGGCACCTTTCCGACTTCGGCGGCGACCTCGGCAACTGTAAAGCCCGGATAAACAGTCACGAAAAAGATATTCGGACCACTCTGAAACAAGGACCTGACCTCGGCAAACGAGGAGTTCTTCTTGAAGTCGTAAGCACCGAGGCGAATCAGTGGATCACCGTGGATGAGATCGGAGATACGAAATGCGAGCGCGCTCGAGATGACGCCGTGTGCTGCCAACGAGGAGTAGACCTGATCTGCCGACTCTCCTTCGTTGACACGGATGAGAACTGAACTGCCCTGATGACCTATTGGATGAGACTCGAGCCAGTACCAGATAAAGCTGCCGGCCGCACAGAGCACAACGACGGCGAGAAGCGCCCCCCAAAGGATAAGCGCGATCCCGACTCGCGCTGAACTGTCCTCGTTCTCGTTTCCATCGTCGGCTGCCTCACTGACGTTGGCGGCGGGTTCGGAGTTCACCGTCGATCTATCCATGCCTGGAGGAGCACCGTCGCCGACGCTGCGTCGACCACGCGCCTGGCTGCAGCACCGCGCTTTCCTCCTTCGGCGAGTGCGGCGGTCGCAGAGACGGTTGTGAACCTCTCGTCGAAGCTCACAACCCGAACTCGATCGGCGGCCAGGATACGCCTCAGGGCCCTCGTGTCCACCTGAGCCGCTTCAGCGGCAGGTCCCAACGTGCCGTCCAAGGAGAGTGGAAGTCCGACTACTACGGTTGCGACCCCCGCGTCGGTTGCCAACTTCGCCAACTTGACGAGGTCTGCGTCGCGATCGTTCGAACACTCGATCACCCCCCGGGGGAACGCCATCAGTCCTCCTGAGTCGCTAAGTGCGACCCCAATCCTGCGTTTACCAAGATCGACTCCCATAACCTTCGCGTTGAGAAGCGTCTCACGAGCTGCTTGTACAGAAACCACCGCTACGAAATCGCTTTTTTCGCTTCTAGTAACGCTCTGTCCAATCCATCGGCATCACGCCCACCTGCGAGTGCAATCTTGTCCGATCCCCCTCCGCCACCTCCGATGTGCTTTGCGGCGATCTTGGCTATCTCTGATGCGTCTGTCTGTCCTTTGGAAGCGACGGCGATTGAAACTTTCCGATCGGCTCCGACGCCACCGAGGACTACAGAGACGACGTCGGGAGCTTGGAGCGTCCCGACCGCAGCTGAACGCAGCTCGTCGGCCGAGAGGCCGTCGCGGCGTTGCACGACAACTCCACCAGAGGCTGTCTTTGCGAGTTCCTTGACGAGTTCGTTGATGGAAGCTCGGCGATGCTTGGATAGCTCCTTTTCAACGTCACGCTGGCGTTCTAGAATCTTTTCAACCGTCGATTTCATGCTCGAGAAATCGACGCGGGTCGTTTGTTCGAGCTCGTAGACAGCCTCGTCGATCTCGATCATGTTCTCTACCGCAGCTTTGCCGGTGACGGCTTCAATGCGCCGTGTGTTGGAGCCAATCGATCCTTCCGAGAGCACTCTCACCAAGCCAATCTGGCCGAGCCGGTCCACGTGGGTGCCACCGCAGAACTCCAGCGAATGGCTCCCCGCGTGCACGACCCTCACGGCCTCACCGTACTTATCCCCAAAAAACGCGAGGGCGCCCATCTCTTCGGCGTCGCGGCGAGTGGTCTCGACGGTACTGACCGGCTCATCTGTTATCACCTCCGCGTTTACCTTACGCACGACGGCGGCGAGTTCCTCTCTTGAAAGTGGTCCGTGATGGCTGAAGTCGAACCGCAGACGCTCCGGGGCAACGAGGGATCCTTGCTGGCGTACGTGGCTACCGAGGACGTCGCGCAGTGCGGCATGGAGGAGGTGTGTACCGGTGTGATTTCGCCGAATCGCTTCGCGACGCTCTACGTCAATTGTCGCGATCCCGATCTGACCGGCGAGGACCTCGCCTTCAATGCGCGCCCTGTGCGAGATCAATCCAGGGAACACGGTGACCGTATCAAAGACAACTGCCTTGCCGGTCTCCGTTGTTACTACGCCGTTGTCACCGACTTGACCGCCCGACTCGGCGTAGAACGGGGTCTGGTCCAAGAAGAGTTCGACGGTGCCGTCCTTTAAACCCTTCAATACAGCGACCACCCGTATCGCGACCGAGTAGTTCTCGACCTTGTAACCGACGAACTCTGATGCGCCGTCGCTCTCGAGGATAGCCCTGTACTCCTCGTCGCTTGCGGCGACGTCGACTCGGGCGGCGTTGCGAGCGAGAGAACGCTGTCGTTCCATCTCTTCCTCGAACCCTTCGCGCTCAACCGACACGCCTTCTTCCCTAGCGATCTCTTCGGTCAGCTCTATTGGAAATCCGTGCGTGTCGTGGAGACGGAACGCGACCTTGCCGGCGAGCTTCTTCGAGGACGTGACGCCTGGATCGTCCAACGCGTCTCTCAAGATGCTGAGCCCAGAACGTAACGTAGCGTCAAACGCATACTCTTCACGTTCGAGCACTGACTCAGTCAGCTCGATGTCAGAAAACATACTCGGGTAGGCGTCTTGCAAGACTTGGGCAGCTGTTCGCGCCAAAGGCGCGGCGACCTTTTGCTCAGATCCGAGCCGCCTCGCCGAAAGGACAGCTCTTCTCACGATATGGCGCAGTACGTACCCTCTTCCTTCGTTGGAGGGTAGGACCCCATCTGAGACGAGCGCAGCCATCGCCCGTCCGTGGTCGGCCATTACTCGCAGCGCAGTTTCATCGACCTCGTTCCGGTTGGATCCGACGCCGGCTACTTCCCTGGCCTTTTCGACGAGAGGAACGAAGAGGTCGGTATCAAAAATCGATGCCTTTCCCTGCAGGATCGGCAGGATCCGTTCGAGCCCGGCGCCGGTGTCGATGCTCGGTCGCGGAAGGTCGACGACGGTTCCGTCCGCCTGGCGATCCGACTGCATGAAGACGAGATCCCATATCTCGACGAAGCGATCAGCTCCCCCTGTCGCTGGACCACCGTCGGCGCCGAACTCCGGGCCGTTGTCGTAGAATATCTCCGAGCACGGTCCACACGGTCCGGTCTCTCCCATCCCCCACAGATTCTCCTCGCCGAGACGTTGGATCCTGTCGTGAGCGACGTCGGTAACGCTCTTCCAGATCTCTTCGGCGTCTGTGTCTGACTCATGGACCGTCACCCACAAGCGATCCCCGTCGATCCCAAACGTCTCGGTCAAGAGTTCCCATGCGTATGGGATCGCTTGGGCCTTGGTGTAGTCTCCGAAGCTAAAGTTTCCGAGCATCTCGAAGAACGTGCAGTGACGAGAGGTCCGCCCGACGAGCTCGATGTCGATAGTGCGAAAACATCTCTGCACCGAAGTCGCCCTCGGCCACGGTGGCTTCTCGTCTCCTAGGAAGTACGCTTTGAACGGCACCATGCCGGCTATCGTGAAAAGCACGGTAGGGTCGTGGGGAATTAGGCTCGCAGACGGCACTACAGCATGACCACGATCGGCGAAGAATCCGGTGAACGAACTCCTGACCTTGCTCGCATCCATCACCGCGCTCCGTAGGGAATCGTAGTCTTGGTCGTCGCGCGCCGGCCCAAGACAAGAACCGCCCTCGCAAGACACGCACTGGCAAGAACAGCACTGGCAAGAACAGCACTGGCAAGAACCGCACTGGCAAGAACCGCACTGGCATTCGTTGTGTCCGACACGGAAATCACGATTGAATCTTAACGGTTGCTTCGCAACAACGCCGACGTATGCGACCCGTCACCCCGGGTGACTTCTTCAACACCCAAACGGCGTGAGATTCGAGGCTTCCGTCTTCGAGTCGCGGTAGATGGGCGGGTCGAAGGGGCGATCCTCTGGGTCCGCGATGAGAGCTTCTTCACCGCCACTGTATCGTCGATATCGTCTAGTCCAAGATCGCCGCGAAGCTGCTCCTCACGGCGATCTATCTCGTCTCGACCTGCATCGATCGCGTTACGGACCCGGTCTCTTGCACCATGGATCCTGGATCTCGCGAGTTCTAGCGCGTGTTCAGTTGAGAGCCGCGCTGTAGTTTCCTCGACGATCTTGCGGACCCGTCGCTCTGCCCAGATCGTACCTCCCACCCCTACGACGACCCCGCTCGTGAACCATATGGGACGTTTCAACTTCTACGTCCGTTCTTGGCCGTGTCGGCACTCCTCGGTTCGCGCAGCTGCTGCAGGCCGGTCGCTGCACCTGCTCTTAGCGCTAACACTTTGACAACAGGGTTCGCGAACGCCCGCTTTGCGAACCTCGAAGCGGAGTCGACCGTCGACGTAACCGACTCGGTCCCCTCCAAGACGTTCTCTACCCTTTCCAACTCACCTGCTGCGTGCTGGGCTGCCTTGTGCGCTTCAGTGGCGAGTGGAACGACCTGTTCACGCAGGCGGTCGAGTTCGACCTGGACACGACGAACCTGTGTCGCTAAGACGAAGACGAGCACTACTGCTATGACCACCGAAACACAGAGGATGACTGCTGTGACGAGTAGAACGACGTCGACTGCCGACACCCTAGAACCTCACTTTACCAACTGGATCGATCGACCAGCTCAAGCGAGTGCCATCCCGACGACCGGGGCGACAAGTGGAAGTGATCCAGCAGATCCGAAGAACCGAGCGTTGCCGAAGGTGAATATACCGCCGTCGGAGGCGACCTCGAAGTAACCTCCTCCATCCGGCGTGCCGGTCATCGCGACGATTGGTTTGTTAAGGGGGCGTCCGCCCATCGAGCCGTAGAACTGCGCGTCGCCGAACGCGAATATCCCACCGTCGGAGGCGACCTCCCAGTACCCGCCACTTCCAAGCGTTCCTGCGATCCCGACAATTGGTTTGTTAAGGGGCCGTCCACCCATCGAGCCGTAGAACTTCGCGTCGCCGAAGGCGAATATCCCACCGTCGGAGGCGACCTCCCAGTACCCGTTGCCTGTCCAGGTCGGAGCGATCCCGACAATTGGTTTGTTAAGGGGGCGTCCACCCATCGAGCCGTAGAACTTCGCGTCGCCGAAGGCGAATATCCCACCGTCGGAGGCGACCTCCCAGTACCCCTTGCCGTCTGGCGTGGAAGCGATCGCGACAATCG